>JAHDYJ010000009.1:0-14340 GCA_023383795.1 Burkholderiales bacterium | reverse complement strand
GGGGGACGAACGAGAACGCCCTGTTGTACGCGAGCGCCCGCGCGGCGACGTCGTCGCCGCAGCTGGCCGACCGCAGGACGGTCGTGCTGCACGGACGGCCCTGGACGCTGTCCGCGGCCGCGCTGCCTGGGCTGGATGCACCGCCCGGGTCGAGCCGCGCGTGGTGGGTGCTCGCCGGCGGCCTGGTGATCAGCCTGCTCGTCTTCGCGGTTGTCTACCTGCTTGCCACCGACCATGACCGCGCGTCGGGCCTCCCCGACATCGTGACCGAACGGCTGCGGCGCGCGAACGAGCGCCTGGAAGGGCGCGTCGCGGCGCGCACGCGCGAGCTGGACGAGGCGAACCGCCGGCTGCGTGCCGAGATCGCCGAGCGCGAAGGTGCGGAGCGCGAGCGCCGGCGCGCGCTCGCCGAGGAGCGCACGGCGCGCGCCGCGGCAGAGGAGGCGATCCGGGCGAGAGACGAGTTTCTCGCCGTGCTATCGCACGAGCTGCGCACGCCGCTAAACGCGATCCGAGGGTGGGCGCACATTCTCGGGCAGGAGGCGGTCGCCCCGCACTCGGTCCGGCGCGGCGCCGCCGTGATCGAGCGCAACGTCGCGGCGCAGGAACGGCTGATCGACGTGCTGCTCGACTCTGCGCTTCTCGCCGCGGGCCGGATCCGCCTCGAAGCGCGCCGCGTGCGCCTCGCCCATGTTGTCGCCGAGGTGGTCGAGAGCCTGCAGCCCGCCGCCGAAGAAAAGGGCGTCGGCCTGCGGGTCGACGTCTCGATCGCGGCGGGCGCCGCGGAGGTGACCGGCGATCCGCGGCGGCTGACGCAGGTCGCGTGGAACCTCGTCTCGAATGCGCTCAAGTTCACTCCGTCCGGCGGCGCGGTCGACGTGCGGCTCGACCGCGCGGACGACAGCGTGCGCCTCAGCGTGTCCGACACCGGCGAGGGGATCGCACCCGAGTTCCTGCCGCACGTGTTCGCCCCGTTCCGCCAGGCCGATAGCTCCAGCCGCCGGCGCGCGGGCGGGCTCGGTCTCGGCCTCGCGCTGGTGAAGGAGCTCGTCGAGCTGCACGGCGGCAGGACCGAGGCCATGAGCGCTGGCGCCGGTCGCGGCGCGACGCTCGTCGTGACGCTCCCCGCGGCGACGACGGCCGGCGCGAACGCGGCGGATCAGGCCAAGGGCCTGCCGCCCGTCGACGGCGCGGCACACACGAGAGGAAGGCTCGCCGGCTGCGCGGTGCTCGTCATCGACGATCATGCCGACACGCGCGACGCCATGCGGGCGTTGCTCGAGCTCGAAGGCGCGCGCGTGCGCACCGCGCGCTCGGTGGGCGAAGCGTTCGAGTGCCTGGGCGCGATTCGGAACGAGCCGCCAGCGGTGATCCTGTGCGACATCGAGCTGCCGGAGGAGGATGGCTACGCCTTCCTCGAGCGGCTGCGGGAGCGCGAGACGCATGCCGGTGTGCCGCCCGAGCAGCGCATCCCGGTCCTCGCGGTGACCGCCTACGCGGGCGAGCGCGATCGCACCCGTGCGCTCGCTGCCGGTTTTGCGGCGCATGTCACGAAGCCTATCGACCCCGGGCGCCTCGTCGCCGCGGTGCGGGCAGCGTGGCCGCGCGCCTAGAGCCGAGCGGGCATGCGGATTGCGGCGACCGGGTCAGCCCGCGCAGGCGGGAGACCGCAAGTGCAAGGAGGAAACCCATGAGGAAGCGCAGGATCCAGGGCGAGGGAAACTACGACGCCGCGCGCGACTATGACCGGCACCTGCGCCGGCACGTCGAGTCGTCCGACATCGAAGCCGAAGCGCGCCGTGCGGCGCCGCGCAACGAGGCCGAGGCCGCCGAGCTCGCGCGCGCCGAGGCGAAGGGCAAGCGACGGAGAAAGGAAGAGGACCCCGCGCTCCGGCCGGAGCATTCGCACGCCGGCGCGCGCGGCGGCGAGCGCGAAGAGCAGTGACCGACACCGCCGGCGTCGTCGAGCGCCCGGCGCGGCAAGCCCAGCCGGAAAAACGCCCCAGGCACGACCGAGGGCTGGTGCTCGTCACCGGCAGCACCGGCGCGCTCGGATCGCGCCTGGCGGCGGCGCTCGGCGAGTCGTTCGAGATCGTCGGGCTGGACCTCAGGTGCGACGGCGCGGATCACGAGTGCCACGCGGTCGATCTCACGTCCGACGAGAGCCTGCGCACCGCGCTCGGCGAGATCGAGCGTCGCCACGGGCGGCGCATCGCGTCGGTCATCCACCTCGCGGCGTACTACGATCTGAGCGGCGCCCCCAATCCGCTCTATGACAGGGTCAACGTCGAGGGCACGCGGCGGCTGCTGCGCGCGCTGGGCCGGTTCGGTGTCGAGCAGTTCGTCTACGCGAGCACGATGCTCGTGCACGCACCGTCCGCGCCGGGCGTCCCGATCGCGGAGGACTCGCCGCTCGAGGCGAAGTGGGCGTACCCGCAGTCCAAGCTCGCCGCCGAGGAGGCGCTGCGTGCGGAGCACGGCGCGGTGCCGCTCGTGCTCCTGCGCATCGCCGGCGTGTACACCGACCGGTGCGGCTCGCCGTTCCTCGCACACCAGATCCAGCGCATCTACGAGCGGCGCCTGACCGGCAGCGTCTACGCCGGTGATGCGGCGCGCGGGCAGTCGTTCATCCATATCGACGACCTGGTCGAGCTCGTGCAGCGCGTGGTGGAGAAGCGCGGCGAGCTACCAGACGAGCTCGCGCTGCTCGCCGGCGAGCCGAGCGTGATGACCTACGAGGCGCTGCAGAACCAGCTCGCGCTGCTGCTGCACGGCGAGAGCGGCTGGCGCACGCACGAGCTGCCGAAGCCGCTCGCCAAGGCCGGCGCCTGGCTCAGGGAGAAGACGGAGCCGCTGGTGCCCGACGCCCTCGACCGTGGCGAGACGCCGTTCGTCAAGCCATACATGGCCGACCTCTCGGAGGACCACTACGAGCTCGACGTCTCGCGCGCGCGGGCGCTCGTCGGCTGGACGCCGCGGCACAGCCTGCGCGAATCGGTGCCTGGCATGGTCGAGGCGCTGAAGCGCGATCCGCTCGCCTGGTACGACGAGCACAAGCTCGTGCCGCCGCCCTGGCTCGCGACGGCAAGGGAGCGGGCGGTGGACGTGGCCCGGCTGTATGCCGAGCACGATGCCGCGCGGCGCGAAGCGCACTACGGCACGCAGTGGGCGCATTTCATCAACATCGGCCTCGGTGCATGGCTCGCGACGAGCCCGGCCACGCTCGGCTACGGCGATTCGCCGATGGCCGCGAACGATCTCGCGTGCGGGCTCGCCGTCATGGTGCTCGCGTTCCTGTCGCTGTCCTGGCGCATGGGCTGGGCGCGCCTCGCCACCGGCGCCGTGGGACTGTGGCTGCTCTTCGCGCCGCTCGTCTTCCGGGCGCCGAGCGCCGCCGGGTACCTGAACGACACGCTGGTCGGCGCGCTGATCCTCGCCCTGGCGGTCGTGATCCCGCCGATGCCGGGCGTGGGTCCGGTGGCGAGCCGCACCGGACCGGACATTCCGCCGGGGTGGGACTACAGCCCGTCGGACTGGCTGCAACGGCTGCCGATCATCGCGCTCGCCTTCGTCGGGCTGTTCGTCTCGCGCTATCTCGCCGCCTACCAGCTCGGACACACGCCGCAGGCGTGGGACCCGTTCTTCGGCGCGGGCACCGAGCGCATCATCACCTCGTCGGTGTCCAAGGCGTGGCCCGTGCCCGACGCCGGGCTCGGCGCGGTGACCTACATGCTGGAGATCCTGACGGGTCTGATCGGCGGACGCAACCGCTGGCGCACCATGCCGTGGCTGGTCGTCGCGTTCGGCATCATGATCGTGCCGCTCGGCGCGGTGAGCGTCTTCTTCATCGTCATTCAGCCGATCGTGATCGGCACGTGGTGCGCGCTGTGCCTGGTCGCCGCCGCGGCAATGCTGCTGCAGATCCCGTACTCGTTCGACGAGCTCGTCGCGACGGGGCAGTTCCTGGTCGACCGTGCGCGCAAGGGCAAGTCGGTGCTGCGCGTGTTCCTGTTCGGCGACACCACCGACGGCGACCGCAGGTCGGCCGAGCACGAGTTCGCCGCGCCGGTGCGCGCGGTGCTGCGCGGCATGCTGGCGGGCGGCGTCGGCGTGCCCTGGACGCTCGCGGCCTCGGCCGCCATCGGGGTCTGGCTCATGTGCACGCGCCTCGCCTTCGACACCGCCGGCGCACAGGCGCACAGCGACCACCTGCTCGGCTCGCTGATCGTCACGGTGTCGATCGCGGCGCTCGCCGAGGTGGCGCGGCCGCTGCGCTTCGTCAACATGGTCTTCGGCGTCGCGCTGATCGGCGCGCCGTGGATGCTGGACGGCGGGTCGCTGCTCGCCGACTGGGCCGGCGCGCTCGCCGGGGCGGCGCTGATCGCGCTCTCGGTGCCGCGCGGCGCGGTGCGCAGCCGCTACGGCAGCTGGAACCGCTACATCTTCTGAGCAGGCGACTTGGCCGTTCGCTGGGGGCGGCCGATCTGAATCCATCGTTTCACCGACCGGAGGTCAAGCATGAATCGAAGCATTCTTCGCTGCGCGCTCGCCGGGGCAGCCGCCGCGGCGCTGTGCGCGACGGCGCTGCCGGGCGCCGCGCAGCGGCCGATGACATCGGAGACGGCGGCCGCGTCCGCGGTTCTCCCGCCGATGCCGGCCGAGCAGATGCAGAACGGCATCCGCTATCTCGCCGGAGGCGTCGGGCTGAACGCGCGGGAGCACATGGAAGCCATGGCAGGCAGATACAACCTGCGCCTGTCGTTCGCCGCGACCGTGGACCGGCACTACGTGCCCGACGTCGACGTCGCCATCAAGGACGCGAACGGCCGGACGCTGCTGGAGGTTGCCGATGCCGGTCCGCTCTTCCACGCTCGGCTACCGAGCGGCACCTATCGCGTCGAGGTGAGCTACCACGGCGTGAGGCAGACGCGCACCGTCAGCCTCGACGGCGGGGTTGCCCGCGCGAATTTCTTCTGGAAGGAGGTGCCCCCCGCCTGAGCGTTCCGCGCGGCGCGCTGCTCGGCCGGGGAGACCGGCGGAAGACTGCTTCCGGGAGGCGGCCGGCAGCCGGCGTCTGCGAACCTCTACCGCGAACCCTGCTGCACGCCCTGGATCAGGCTGACAAGGTCCTCGGCGTGCTCCTCCTCGACCGCCAGGATGCGCTCGAGCAGCCTGCGGCTGGTGATGTCGCGGTCGCCGAGATACTTGATCATCTCGGTGTAGCTCTCGATCGCGATGCGCTCGGCGACCAGGTCCTCCCTGATCATGTCGACGAGCGAGGTGCCGGCGACGTACTCGGCGTGGCTGCGCGCAGCCAGCCCGTCCGGCGAGAAGTTGGGCTCGCCGCCGAGCTGCACGATGCGCGCGGCGATCCAGTCGGCGTGCTGCTCCTCCTCCTTCGCGTGCTCGAGAAACTCGTTCCTGACGCTGTCGGAGGCGAGGCCCTGGGCGGTGAAGTAGTGGCGCTTGTAGCGCAGCTGGCACACGATCTCGGTGGCGAGCGCCCCGTTCAGCAGGCCGATGACGATCTGCGGATCGGCACTGTAATTCGGCGTGACCGCGCCCTGCTCGATGTGATGGCGCGCGCGGGCGCGGATCGCGGAAACGTCGCTCAGTTGCTTCTCGGTCATTGCCATCTCCCGTCTGTATCGAATCGGAGACGCAACCGCCGTGCCCGCGCCGGCGCGCACATCCGCGTGCGGCGGGAACGCGGCTTGCGACACCGACAGCGCGCGGGCGCAAGCGCAGATGCCGACGACTCGCATTCGGGCGCGGCGCGCAGGGCGGCAAGAAGACTGGAGAACAGAGAGCCGGCGGGCAGCCGGCGGCGCCCGCATCGTAGGACGCGGAACCCGTCGTCGAACGCTGCACGAGGAACCTGCACCGATGAGCCCCCTCCTTCTGCTGGCCGACCACGGCCAGAGCTACTGGATCGACAATCTGACGCGCGACATGCTGGAGCGCGGCGAGCTCGCGCGCCGCGTCGGAGAGGAGGGCCTGCGCGGCGTGACGGCGAACCCGGCGATCTTCCAGAAGGCAATCTCGGGCAGCGATGCGTACGACGCGGACATCGTCGCTGCGGCGCGCGCCGGGCGCGGCGCGGCCGAGATCTACGAGATGCTCGTCACCGACGACGTGCGGCGCGCGTGCGACGTGCTGCGGCCGGTTTACGACGCGAACGACCGCGCCGACGGCTTCGTCAGCCTCGAGGTCGCGCCGCACCTCGCGCGCGACACGCGCGGGTCGATCGACGAGGCGCGGCGGCTGTGGGCAACGGTCGATCGCCCGAACCTGATGATCAAGATCCCCGGGACCGTCGAGGGGCTGCCGGCGATCGAGACGCTGCTTGCCGAGGGCATCAACGTGAACGTCACGCTGCTCTTCTCGGTCGCGCGGTACGAGGCGGTCGCGGAGGCGTATCTGCGGGCGCTCGAGCGGCGGCTCGAGGCGGGCGAGCCGGTCGACGGCATCGCCTCGGTGGCGAGCTTCTTCCTGAGCCGCATCGATACGCTGATGGACCGGCTGCTCGCGCACCGCGTGACGCCGGACGGCGGCTCCGCATTCGAGCCACATCCGAAGACGCTGCAGGGCCAGATCGCGGTCGCGAGCGCGAAGCTCGCCTACCGCAGCTTCGGCAAGCTCCTCGCGGGCGAGCGGTGGCAGCGGCTCGCCGCGAAGGGCGCGCGACCGCAGCGCGTGCTGTGGGCGAGCACCAGCACCAAGAACCCGGCCTACGGCGACCTCGCCTACGTCGGGCCGCTGATCGGCCCGCACACCGTGAACACGATGACCGAGCGCACGATCGCCGCCTTCGCCGACCACGGCCAGGTGCGCGACAGCGTGCGCAAGGGCGTCCGCGAGGCCGCGCGGCGCATCAACAGTCTGAAGCGCCTGAACATCAGCCTCAGGCACGTCACCGACCAGCTCGAGGACGAAGGCATCGAGAAGTTCATCCAGCCGTACGACAAGCTGCTCGCCGCGCTGGAAGAGAGGGCCGGCGCCGCATCTTCCGCAAACCCGGGCGCCGAGGCGGAAGAGCTCGCGCCGCTCGCGAGCGTGGCCGCGCGGCTGCGCCGCGACGTCATCCGCATGACCACCGCCGCGGGCTCCGGCCATCCGACCTCCTGCATGTCGGCGGCCGAGATCGTGGCAGCGCTCTTCTTCCGCGCGATGCGCTGGGACCCGGGCGATCCCAAGGCCCGCGACGTCGACACGTTCGTCCTGTCGAAGGGCCACGCCGCGCCGGTGCTTTGGGCGGTGCTCGCCGCGGCGGGGGCGATCGACGAGGAACTCACCACGCTGCGCCGGATCGACAGCTCGCTCGAGGGCCATCCGACCCCGACCAACCCGTGGGTGCGCGTCGCCACCGGATCGCTCGGCCAGGGGCTCGCCGCCGCGAACGGCATGGCGCTCGCCAACCGCCTCGACGGCATCGACGCGCGCGTCTACTGCCTGCTCGGCGACGGCGAATGCTCCGAAGGCTCGATATGGGAGGCGGCGCAGTTCGCGGCGCTGCAGGAGCTGGCGAACGTGGTGGCGATCGTCGACGTGAACGGCTTCGGCCAGACCGCGCCCGCCCCCTACGACCACGACACCGGCGTGTTCGCGGCGCGCTTCCGTGCATTCGGCTGGCACGCGATCGAGATCGACGGCCACGATCTCGGCCAGGCGCTCGGCGCGCTCGCCGCGGCCGCCGAGCGCGGCCCGACCGCGATCATCGCCCGCACGGTGAAGGGCAAGGGCGTGTCGCTCGTCGCCGGCAAGGACGGCTGGCACGGCAAGGCGCTCGATCGGGAGCAGATGGAGCAGGCGCTCGCCGAGCTGCCCGAGCCCGGTCCGCTGCCGGCAATCGAGCCACGCCGCCTCGGGCCGGCGAAGCCGCGCGCGAAGCCGCACAGAGATGGTTTCCGGGTGGACTACGCGCTCGGTGACGAGGTGGCCACGCGCGACGCATTCGGGACCGCGCTCGAGAAGCTCGGCGCGCTCGTGCCCGACATCGTCGCGATCGACGGCGACGTGCAAGACTCGACCCGCGCGTCCAAGTTCGCGGAGGCCTTTCCCGAGCGCTTCTTCGAGGGCTACATCGCCGAGCAGAACATGGTCGGCGCGGCGCTCGGGCTCGCTGCCGCGGGCAAGATCCCCTACGCGGCGACTTTCGCGTGCTTCCTGACGCGCGCGGCCGACTTCATCCGGATGGCGGGTCACAGCCGCCCCGCGCATCTCGTGCTCTGCGGCAGCCACGCGGGCGTCTCGATCGGCGAAGACGGGCCGTCGCAGATGGGGCTCGAGGACCTGGCGCTCTTCCGCGCGATGAACGGAAGCACGGTGCTCTACCCGAGCGATGCGGTGAGCGCCGAGCGCCTGACCGAGGTCGCCGCGCATACCCCGGGCATCGTCTACCTGCGCACGACGCGGCCCAAGACGCCGGTGATCTACGCGAACGACGAAGCGTTCCCGGTCGGGGGCAGCAAGACCCTGCGCGAATCGGGCGAGGACCGGGCGACGATCGTGGCGGCCGGCATCACCGTGCACGAGGCGCTCGCCGCGCACGAGGCGCTGGCGCGCGCCGGCATCAGGACGCGGGTCGTCGACGCCTACTCGGTGAAGCCGCTCGACGCCGAGGCGCTCGTGCGCGCCGCGCGCGAGACCGGGCGCGTGGTGGTGGTGGAAGACCACTGGGTCGACGGCGGGCTCGGCGATGCGGTCGCCGCGGCCATCGGCGTGCACGCCGAGGTGCGCCGTCTCGGAGTGCGCGAAGCGCCGCGCTCGGGCGCAGCCCAGGCGCTGCTCGACCGCCACGGCATCTCGCGCCGTGCGATCGAGCAGGCGGTGCAGGCGATGGCGGCGGGCTGAACGGCCGCCGCCCGTCGCGCGTCACGCCGCGCGCGTCAGCGCGCCGCTCTGGTAGTCGCGGATCGCCTGGATGATCTCGTCGCGCGTGTTCATCACGAACGGGCCGTGCTGCACGATCGGCTCGCGCAGCGGCCGGCCGGCGAGCAGCAGCACCCGCGCGCCGTCGGTGCCCGCCGCGAACTCGACCCGGTCGCCGCCGGGCGCGAGCACGCCCGCGGCATGGGTCGGCACCGCGTGACCGGCCACCGTCACCGACCCCTCCGTGACGTAGACGAACGCGTTGTGGTCCGCGCGCAGCGGGTGCGCGAACGCCGCGCCGGCCGGCAGGTCGAGGTCGACGTAGAGCGGGTCGGTCGTCAGCCCCTGGATCGGCCCCGGCGTCGCCTTGCGGTCCGCCTGCAGCACGCCGGCGATCACCTTGGCGCGCCCGCCGCCGGCGAGCGCGACCGCGGGGATCGCGTCGGGCGCGATGTCGCGGTATTCCGGGTTCTTCATCTTCTCCCGCGCGGGCAGGTTGAGCCAGAGCTGGAAGCCGCGCATGCGCCCTTGCGTCTGCTGCGGCATCTCCGAGTGGACGATGCCGCGGCCCGCGCTCATCCACTGCACGCTGCCCGGCGTGAGGTCGCCGCGGTTGCCGAGGTGGTCCTCGTGCAGCATGTGGCCGTCGAGCATGTAGGTCACCGTCTCGAATCCGCGGTGCGGATGGTTCGGGAAGCCGGCGAGATAGTCGTTCGGGTCGTCCGACCAGAACTCGTCGAGCAGCAGGAACGGGTCGAGGCGCGCGGCCTCGCTCTGGCCGAGGCTGCGGCGCAGCTTCACGCCCGCGCCGTCGGAGGTCGAGATCGCCTGGATGATGCGCTCCACCGTGCGTGTGGTCATGTCGGTTCTCCTGGTGCCGTCGGAATGGATTATGCGGCGAGCCGCTCGGGGGCGACGATCTGCCGGATCGCCCGCTCGGCCTGCGCGAGGCCGGCCGACTTCGCGGCGGCGTCGATCGCGAGCCCCTCGGCGTAGACGAACGTCACGTCGTCGATGCCGAGAAAGCCGAGGAACTGCCGCACGAACGCGCTCTGGTGGTCGCCGCTGGTGCCCGCGTAACGGCCGCCGCGCGTGGCGATCACGTACGCCTTCTTGCCGGTGAGCAGCCCCACCGAACCTTTCTCGGTGTAGCGGAACGTGACGCCCGCGCGCGCGACGTGGTCGAAGTAGGCCTTCAGCGCCGAGGGCACGCCGAAGTTGTACATCGGCAGGCCGAGCACGACGACGTCGGCGCGGCGCAGCTCGTCGATCAGGGCGTCGGAGTAGGCGACGATCGCTGCCTGCTCGGGCGTCCGCTCGGCCGGCGGCGCGAGGAACGCGCCGAAGCGCTCCGCATCGAGGTGCGGGACCGGCTCGTGCGCGAGATCGCGTGCGATGACCGTGCCGTCGGGATGGGCCGCGCGCCAGGCGCCGACCAGCGCGTCGGCGAGCCGGCTCGACTGGCCGTCCGCCGAGAAGATGCTCGAGTTCAGCTGCAGCAGGGTGCTCATGTCCGGGTTCCTTTCGTTTCGGTCCATGTCCGTATGATCAGGTCAACAGGATTGATAAAAAAGCGCAAAATATCGCCCAAACCAATCTAACGAATAGATAGGTCCTGCCCCCATGGCACCCCCGCGAATAACTCTCGACCAGTGGCGCGCCCTGGTCGCCGTCGTCGAGGCGAGCGGCTACGCGCCGGCCGCCGCCCAGCTGCACCGCAGCCAGTCGAGCGTCACCTACGCGGTGCAGAAGATCGAGCGGCTGCTCGGCGTGAAGGTGTTCGAGATCCGCGGCCGCAAGGCGGCGCTGACCGAGGCCGGCCAGGTGCTCTACCGGCGCGCGCGCACGCTCGTCGAGGACGCCGAGGCGCTCGAGCGCGGCGCCGCCGGTATGGCCGCCGACTGGAAGCCGGAGATCCGGCTCGCGGTCGAGGTGATCTTCCCGACCTGGCTCCTGCTCGAGTGCGTCGCCCGCTTCGCCGAGACGCGGCCGGAGACGCGCATCCAGCTCCACGAGACGGTGCTCGGCGGCACCGACGAGGCGCTCGCCGGCGGCGAGATGGATCTCGCGATCACCTCCCACGTGCCGGCCGGCTTTCTCGGCGATCCGCTGATCCGGCTGCGGGTGGTGCCGGCCGCGCACCCGGAACATCCGCTGCACCGGCTCGGCCGCCCGCTCACGCAGCGCGATCTGCGCCGCCACCGGCAGCTCGTCATCCGCGACAGCGGCGTGAGCCGGACGCGGGAGGTCGCCTGGCTCGGCGCCGAGCAGCGCTGGACCGTGACGAGCAAGGCGACCTCGATCCGCGCCGCGTGCATGGGGCTCGGCTTTGCGTGGTATCCCGAGGACAGCATCCGGGAGGAGCTCGCCGCGGGGCGGCTGAAGGCGCTTCCGCTGCGCGAGGGCGGCGAGCGCTTCGAGGAGCTCTACATGGTGTACACCGACCGCGACTATCCGGGCCGCGACACCGTGCACCTCGCCGAGATCGTCCACGAGCGCGTGCGCGCCGAGTGCGCGCGCGACCGGCCGGCGTGACTATTGTCGCGGCCGGCGCGCGATGCCGCCACGCCGGCCGGGGCGCGTTGATCTGAATCACAGCGGGCAGTCTCCCGCGTGCGGAAAAAGGGGCCTCCTGCACGTGCGCGGCCCGGGACGGGGTGCGCGCCGGTTCGAGGAGGTTCCGCATGACAGCGATCTCAGCGCGCTTCGGTCACCCGCCCGCCGTTCTGCTGCGCCGGCTGCTTGCCGCCGCGCTGCTCGCGCTGGCGGCGCCCGCGTGGGCACAGGACGCGGTGCCCGAGGAGATCCGCCTCGGCCAGTCGGCGCCGCTCACCGGGCCGTTCGCCGGCCTCGGCGGCGCGAACAGCGCCGACGCGGCGCTCTACTTCGATCACGTGAACCGCCAGGGCGGCGTCCACGGACGCAAGGTCAGGCTGATCACGCTCGACGACGCCTACAACCCCGCCATCGCGCAGGCCAACGTGAAGCAGCTCGTCGAGCGCGAGCGGGTGTTCGCCCTCTTCAGCGTGAACGGCACGCCGACCTCGCTCAAGGCGATGGAGGTGTCCGAGGCGGCGGGGACGCCGTTCCTGTTCCCGTTCTCCGGCGCCGCGGCGGTGCGCAAGCCGAGCCGGCTCGCGTTCCATTTGCGCGCGTCCTACGCCGAGGAGATCGAGCGCATCGTCGAGTTCGCCGCGGGCACCGGGGTGACCCGCTTCGCGATCGCCTACCTGGACAACGCCTTCGGCAAGGAGGGCCTCGTCGCGACCGAGGCGGCGCTCGCGCGGCACAAGCTCGTGCCGGTCGCGACGGCCGCGATCGCGGTCGCGAACCCGGACCTCGCCGCCGTGGCGCAGGCGCTCGACGGCGGCAAGGAGAAGCCCGACGTCATCGTCGTCGCCGCGGCCGGCGCGTCGGTGCCGGGCATCATCGACGCGCACCAGCGGCGCGGGCGGCCCGCCCAGTACTATTGCCTGTCGGTCGTGAGCAACGAGCAGCTGCTGCAGGTGCTCGGCGAGCGCGCGCGCGGCGTCGTCGTCGCCCAGGTCGTGCCGTTCCCGTGGGACAAGCGCGTGCCGCTGGTGCGCGAGTACAACGCGCTGCTCGACGCGGCGGGCCGCAAGCCGTCGTTCCCGGGGTTCGAGGGCTACATCTCGGCGAAGGCGTTCGTCGAGGCGCTCAGGCGCGCCGGCCCGCGGCCCACGCGCGCCGCGCTGCTCGCGGCGCTGGAGGGCATGAACGGGGTCGATCTCGGCGGCGTCGTGGTGAGCTTCTCGGACGCGCACCACACGAACGCCACCGCGATCGTCGACCTCACGATGGTCTCGCGCGGCGGCCACTTTCTGCGCTGAGCCGCGCGCGGACCGCCCGCACGACCGGATCCCGCTTGCGCGGAGCGGACGCGTCGCGCTTGCCGCGTCAGCCGAGCGCGATCGCGACGGCGGCGAGGGCGGCGAGCGCGAGCGCGATCGGCAGCAACCGCACGCGCCGGCGCCGGGCGGCAGGTAGGCGCGTGCGCGGCGATGGCGCTCGCGCGACTGCGGCGTCCGCCGCGAGCGCCTGCGTCTGCCCGGCGAGCGCGGCGCCCATCCCGGTCGCCTCGGCGAGCGCCCGCAGCGCGGCGCTCGAGTCGAAGCGGCGCGCGAGCGGCAGGCGCGGGCCGGTTTCCGCGCCGGCATCGCGCCGCGGGAGCGGCATGGTCTGGGTGAATGCGGACCGGTCCACCACCGCGGTTGCCGCGGTTGCCGCCGGCGCCGGCGCAGGCGCGGCGGCGGGCGTCGCCCTCGCACCGGCCTGCAGCGACGCCCGCAGATCCGCGGCGAGTTCCTCGGCACCCTGGTACCGGCGCGCCGGATCCTTCGCCAGCGCGCGCGCCACGACGAGATCGAGCATCGTCGGCACGGCGGGATTGAGGCGGCTCGGCGCCGGCGGCTCGAACGTCGTCACCTGGTACATGATCGCCTGCACTTCGTCGCCGCCGAACGGCGGCACGCCGGTCAGCATCTCGTAGAGCACGACTCCGAGCGCGAAGATGTCCGCGCGCAGGTCGACGGGCTGCCCGAGCACCTGCTCGGGCGCCATGTAGCGCGGCGAGCCGAGCCGCAGGCCGGTCTGCGTCTTGACGTCGGACGTCCGCACGCGCGCGATGCCGAAGTCCATGATCTTCGCGCGGTTGCCCCGCATCACCATGATGTTCGACGGCTTGACGTCGCGGTGCACGATGCCGCGCTCGTGGGCGAACGCGAGCCCGTCGGCGATCTGCGCGGCGAGCTCGACCGCAGTGGCGAGCGCCAAGCGCCCGCGTCCGAGGAGGTCGCGCAGCTCCTCGCCGTCGAGCAGCTCCATCGCCATGTAGAGCACGTCCTGCTCGCGGCCGACGTCGTAGACGGTGATGACGTTCGGGTGGTTCAGGCCGCCTGCCGCGCGCGCCTCCTGCATGAAGCGCGCCTCGTGGTCGGCGCGCTCGGCGAGGTCGCCCGACATGTTGATGGTCTTGATCGCGACCGGCCGGTCGAGCACGTCGTCGATCGCCTCGTACACGATGCCCATGGCGCCGCGGCCGAGCTCGCCGAGGATGCGGTAGCGCCCGATGCGTCCGGCCTCGGTGGCGTTCCCGCTCACTGCGACAGCCCGCGGAAGAAGTCGCGCACGCCGCGCGCGGCCTGCCGCACGTCGCGCTTGAAGCCGTCCACGCTCGGGCCTTCCTGCGCCGGTTTCGTCGCCTGCCTCGCCGCCGGCTTCGGCGCCGGCGTCTTCGCCGCGGTCTTAGGCGCCGGGGCGGGCTCGTGCTGCGCGGCCACCGGCGGTGGCGGCGGCGGGAACGCGTGGCGCACGGTCAGGTTCTGGCCGGGCTGCAGGTCGACCTGCAGCGTGAGCGGGGCGTTCTCGCCGTTGCGCACCTCGATCGTGTGCCGGCCCGGGCTCACCTCGAGCCGCTCGAGCGGCGGCGTGCGGCCGCGCCGCTCCCGG
>JAHDYJ010000165.1 GCA_023383795.1 Burkholderiales bacterium | reverse complement strand
CACCCTCTGGACTCCCAACTTCCAAGAGAGATAACCGAACACGGTTGCTCCTTGGAAAGGAGGGGACGCCTGCTTCGGTCGCTCTATCCCAAGATCCGCTCCTCCACCAGCCGCCACCCCATCTCGGCGAGCGGGCGCGCGCGCCGGCCGGCGTCGAGCGCCTCCTGGCTCGCCGCGGTGCCGTCGAGCGCCCGCTTCATGATCCCCTGCAGGATGGCGGCGAGGCGAAACATGTTGTACGCGAGGTAGAAGTCCCAGTGCTCGATCCCCGCGCGGCCGGTGCGCGCGCAGTAGCGCGCGACGTACTCCTCCTCGCCCGGGATGCCGAGCGCCGCGAGGTCGAGCCCGCCGATCCCGCGGAACTGCGCGGGCGGGATGTGCCAGCTCATGCAGTGGTACGAGAAGTCCGCGAGCGGATGGCCGAGCGTCGAGAGCTCCCAGTCGAGCACCGCCAGCACGCGCGGCTCGGTCGGGTGGAAGATCAGGTTGTCCATCCGGTAGTCGCCGTGCACGACCGCGGTCTCGTCGCCCGGCGGCACGTGCGCCGGCAGCCACTCGATCAGCCGGTCCATCGACGGGATCGGCTCGGTCTGCGAGGCCTGGTACTGCTTCGACCAGCGCGCGATCTGGCGGGCGAGGTAGTTGCCCGGCTTGCCGAAGTCGGCCAGATCGACCGCGGCGTAGTCCACGGTGTGCAGCGCCGCGATCACGCGGTTCATCTCGTCGTAGATCGCGCGGCGCTCGTCGCGCGCCATGCCGGGCAGCGACTGCTCCCAAAGCACGCGCCCCTCCACGTACTCCATGACGAAGAACGCGCGCCCGATGACGCTCTCGTCCTCGCAGAGCGCGAAGGTGCGCGGCACCGGAACGCCGGTGCGCGCGAGCGCCGAGATCACGCGGTGCTCGCGCTCGATCGCGTGCGCCGAGGGCAGCAGCTTCGCCGCCGGGCCGGGCTTGGCGCGCATGACGTAGCGGCGGCCGCCGGCCGTGAGCAGATAGGTCGGGTTCGACTGGCCGCCGCGGAACTGCTCGACGGCGAGCGCGCCGGCAAAGCCCTCCACGCGTTCGCGCAGATACTCCGCGAGCGCGCCGGCATCGAAGCGATGCCGCTCGGCGACCGGCATGGTGCCGTCGAACTGCGCGCTCATGGCAGTACCCGGAACGGAACGGTATCGGAGGGCTCCGCGGGCAATGCTAGCACGCGCGCTCCGCGCACATGCCCGGCGCGGACCCGCGGGCGCCGCCGCGATGCTAAGCTCTTGCACGCCTGCCGCCGCCCCGGAGCACGAGACCGAAACGATGAACGAAGCGAAGAGCCTCGGCGACGCGGTCGCCGCCGCGGCGGCCACCATCATGGAGCGCGCGGTGGCGTATCTGCCGAGCGTGCTCGGCGCGGTCCTGCTGCTCGTCGCCGGCTGGCTGCTCGGACGCATCCTGCGCGCGATCACGGTGCGCGCGGTGCTCCTGCTCGACACCCTGCTCGCGCGCATGACGAAGTCCGCCGGCGCCGGACGCCTGCGGGTCGACCGCTCCTCGACGATCCTCGGCACCATCGTCTTCTGGGTGGTGGTGCTGTTCTTCGTCACGGCCGCGACCCACGTGCTCGGCCTGCAGAGCTTCACGCAGTGGCTCGCCCGCCTGCTCGACTACCTGCCGACGCTCGCCGCGGGCGTGCTGATCCTGATCGGCGGCTACATCCTGGCGCGGTTCCTCGCCGATCTCGTGCGGGCGACCGCCACGCGGCTCGCGCCCGGCCAGCGCACCGCGCTCGCGCACATCGTGCAGGGCGCGGTGCTCGTGGCCGCGGTGCTCGTGGGCGCCGACCAGATCGGCATCCGGGTCACCTTCCTGGTGATCCTGGTCGCCGCCGTGCTCGCGGCCGGCGTGGGCGGCGTGACCCTCGCGGTCGGCGTCGGCGCGCGCGACTACGTGGCCAACCTGATCGGCGCGCACTACCTGCGGCAGGTGTTCGAGGTCGGCCAGCGCGTGCGGATCTCCGGGCACGAGGGCCGGATCCTGGAGGTGACCGCGACCTCGATCGTGCTCGAGACCGACGTCGGCCGCGTCTCGCTGCCGGCGCGCGTCTATCACGAGCAGCCGATCGTGCTGGTCGCGCGCGCCGGCGATGGCTGAGGCCGACTCGCTCACCCTCGCGTTCATCGAGGCGCACCCGGCCGACGCGGCCCGCGTGCTCGAGACGCTGCCGGCACCGGAGTCCTCCGCGCTCTTCGCACGCGTGCCACCGCGGCTCGGCGCGCCGGTGCTCGCCGCGATGCTGCCGCCGACCGCCGCGCGCAACGTGCTCGCGCTCGACGCCGAGCGCGGCATGGCGCTCCTCGCCGCGCTCGGCGCGCAGGCGGCGGTCGCGGTGCTGCGCCACGTGTCCGAGCCGCGCCGCTCGGCGCTGATCGACGGCCTGCCGACCGTCTCGGCGGTCGCCTCGCGCATGCTGCTCGGCTATCCGGAGGACTCGGTCGGCGCGTGGACCGACACCGACATCGTCGCGCTGCCGCCGGAGGCGCGCGCCGCCGACGCGCTCGCGCGGGTGCGCGCCGCGCGCGACGACGCATCCTTCGTCCACGTGGTGGGTCCGACCGAGCGCCTGCTCGGCCTCGTCGACCTCGCGACGCTCGTGCGCGCGCCCGAATCGGCCGACATGGGCCAGCTCATGCGGCGGCCCGAGGCGGTGCTCGCCGCCGTCGCCCCGCTCGCGGGCGCGGCGAGCCATCGCGGCTGGCATCGGGCAAGCGTGCTGCCCGTGGTGGAGCGCGGCGACCGGCTGATCGGCGTCCTGCGGCGCGGGACCCTGGCACGCGCACTCGCCCGCGGCGGCGGGCAGACGAGCGCCGGCGTCGGCGCCGGGCTCGCCGAGACTCTCGCGCGCGGGTACTGGGACGCCCTGTCCGGGATCATCTCGGCCGCCGTCGCCCTGCTGCCGCCGGCGCGGCGCATCAAGGAGGACTCCGATGAGCACTGAGGCCGCGGACGCGGCAGGCGCATCCGGCGGAGCGGCGCCCGCGGTCGCGGCGCTCAACCGCCGTTTCCTGCTCGATTACCCGCACGAGGCCGCGCGGCGCCTGGAGGCGATGCCGGCCGAGGCGGCGGCCGAGCTGCTCGCGGCGCAGCCGCCGCACGCCGCGGTGCGCGCCTGGCAGGCGCTCGCGGCGGACGTCGCGCGTGCCGTCCTCGAGCGCGTGCCCGACGAGCTCGCGCGCCGGCTGCTCGCCGACGCCGAGCCGGCGGCGAGCGCCGCGGTGCTCGCGCATCTCGACGCGGAGGCGCGGGAGGCGCGGCTCGCCGCGCTCGACGCGCAGGTCGCGCAGGAGCTGCGTGAGCTCCTCACCTACCCCGAGGACTCCGCCGGCCGGCTGATGGACCCGCAGGTGAGTCCGCTCCGCGCGCAGCTCACCGTGGCCGAGGCGCTCGCCCGGCTGCGCACGATCAAGCGCAGCGGCCTGCGCGAGCTCTTCGTCGTGGACGACGCCGGCAACCTCACCGGCCGGGTCGAGATCCAGGACCTCGCGGTCGCCGACGAGGCGCAGCCGCTGCGCGAGATCACGCGCGGGATGATCGCAGCGGTGCAGGACCTCGACCTGCGCGAGGACGTCGTCGCGGTGCTGCAGCAGCAGCCGATCACCGAGCTCCCGGTGGTCACGAGCGAGGGGCGGTTCGTCGGCGTCATCCGGCAGGCGGCGCTCGTGTCGGCGATCGAGCACGAGACGAGCCTCGACATCCAGACCATGGTCGGCGCGAGCCGCGACGAGCGCGCGCTCTCCGGGCCGCTCTTCGCGGTGCGCAAGCGCCTGCCCTGGCTGCAGATCAACCTCCTCACCGCGTTCCTCGCCGCGGCGGTCGTCGGCCTCTTCGAGAGCACCATCGCGAAGTTCACCGCGCTCGCGGTGCTGCTGCCGGTGGTCGCCGGCCAGTCCGGCAACGCCGGCGCGCAGGCGCTAGCGGTGACGATGCGCGGGCTCTTCCTGCGCGAAATCAGCCTGCGGCACTGGCCGCGCATGGCGTGGAAGGAGGCGAGCGTCGGCTTCGTGAACGGCGTCGCGGTGGCGGCCACGACCGCGATCGGCGTCTGGGTGTGGAGCGGCTCGTTCGGACTGGTGCTCGTGATCTCGAGCGCGATGGTGATCGCGATGGTGATCGCCGGGGTCGCGGGCGCAGCCGTGCCGATCATGCTGCGCCGCTTCGGCCAGGACCCGGCGCAGTCCTCCTCGATCGTGCTCACGACCGTCACCGACGTCACCGGCTTCTTCTCCTTCCTCGGCATCGCGACGCTGCTCGCCGGCATGCTCGGCTGACTCCGCCCGGCGCGCGGGCACGGGAATTGCCCTTGCCGGAACCGCAATCGCCGGGATCCAATCGCCGCCGGTGCGATCGTAGTAGACAGAGGCGATCGCGCAATCCGCGGGAGCGGGCACAAAGGAGCGAACATGATTCTGGCCGGAGACATCGGCGGGACGAACACCCGGCTCGGGCTGTTCGAGCAGCGGGGCGGGCGTCTCGTCGTCGTTGCCGCGAGCACCTATCCGAGCCGCGAGCACGACAGCCTCGCCGAGATCGTCGGGAAGTTCGTCGCGGAGCATCGCCCGCGGGTCGCCGCGGCGTGCTTCGCGATCGCCGGTCCGGTGAGCAAGGGCCGCGTGGCGACGACGAACCTGGCGTGGACCGTGGACGCCGGGCACCTCGCGCGCCTGCTCGGGCTCGGCGACGTGCAGCTGATCAACGATCTCGAGGCGATCGGGCACGGGCTCGCCGGGCTCGCGCCCGACGACCTCGTCACGCTCAATCCGGGCGCCGCCGGCGCCGAGGGCAACCGCGCGATCATCGCCGCCGGCACCGGGCTCGGCGAGGCCGGCTGCTACTGGGACGGCCGCGCGCACCATCCGTTCGCCACCGAGGGCGGGCACACCGACTTCGCGCCGCGCGACGCGCTCGAGGTCGAGCTGCTGCACCATCTCCAGCCGCGCTACGGCCGGGTGAGCTGCGAGCGCGTGATTTCCGGCGTCGGGCTCTTCGACCTCTACGAGTTCCTGCAGCGGACCGGGCGCGGCGCCGAGGATCCGGCGCTCGCCGAGACGATCCAGCAGCAGGCGCATCCGGCGCCGATCGTGCGCGCGGCGCTCGAGGGCCGCTCGGAGCGCTGCGCGCTCGCGCTCGACCGCTTCGTCTCGCTCTACGGCGCCGAGGCGGGCAACCTCGGCCTGAAGCTGATGGCGCGCGGCGGGATCTATGTCGGCGGCGGCATCGCGCCGCGCATCATCGACCGGCTACGAGAGCCGGCGTTCATCGAGTCGCTGACGGCCAAGGGACGCATGAAGCCGCTGCTCGAGAGCATGCCCGTGCACGTGATCCTGAACGACAAGGCCGGGCTGCACGGCGCGGCCCGCCGCGCCGCCGCGCCGACCCCGGCGTGACGCCGGCGGGATCGCGCGCTCAGGCCGCCGCCGGGTCGCGACCGGCCGCGGCGATCGGCTCGCGCGCCGGCGCGCCGCGCGCCTGCGCCTCGGCCTGCAGCCGCTTCAGCCGGTAGGCGAGCTGCGGCCGGGTGAGCCCGAGCATCCGCGCGGCCGAGGCGAGGTTCCTGCCTGCGCGGGTCGCCGCCATCTCGATCAGCTTGGCCTCGACCTGGTCGAGCGTCGTCGCGCCGGAGAGCACGCCCTCGTAGAACGCGTCCGCGGCGCCGCTGGCATGCACGTCGAGCGCGCCGTAGCGGTCGAGCCCGATCTCGCCCGCCTTGCCGCCGTCCCATGACGTGAACAGATGCTCGATCTCCATGCGCCCGCCGTGCGGCGCCAGGATGACGCCGCGCTCCACGGTGTTCTGCAGCTCGCGGATGTTCCCCGGCCAGGAGTAGGCGAGCAGCGCCTTCTTCGCCTTGTCGGTGATCCCGGCGATCTTCTTGCCGTGGATCACCGAGTACTTCTCGACCAGCCGCTTGAAGAGGAGCCGGGTGTCCTCCGGGCGCTCGCGGAGCGGCGGGATGTGGATCTGGTACGCGTTCAGCCGGTAATAGAGATCCGAGCGGAACTTGCCCTGCGCGACGAGCTCCTGCAAGTTGCGATTGGTCGCCGCCACGAGCCGGACGTTGACCTTGCGCGTGCGATGATCGCCGAGGCGCTCCACCTCCCCGTCCTGCAGCACGCGCAGCAGCTTCGCCTGCGCCGCGAGGGGCAGATCACCGACCTCGTCGAGGAAGAGCGTCCCGCCGTGCGCGCGCTCGAACCGGCCCGGGCGTGAGGCCTGTGCGCCGGTGTAGGCGCCCTTCTCGACGCCGAAGAGCTCCGACTCCACGAGCTCCTGGGGAATCGCGGCGCAGTTCACCGCCACGAGCGGCTCACTGGCGCGCGGCCCCATCTCGTGCAGGCGCCGCGCGAACATCTCCTTGCCGACCCCGGTCTCGCCCAGCAGCAGCACGGTGATGTGCGTGCCGGCGGCCTTCTTCAGGAGCTCGTAGGCGAGGCGGAAGCCCGGCGAGTCGCCCACCATGTCCCCGGGCAGCCGCTCCTTCTCGCCGATCGTCGAGCGAAGCTCCGCGACCTGCGCCTGCAGGTCGAGCAGCTGGTTCGCGATCGACTCGGACTTGAAGTAGCTCATGTCGGCCTCGGCGTCGTTCCACTCCTCGACCGGCTTGCCGACGATCATGCAGTGGCTGTCGCCGGCGCCGCTGCACTCGGTCTCCTTGTAGAGGATCGGCCGCCCCATGAAGGCCGACGTGTAGCCGCACGCGTAGCCGATCTGGGTCCAGCAGACCGGCTCGTGGTGGATGCCGAAGTCGCGCCGGTGCGTCTGGCCCTCCCACGAGTTTTCCCACAGGAACTCGCCGTAGAACCGGCCGCGCGCGCGGTCGACCTCGAGCTTGATCGGCGTCACGAGCACGATGCCCTCGAGCGTGTGCAGCTGCGGCCCGGTCATGAACGCCTCCAGGTCGCTCTTGCACGCGGTGCGGCTCCGCGCGAGCTCGGCGTCGCGCACGCCCGACGCGTAGCCCATGCGCGTGAGGAGCCCGCGCGCGCGGGCGAGCCCGAGGGTGTCGATCAGCTCCTTGCGCAGCGAGGCCTGCGCGTCCGCATGGACGAGCAGCATGCGGTGCTCGTGCAGCCAGATGTGCCCGGTCTCGGCGCAGAAGTGGACGTGCGAGCGCAGGTCGCCCGCGTCGGGCTGCGCCACCTTCCTCAACCGCGTCATGGGCGTCTCCCCCGGATTCGGACTCTTACGCCCGACGGCTGGCCGGCTCTGTGATCCGCCTCACGAATTGACGAATTGATCAATAGGTGAGCGCGCAAGCGCCCCGAAGCGTGGAATCTCATCAAATGATCATGCTGCGTCGCGACGCGGCAGGACGCCCGGTCGTCGCTCGCGCCGGGCCGGCAGCGGCGCGCGGGGCGGCGTGCCGCACGGGTTTTCTCCCAGCGTACGCGGTCGCCCCGGCCGATCGGGCGTCGCCCCGCGGGACGGCGTTGTGCGCCGCGATGGCACGGCGATTGCAGACAGCCCTCCATCCGGGCGCATCGCCGCACCGGATTCGAGAGGAGGAGCCATGCCGACGTTTCCGAACCCGCACGACATCAAAACCATCCCGGGCACCGAGGGCTGGGAGCGCATGTACCCGTACCAGTACCAGTTCGTCACCGAC
>JAHDYJ010000008.1:73370-74594 GCA_023383795.1 Burkholderiales bacterium | reverse complement strand
ACCGAACTCCTTCAACCCCCTGTTCAACCATGCCTTGCAGCGATAATCGGGGCGGCCCTGTGAGAAATCCGGGCTAGACCCTCGGAGGCTGATCCTCGTCCTCTTCCTCGTCGTCGCGTGCGGGCGGCGGCACCCCGAACCGCCCGCCACCTGGCAGCGCGCCGAGCACGGTGGCGAGGATGCGCGACCGCCGCGCGGTCCAGAGCAGGACGAGACCGAGCAGACCGCCGCCGAGCCAGAACGACGCGTTCCGCACCGACCCGGACGATTCGAACTCGGCGGGCCCGGCTCGCGCGGCCGGATCGGTCTCGGGGGCTTGCGGCTCTGCCTTCGCCGGCTCCGCTTCGTCCGCCGCAGCGCGCAGGGCCGTTGCGCGATCGAGCGTTCCCGAATCGTCCTTCTCCGCCAGGGAAGCGGCCTCTTCCTCGAGCTCCGGGCGAAGCGCGCCGATCACCGGACTGCCGCGCGTCCCTACGCCTGCGGTCGTCGCCGGCGGCACGACCTTCAGCGTCGAGTCGGCTTGCTTTGCGCTGGGCTCGTCCCGCACGAGCGCCGCGAGCGCCTGCGGTGGCGGCACGGGACCCGTCACCGGCGGTGCGATCTGCGGCGTCGGGCCGGCCGGGGCCGCGCTCGGCTCGTCCCGCTCGACCTCCTCGAGGATCGACGGCGGCACGAGCCAGCCGAAGAACGCCCGCGGGATCGGCTGGAACGGGACCCCCTGGCTAGGTACCGTGAGATCGCCGACCGGGGCAGAGGAGCTCTCCAGCGCGCCGTCGAAGGCGGCCACCCGGGGTGGAGTCGATGCGGCGGCGCCGATCTGCGGCGCCGAGCCTTCTCCGAGCACGACGCCGGCCAGTGCGGCGTCGCCTGCCGGGCTGATCGTGATGCTGACCGTCGCCGTCGCGGTGTCGCCGTCGGCGTCGGTAATTTGGTAGGTGAACGAATCGACGCCGCTGTATCCCGCGTTCGGCGTGTAGACGAACGAGCCGTCGTCGTTGAGGGCGACTGCACCGTGCCCGGGTCCGGCGGTCACGAGCAGGGTGATGCCGCCATCGCCCAGGCCGGTGTCGTTGGCGAGCACGCCCGTCCCCGCACCGATCGCCAGCGGCCTGTCCTCGGTGGCCGTGTACGCATCGTCAACGCCCACCGGCACGTCATCGGCAGGCGTCACGGTGACGTTGACCGTGGCGGTGTCGGTGAGGGCGCCGTCGCTCAGCGTGTAGG
>JAHDYJ010000008.1:0-73270 GCA_023383795.1 Burkholderiales bacterium | reverse complement strand
GTCAGGACCAGGTCGTCGTTGGCCACCGGGGCGTCGTTCACCGGGTTGACGGTGACGTTGACCGTGGCGGTGTCGGTGAGGGCGCCGTCGCTCAGCGTGTAGGTGAAGCTCGCCGCGCCGCTGAAATCGGCCGCCGGGGTGAAGGTGAGGGTGCCGTCGGCTTCGAGGGTGACCGCGCCGTTGGCCACGGCGACCGCGCCGCCCACGGCGATCGCGCTGCCGTTGATCTCGGTGACGCTCAGGGCCCCGCCGTCGAGGTCGGTGTCGTTGGTGCGCACGTCGAAGTTGACCGGGGTGTCCTCATCGGTCAGGACCAGGTCGTCGTTGGCCACCGGGGCGTCGTTCACCGGGTTGACGGTGATGACGCTGATCGCGGCGTTGCTCGCGGCGCCGGAGGTGTCGGAGACGAAGATGGAGACAGTGCGGGTGGGGCTTGCGCCGCCGGCGGTCGGATCGTCCGAGGTGGAATCGAACGCCACGCCGCGCAACGCGGTCTGATAGGCGGCGACCGGGCGGTCTCCGGTCAGGGTGAGGGTCGCCGTGCCAGTGCCGACGGAGACGGAGTAGGCGAGTGCGGCGGTCCCGCCGGTGGTGCCGGAGTTGCCGTCGGTGAGGGCGATCGTGGTGCCGTCGACCGCGAGGCGGTCTCCGTCGACCCAGTTCCCGAGAGTAGCCACGAGCTGGGACAGGGCGGCGCTGTCGCTGTCGTTGATGGTGGCTGCGGTGCTGCCGGCGATGTTCACCGGCGCGGCGTTCTCGGTGTAGCTCGCGGCGTAGCTCGTCGGCGTGGCGCTGATGCTCAGGTTGTCGACGTAGAAGTACTCGTTGTTGTGGGTGTATCCGCTCGTGGTGCGGAAGCGGACCACGGTATCGGCGCTCGCATAGGCGTCGATGACGTAGCTGGCGGTGCCGGTCCGGTCGTTGGCGAAGGTCTCGAGGATGGCGTAGTTCGCCCCACCATCGGCCGAGATCTCTACGACGAGCTGATCGCTGCTTTCGAGATTGTTGTTGGTCGTGTAGTCGAACGAGAGCGTGTAGTGGTAGCTCGGGGCGGCGAGCTGCGCGGGGAGGTCTACCTCGCGACTTGCGGCGATGCCCGTCGTGTTGGTCAGGTCGCCGCCCACCCGCAAGCGTTGGGATGAGCTGAACGTGACGACCCGGATATCGCCGCTGGTGGGGCTTTGTGCGGCTCCGGAGTCGTTCGCCTCGATCCAGTCCGTTTCCCAGAGGAGCGTCCCGGTACTGCCCGTGAATCCTCCGGACTGGAAGTCGTCGCTCGCGGTCTGCGCCGCGTCGGAGGCGTCGAGATCGAGCCGCGGCGCAGCGCTGGTGACGTTGATGGTGAGCAGGTCGACGTCGCTCGCTACGCCGTCCGACGTCGTTACGGTCAGCGTCTGGCTGCCCGGCGCTCCCGGGGAAGAGTAGGTGAGCCCCTCGAGCGCGGCGTTGATGTCGGCGATCGACCCGCCGAAGGTCATCGACGCGTCGGCGCTGCCGTCACCCGTCGAGAAAGTCAACCCGGCCGTGCCCGAAAGCGTCAGCGTACCGCCCGTAACCGCGAGCGTGACGGTGAGCGGATCGCCGTCGACGTCCGTCACGCTCAGCGCGTTACCGGTCGCGCTCGAGAACAGCAGCGTCTGGCCGGTCTGCACGGACTGGCCGCCCGGCAAGGCGCTCTCCGGCGGATCGTTCGTCGGAACGATGGTGATCCGGCTGGTGGCGGCATTGCTCGGCGCGCCGGTCGCGTCGGTGACCACGACCTCGATCGCGCGCCGGGTCCCCGGGTTGTCGCTCGAGCTCGAGAACGTCACCGTGGCGAGCGCCGCTTGATAGGCCGCGATCGTATCGGTGCCCGAGAGGGTCAGCGTGTACGTCGCCGGATTCCATGCGCCGGCGACGTTGGCAGTGTCGGCGAAGGAGAGGATGTCGCCCGCCTGCGGATCGGTGATCGCGATCGTCGCGCCCGACATCGGCACTGCGCCGTCGGGGTCGGTGATCAGCGTGTCGGCGTCGGCGATGGCGACCGCCGCGCCGTTCTCGATGAAGGTATTCGAGAAGCCCGTGGACGCCACGGGGTCGGCAGTCACCGAGACGTTGTCGATGTAGACGAACTCGTTGCTTTGAAAATTGCTCGTCAGATCGAAGCGGATCAACGTATTCGCGGACTCGAAGCCGGCTAGGCTGAGTGTCTGGGTTCCGGTGACGTCATTGCTGTAGGTCTGGAGCGTCGCCCAATTCGTGCCGCCGTCCGCCGAGACGCGCACACGGTACGAGTCCCCGCCCTCCAAGTTGCTGCTTGTCGCGAGATCGAAAGACAGCGATGCATTGGTGAAGCTTGACAAGTCGATCGCGCGCTGGGCGCTGGCCGGAACGGCACCACCCGACCCGGTCGGATCGCCGAGGCTGAGGACGTGGCTCAGACCGGAACCAAGATCGACATACTCGATTCGCGTATCGCCGTCTGCGGGGCTTTGTGACGTACCTGCATCGTTCGCCGGTTCGATCCAGTCGCCCGCCCAGGGAATCGACCCCCCGCTTGGACCGGAATAGCTGTTACTCGAGAAATCGTCCGTTGCGGATACGGGTGTGACCCCGCTTGAGTCGTCCGCATCGAGGTCGAGGGTCGGCGGCTGCGAGGTCACCACGATCGCCGCGGTGCCGGTGGCGATGGAGAATGCGGTGGTGCCCCCGTTCGTCGTCGCGTCGGCGAGCGCGCCGTTCGCACCGCTCGTCTGGTCCCAGGCGCGAAAGGTGATGGCGTTGGCGATCGGGCCCACGAAGCCCGGATTGGGCTGGAAGTAGATCCGCGTGCCGGCGTCGGCCGCGAGCAGGCGTGCGCTCGCGTCGCTGAGCGCGGCGAGCGCGAGCCAGCTCGCGCCGTCGTCGGTCGAGTACCACCACGCGCCGTTAGTGGCGTCGGCCGCGGTGACGGCGATGCCCAGCAACGCCCCCAGGTTGGCGTCGGTGACGTTGTCGACCTGGCCCGCGGGCGAGGCGAAGTCCACGAGCGCTGAAACCGGCGTGCCGACGGCGCCGGAGGGCGCGGGCGAATTCTGCACCACCGGGCCGAGCACCGGCGCTTGCGCGGCATCTAGCACCGGGGCCGCGTTCACCGGCGGCACGTACGTCGCGGTGAGCAGCGGGCGATTCGCGGACGAGCCGTCCTCCGATGTATCGAAATCCCAGCCATCGGTGTCGTCCGTGACGATCGCCCAGCCGTAGTTGGAGTCGCCGTTCGCCCACGCCTGCAGGGAGCCTTCGAGGCCGGCGACCGTGACGGCGCCGGTGGCGTTGGGATTCGGCACCGTCGCGTCGGCTGCGGCGGCGTAGTCCGTTCCGGCATCCAGCCCGTCGCCGAGCGAGTTCCAGGTCGCCGAGCCCTCGTCCCAGGCGACGAGCATCCGGTGCACGCCGATCGTGGCGGATCCCGACGACGGGTTCGCCACGTTGAACGTCAGCGTTGCGGAGGTGATCGTCGCCCCAAGCGGGATCTGACCCGCGCCGACGCCGAAAATGCCGTCGAAGCGGATCAGCGCCTGGCTCTCGCCGCCGCCGGAGGAGAGATCGACGGTGATCGACGTGCTGCCGCCATTGTTCTGATCCGGGTCGGGCTCCTCGAGCTCGGTGTCGTGCGTCCCCGCGTAGCCGCCGACGCCCTCCTGGAACGACACGGTAGGAAGCAGATGCTCCCAGGCGTGCTGCCCCGCGGCGCCGACCGCGATCTCCGCCTCGATCGCGCCGCGCCGGTACTCGAGCGTCCAGTTGCCGCCGAGCACCGCGGCGCCGGTCGCGTCGACGCTCGCCGCGACGTCGGCCTGCGTGAGGTCCGCGAGCCAGTCGACGAGCGCGCGGCCCCGCGCGCTGGCGGCGAGGTCGCAGCCGTAGATGAGCAGGTCGCCGTCGTGCTTCAGCGCATGGCTCCAGCTCGCGACGGCCTCCATGCTCGCGGCGAGCGATCGCGCGTCCAGCCATGAGTTGCCGATCTGGATGGCGCCGTCGTTGCCGTGGGCGATGACGTGAACCGCGTCGACCTGCTTGCGTTCGGCGAGCGCCTCGGTGATCTGGACGATGCCGTCGCGCTCGGCGTCGAGGAGGATGATCTCGACGCGGCGCGCTCCGCTCGAACCGCGCGCGAGGTCCGCGAGCAGCGTTGCCTGGTCGGCCACGCGGGCGTCGACGAACACGACTTCGCGGCGCTCCGCGACGAGCGCCGCGGCGTCGGACGGCTGGCTCGAGACGAGCGCGGGCACGCTCGCTTCGCCGAGGATCGAGCCCGCGTGCGGCGACGGATCGACCGGAAGCAGGGCGAAGTCGGCCGAGAGGAGCTGGCGCGACTCCAGCTCCTCCATGAACACCTTTCCGGTTCTTTTTTGTGTACTCCTGGTCATGCTGTCTCCGCGCGCGGTCTAGCGCGGCACTGCTGACCGTGAGGAAGCAAGAGCCACACCGCTCGCCTCTTCACGCAGAGCCACCCGTCGATCAACCGATGGGCGGTTGCTCCAGAGGGACGGGCGGCGGGTCACCCGCAGGAACGGTCGGGCGACCGGTTGGCCCGGAAGCTCACATGGCTTCTGAACGCCCTCTCTTATTCTTTTGTTTTACAACGTCAAAATAGCGAGTCCCGCCAGGGCGGCCAAGCGTTGGATCGCCAGAAGAGGAACTGCGTCAAGCAGCGGCCGAGCGCATCGCTCGGCTGCCGAAGTATGTGAGCAATCGCTTACCGTCGATAATATAACACACTGATTTTAAATAGCCCGCTGGAACGGCCGGTTTGCCGCTCTCAGAACGAATGGACGAACTGGATCCAGCCGCGTGAGGTACGGTCGGGGTCCTCCGAGCCGCGCTCGTCGCCCAGCGCCCAGGCATAGCTGACGGTGAGCTGCAGCCCGCTACGGGCGAACACGTTCACGCCTATGCCCGCACCCGTCAGCGTGCGATGGTTGGGCGCTGGCGTGAACGGCCTCTTGTCGAGCTGCACGGTGCCCGAGTCGATGAACGCCACCGCCTGCACGATTCCCGGAAAATCCGGCGCGGGCAACGCGTAGCGGGCTTCGAGCGTTCCGAGGATCCCGGTGTCGCCCGGCGCCTCGCCGGTGGGGTAGGCGCGCACCCCGAGCGGACCTCCGAGCGAGAACTTCTCGACCGGATCGAGGTTCTTGCTCGCCAGCTGGCCGGACACCGCGCCGTAGAGCTGCAGCCGCCTGCCGACGCTCTGGACGCGGGCGAGCGAGTAGTTGAGCTTGGCGAACCCGCCCTCGCGCCGCGTGGTGGCCTGGTCGATCGCGAGCGCCGTCGGATCCTCGATGTTCAGCCGGCCGCCGGCGATCGCGAAGCTGCTGCTGGTGACGCCCCGGACCGGGTCGCGGTCCGGCGCATCGCCATGGACGGTGATGGTCGCGACCGATTCCTTGCGCGGGTTGAACGCGCCGGCCGCGGCGATCTTGTCCTCGATCCGCTTGGCGTCGAGCGCAAGCTGCGCGTAGAGGCTGCCGCGCCGCGACCGGACGATCGCGTAGCGCACGTAGGCCGTCGCGATGCCGGCGTAGCCGGTCGCGCCGAGCGCGGAGAGCGTCTCGCCGAGCGTGTAGCTCGTGTACGTGCCGATCGCGCCGGCGCGGAGGCCGTCGCCGTTCAGCGGCACGTCGTACGCCACCTGGCCGTAGGCGAGGTCGGCGCGCTCGGCGACGAGCGCGCGGGCGGCGAGCGTGTCGCCCTGTCCCGCCAGGTTGTGCGCGTGGAAGCCCGCGCCGAGGCGGTAGCGGCCGGTGAGCTCGCTGCCGAAGTTGTCGGCACTCAGCGTGCCGCCGAAGCGCGGCGTCCCGGTCACGTCGATGACGAGATCGGCCGTGCCCGGACGGGCGCCGGGCCGCAGGGTGCCCCGCGCGGCGACGCCGCCCAGGTCGTCGAGCAGCAGCAGGGCGCGGTTGAGCGCGTCCTCGGCGATGACCTCTCCCGGGCGCAGCGCGCGCACCGCCTCGTCCGCCAGGCGGCCCGACAGCGCGGCGTCCACGCGCACGGAGAGCTCGCCGTAGCGTCCCTCGAGCACCGCGAGCTCGACGACCCCGTCGCGGATCGTCTGCGCGGGAACGTAGGCACGCGCGACCGGATACCCGCGGACGCGGTACAGGCGCGTGATCTCCGCGGCGGCCTGGTTGAGATCGTCCAGCGTCAGGTCGCGTCCCGCGTACGGCTTCAGGATCTCGACCAGCTCGGCTTCGGGCAGGACCGTCACGCCCGTGAGCCGGATGCGCTCGACGCGAAAGCCCGGCGCGTCGGGCGCCCCCGGCGCAGGCGGCGCCGGACGGTCGACGTCCAGCCTGGGTTGCGTCTGCGGGGGTGGCTGCGGACGCGTCTTCTCGGCATCGCGGAGGGCATCGCCGATGCCAGGCAGCAGCTGTGCATCGACCGGAGCGGACGCGAGGGCCGCGAGGAGCAGCGTCCACCAAGGCAGCCGCCCGTGAAAGATCTGATCGCGTCGCAATCGTGTCATTTCTTCTTCTTGATGGTGCGCGCAGGCCTCGGCCCGTCGCGGTCGCCGTTCGCGCTAGCGCAACCCTTGCGGGAGCCGGATCCCGTCATCCTCGATGACCAGTCGCTGCTGCGATGCCAGGGGTTCGCCGCGGTCCGGAGGAAGCGTGCACGGCAGCGCGCTCCCCGGGCCGGCGTAGGCGAGATCGGCGTCGCTGCAACGCGCCATGCGCTGCGCCCGCGCGCGGTCGGCCGCGTCGCCCTGCGCGCCGGCGGCCACTTCGAACGCGGTGGCGTTACCGGGCGCCTGCGCGAAGGCGTAGTTGCCGTTGTTTGCGGTCAGGCCCGCGCCCCAGATCGGGTAGACGCCCGGAACGAACGCGTTCGGAACGGTGCTCGCGAACGCGACGGTGCCGGTCGTGGCGTTGCCGAGGTTGTCGGCGCCCTTGAAGCCCGTGACGGTCCCCGTGAAAGCCGGCAGCGCCGCGAACGCCGGCACCGACACGGGATCGGCCACGTAGGTCAGCGTCGCCGGCGTGACCGTGAAGTCGCGCCCGACGTAGGTGACGGCGTAGTCGATGGCCGGAGCGACGGCGAGCGTGCCCTGGGTGATCGCGTAGGCGCCGGCGTTCTCGCCCCCGGCCCGCGCGAGGGCGCCGTTCACGACGTCGCCCGCCACGATCGCGCTGCCGGTCGTGCCAGGGCCGCCGGTGATGGTGTAGGCGTAGGCCGGCGGATCCGGATCGCCGTAGACCTTGCCCTGGCCGGCGTCGGCGGCGACGGTGACGGGACGCGGGACGACCGTGAGCTGCCCGTTCGCGAAGGTGAACGCATAGCCGACGTCCGAGGCGAGCGTGCCCGGCGCGACGGCGATGGGGTACGGATTGCCGGCGGTCGAGCTCGTCGCCGTGGCGATGGTGGCAAGCCCCGGCGCGCCGCTGTAGGCATCGGCGGCGGTGTCGCCGTTCACGAAGCCGGTGATCGTCGCGGTCAGCGCCGGGACCGGCTCGCCGTAGGGCTTCGCCTGGTTGTCGGCGGTGACGGTGAGCGACGGCTGATAGCTGTAGATGTTGTGGTTGCCGGGCGCCGTGATGGTCGGCGGCGGGTTCGCCGCGTAGGTGCGGTTGTACAGGTTCGGCTTGGCGTTGCCCGGCACCGGCACGGCTCCGGTGTTCTGCGCCGGGCTGCGCGAGTAGGTGAGCCAGCGCCCGCCGGCCGAGATCGTTGCCGTCCCGTAGTGGATGTCCTCGCCGCTCGCGAGGACGACGTCACCGCCGCCCGATGCGATCCCGTTCGCAAGGGTGATGTCGTTCCCCGCGCCGGCGGCGGTCACCACCGTCGCATCGCCGGTCGTGGAGAGGCCGGCGGTGGCGCCGACCGTGCCGATCGTGAGCGCGCCGGAATTGAGAACGTTCACGGCGCCGGTCGACGCGGCGAGGGTGCCGACGGCATTCGCCGCGTTCGTGAGCGTGTGGCTGCCGCCGCCGCCGAGCAGGACGAGGTTCGTCGCCGCGATGCGGCCGCTCTGCGTCACGGCGCCCGAGGTGTCGAGCGTGAGCGTGCCGGCGTCGTTGCCGCCCGGCGCGGGCATCGTCGTCTGCCCGACCGAGATGTTGCTCGTGGCGCCGCGCAGCGTGAGATCCGCGTTGTACGCGTAGGTGCCCGTCGTGAGGGCGCCGGTTCCGTTCGCGCGTCCGAGGGTGATCGCATCGAAACCGTTCTGGACCAAGCCGAGCTCGGCCGCGGACAGGTTGAACTCGCCGGCGCCGCCGGCTGCGCCGATCGTCGCGGCCGGGTCGATCGGCTGCAGAAAGAGCCGGCCGGTGCCGCGCAGCGCCGTCCCCGCGAGCACGATGCTGTCCGCACCGGTCGCCGTGTCCGCGTTGACCGTGATGTCGCCGGCATGTCCCGCCTCGCCGATCAGCGTGCCGGTGCCGGTGGTGATGACGCCGGGTGCGGCGCCCGCGCCGGTCCCGGCGAGCGCGATCGCGCCGGTGCCCGGCCCGGACGAGGTCACCTGGGCGCCCGCGTTCAGGCGCACGCCGTAGTTGTTCGTGCCGCCGCCGCGTCCGGTGCCGGTGACGCTCGTGTCGCCCGAGCCGCTCGCGAACCGCGTCGCGGTGCCGGTGAGGTAGACCCCGTAGTTGTCGTTCGTGCCGTCGCCGCCGGTGCCGGCGACGGCGACGTCGCCCGCGGTCGACGTCGCGCGCGTGCCGTTGTTGAGCAGATAGACGCCGTAGTTGCGGAGGCCCGACCCGTTGCCGGTGCCGCTCACGACGATGTCGCCGGAGACGGTCTCGACGCGAGTGTTGTTCTGGTCGATCCGCACGCCCACGTTGTCGTCCGTGCCGGCGCCGGCGACGCCGGTGATCGAGACCGAGCCGGTGCCGGTGGCGGCGGCCTTGACATTGCCGCCGCGCAGATACACGCCGTGGTTCCCGGTCGTGCCCGCGGCGCCCGTGCCGGAGACCGTGATCGCGCCGTCGACGGTCTGCAGCGCGCTGGCGTTCTCCATGCGTACGCCCATGTTGTTCGCCGCGCTGCCTTGCGCCTGCCCGGTCAGCGTGAGGTTCCCGGTCGTGGTCGAGACGAGCGTGTCGTTGGTCTGCAGGTAGACGCCGTAGTTCGTGTTGGTTCCGTTGCCGCCGGTGCCGGTCACGGCCACGGTGCCGGCGCCGGTCGCCTCGACGCGCGCGGCACCCTGCAGGCGCACGCCGAAGTTGTTGTTGCCGGTGCCGCCGCCCGACCCGATGACCGTGACGTCGCCGTCGACGCTCGCCACGCGCGCGCCGCTGCCGTTGACGTAGACCCCGTAGTTGTCGTTGGTGCCGGTGCCGCCGGCGCCCGTCACCGCGACGTCGCCGCCCGTGGAGGCGATGCGCGCATCGCCGCCGGTCACGTAGACGCCGTAGTTCTGGGCGCCGCCGGTCTGCGCCGCGGCTCCGGTGATCGCGATGTCGCCCGCGGCGGTCTCGACGCGCGTGTTCGCGCCGGTGATGACGACGCCGTGGGAGCGCGTGTTGCCGGTTCCCGCGGTGCCGCCGGTGCCCTGAAGGGTGATGCTGCCGGCGCCGGTGGCGGCGATCTTCGCGTTGCCGCCGGCGAGATACACGCCGTGCGCGTTGCGGTTGTTGCCGTTCGTCCCGCCGCCGCCGGTGCCGGTCACCACGATCGCGCCGTCGGCGCTCTGCACGGCGCTGGTGTTGTCCATCCGTACGCCGATGTTGTTGGTGCCCAGGCCCCGCGCCTGCCCGGTCAATGTCACGCTGCCGGTCGTGGTCGAGACGCGCGTGTTGTTGCTCTGCAGGTAGACGCCGTAGTTCGTGTTGGTTCCGTTGCCGCCGGTGCCGGTCACGGCCACGGTGCCGGCGCCGGTCGCTTCGATGCGCGCGGCGTTCTGGAGGTGAACGCCGTAGTTGGTCGCCCCGGTGCCATCGCCCTGGCCGGTGACCGTGATGGCGCCGTCGGCGGTCTCGATGCGCGCGCCGTTGCCGTTGAGGGACACGCCGCGGTTGTTGCCGGCCCCGGCGCCGCCCGTGCCGGTGACCGTGATGGCGCCGGTCGTCGACACCAGGCGCGCGTCGGCGCCGTTGACGTAGACGCCGAAGTTGTTGTTGCGGTTGCCGCCGCCGGTGCCGGCGACCGAGAGCGCGCCCGCGCCCGACTCGATCCTGCTGCTCGCGCCGTTCACGTAGACGCCATAGTTCGTGTCGCGGCCGGCGCCGCCGGTCGCCACGCCGCCCTGGCCGACCACCGTCACCGCGCCGCCGCCGCTCGCGACGCGGCTGCCGCCCTCGATCAGCACGCCGTGCCGGGCGGTCACGGTATTCGGCGTGCCGCTGCGCCCTTCGCCGCGGATGCTGATCGCGCCGCCGGCCGAGTCTACCGTCGCGTTGTTCAGCCGCACGCCGTACGCGGTCGAGGTCGCGCCGCCCGAGGCGGGCGCGGCGGCCGGGTTTGCGCCGCCGCCGAGCGTGACGCTGCCGCCATTGGTGAGGATCGACGAGCCGCTGTTCAGCGTGATGCTGCCGCCGTTCGCGCCGTCGCTGTCGGCGTTCAGCGTCACGTCGAGCCGGCCGGCGGTCGAGGAAATCGAGACGTTGTTGTTGAGCGTGATCTGATCGTGCGCGCGAAGCGTCAGCGCGGCATCGCCACCGGCGGTCTTGGCGATGCTCGCGGCGACCGTCAGATCGCCGTCCTGCGCGCCCGAGCCGTCGCCGGTCGTGACGATCACGCTGGTGCCGGCGTTCAGCTTGGCCGCGATCTGGCCCGCCTGCACGACCGCGCTCGTGCCGGTGGCGTTCCAGTCCGGGTTGACGTTCGCATTGTTGTCGGTGCCGGCGGTGGCCGCGCCGCTGATCGTCAGGTTGTAGGGGTCGAGCAGCCAGGTGCCGCCGTGCCCGTACGGGGCCGCCGCCTCGATGCGCGCGCCGTCGACGTCGAGGTGTCTGCCCGAGGTCTCGACGAAGCCGCCGTCGCCGCCCGCGGCGCCGCCGTTGGCGGTGAGCGAGCCGTGAACCTGCGCCGACGTCGTCCCCCAGACCACGATCTTGCCGCCGTCGCCGGCGGCGATCGCATCGGCCGCGACCGATGCGCCGTGCGCGACGAAGGTGCGATCGGCGTTGCGCACGGCGGGATTGCCGCCCTGGACGTCGCCGCCGACCAGCACGGTCCCGCCGCCCGCCGCGCCCGAGGCGTCGATCCGCGCATCGGCGCGCAGCGCGACCTTGTCGCCGGTGATCTCGATGGTCCCGCCGGTCGCGCCGGGCGCGCGCCCCGAGGCGTCGATCGTGCCGCCGACCGACACCACTCCGGCGTCCCCGCCCTCGAGGCGGACGACGCCGTTCGCTATGCTCGCGCTGTGCGCTTCGATCACGCCCTCGTTGTTGACCACCGTGGCGAGCAGCGCGTCGCGCGCCTTGGCCGTGAGCAGCACCTGGCCGCCGTCGGCGCGGATGAGCTGCCGGTTCTCGGCGAGCGCGCCGACCGCCGCGCGGTCGACGGCCACGGCGAGGAGCCGGTTGTCGGCGAGCGTGAGCGTCACCTGCTCGCCGGCGGCGAGCGCGGCCGTGCCGAGCGGCGCGGAGATCGTTCCTGCGTTGGCGGCGTGCGGCGCGAGCAGGACGACGTAGCCGCCCTCGGCGGCCTCGATCGCGCCCCGGTTCGTCACCGCGCCGCGCTGGCCCGAGAAGCGGTAGCGACCGGCCATGAAATCCGCGTCGGACAGGCCGAGCGTGGAGGCCACGATACCGCCCACGTTGACCTGCGCGCCGGGGCCGAAGAGCACGCCGTTCGGGTTGAGCAGGAAGATCTGGCCGTTCGCCGAGAGCCGCCCGAGGATTGCCGTCGGGTCCTGCCCGAGCACGCGGTTCAGCGCGATCGCCGCGGCGCCCGGCTGGACGAACTGCACCGACTCCCCGGGCCCGATGTTGAACTGCTGCCAGTTGATCGCCGCCCTGGGCGTCGACTGATGGATCGTCATCGCAGAGCCGGCGCTCGACACGGCTGCCGTGCCGGCGGTGACCTCGGCGCCGGTCGGCAGCGCCGAGACAGGCGTGCCCTGCGACAGGCCGAACGCCACCAGGACCGCTTGCGCGATGCGCCGACGTGTCCCGCAGGCCGTCACCCGTGTCGAGATCTCCATCGAATCTCGGCCGTTACGCATCTAAAAAACAATGACTTATATCATGAAATTCATGTGAACTTGAAGAAAACTACGCAAGTTGCGGACCAGCGGCTCGAGGTGGGGCGTCCGCCGGGCCGTTCCCGGCGACCGCCCGTCGGCGCGCAGGGGGATCGGCCTTGCCGGTCGGCCGCCGCGGCGGCTGCGCGCCGCGCGGCGCGCGGCGCAATGTTCGTGGGGAGGGGCCTGCTAGCGCCGGAGCAGGCGCGGGATCATGCGCCCGAGGACGTTGTCCTTGCGCACGAAGTAGTGAAACAGCGCCGCCGCCACGTGCACGGCGACCAGCAGCACGAGCAGGAACGCGAGCAGCCCGTGAATCGCGAACGCGGTCTTGGCGGCCTCCTTGTCGGGCGCGACCACGCCGGGCAGCGAGAAGACTCCGAAGATATCGAGCGCGGGGAAGAGCGAGATGCCGACGTAGCCCGCGACGGGGACGCAGATCAGCAGGGCGTACATGCCCCAGTGGTTGAGGCGGCTCGCGACGTCCTGCCAGCGGGCGATGGTCGGCTCGGACGGCGGTGCGCCGTGCAGGAGTCGGTAGGCGACCCGGCAGAGGACGACGAGCAGGATCGCCACGCCGAGGAACTTGTGGCCGTTGTAGAGACCGCCGGTGACCGCGTCCCAGACGTCGAGGACGTTGCCGCGATAGGACATGTAGATCCCGACCGGGAGCTGCACGGCGACGAGCGCGACGGTCAGCCAGTGCAAGAAGCGCGCCGCGCGACTGTAGGTCCGAGCTTCCATCTCGACGCTCCTTCGATGAAATGCCTGCGCCGCGCCATGGTAGCCGAACCGCGGCCGGGCGAGGCCGTGCGCGCCCGGGAGCGGGCGCTTGCGCCCGGGCAAGATCCTCGCGGCGGCCGAGCGCCCGGCGACGTGCGGTGGCCTATACTCTTCCCGCGTCGGCCCGGCGGTCCCGTACCCGGCGCCATGATGAGCGAATCGTCGCAATCCCTCGCAGTCCTCTTCGTCGACATCAGCGGCAGCACCGAGCTGTACGCCGAGCTCGGCGACGAGCAGGCGCTCGCGCGCGTCAACCGGTGCTTCGCGCTCCTGCACTCGATCACCGAGGATTTCGGCGGCCGGCTGGTCAAGACGACCGGCGACGGGGTGATGTGCGCGTTCGCCGAATGCGCCATCGCGCTCCGCGCCGCGCAGGTGATGCAGGAGCGCGTCGTGCAGCAGCGCGAGCTCGGCGGGCCAGCGCTCGGCATACACGTCGGCTGCCACGTCGGCCCGACGATCGAGAGCGGCGGCGACCTCTACGGCGACGCGGTGAACCTCGCCGCGCGCATCGCCGGGATAGCGAAGGCGGGGCAGATCATCATGACCGACGAGGTTGCGGCGCTCGCCGGCGCGACGCTTCGCGACCGCATCCGCAGTTTCGACCGCGTCGCCGTCAAGGGCAAGCGCGAGCCGATCCGGATCCACGAGCTCATGTGGCAGAACGCCGAGGATCTCACGATGCGCGGGACGGACTTCCCGGAACCGCGCGTGCCGCGCCTGCACCTCGTCTGCGGCAGCCGCGAGCTGTGGCTGGACGGCGGCGGCTGGCGCAGGCTCTCGCTCGGCCGCGACGTCGCCTGCGATATCGCGATCGGCGACCGCAAGGCTTCGCGCCTGCACGCGACGATCGAGTGCCGGCGCGACAAGTTCGTGCTCGTCGATCACAGCTCGAATGGCACCCACGTGAAGGGCGCCGACGGGAACGAGGTCACGCTGCGCCGCGAGGAGCTGATGCTGCGCGGCCGGGGTCGCGTCGCGCTCGGACACCGGACTGGCGACCCGGAGGCGACCGTGATCGAGTACGCCTGCGAGTAGGGCGGGCACCGTGCGGCCGGCGTGAAGCAGTTCACGCGTGCGCGCGCCGCGACGGCCGGAATGTGCATGCGGCGCAGTGTGCGCCGGCCGTACGGCGCCGAACCGTGCGTCCCTCCCGCGTACAGTCCGTTCCACCAGGCACGCAATGTCTGCGGCCGGACCGGAAAGGGAGAGAGACAGCCATGTGCACCACCAAGATCCGCATCGCCTGCTTCGCCACCTTCGTCGCGGTCGCGTTCTCGCACGCGGCGCTGGCCATGGATCCGGCGAGCGTGCCGACGGGCAAGCGCACCTCGCAAGGCTTGTATCTGACCGCGGCCGAAGCCCACGCGCACATGACCGAATCGGGCGCGCAGACCCTGTTCGTCGACGTGCGCAGCCGTGCGGAAGCCCAGTTCGTGGGGGTGCCGAGCAGCGTCGACGCCATCGTGCCGCTCAAGGAGTTCAGCGAGTTCGGCGAGTTCGACGAGGCCTCCGGCGCCTACCGCCTGGTCGAGAACGCCGCGTTCGTAGAAGAGCTGACGAAGCGACTCGCCGCGAAAGGCCTCACGAAGGCCGATGTGGTGATCGTGATCTGCCGCTCCGGCAGCCGCAGCGCACGGGCCGTCGACCTGCTCGCGAAAGCGGGCTACGCACGGGTCTACTCCGTGGTGGACGGCTTCGAAGGCGACAAGGCGAAGGCCGGTCCGCACAAGGGCCACCGCATGGTGAACGGGTGGAAGAATCAGAACCTGCCGTGGGGTTACCGGCTCGAGAAGGCGAAGCTCGCCCAGGTGTCCTGGTAGCGCGACGACTCCGGCCGCGGGGCGCACGGCGCGTGCGCCCCGTGCGCCTTTTCTCGCGTGACGTGCGTCACGAGCTGACCGGCGGCCGACACTGGCGTCGGAATGCCTACGCCCCCCGGCGTGCAGGGCCTTGATCCGAATCGGGATTTACTGGCACTGGTCTTGCATCCGACGAGCCAGGACCTCAGGGAATCCAATGCAGAAGCTGATCCGCACGGCCTTCCAGCCGATCATGAGCGCGCGCGGGCAGATCGTGGCGTACGAGGCGCTGCTGCGCTTCCGCGACGGCGAGAACAAGCCCGAAGCGCGCGAGGCCTCGATCCGACGCTGGGAGGGCACCGGCTACATCGGCACCGTGGACGTGGCCGTGCTGAAGCAGGCGGTCGCCGCGCTCGGGCAGCTGCACCCCTCGATCGCGGTCAGCGTGAACGTGTCGTCGATCACGGTGACCCAGCACGCCGCGCGCTACCTGCGGGAGCTGACCGATCTCGGCGCGCTCGCGAAGCGCCTGATCATCGAGATCACCGACTCGGTCGTGCCGCAGGATCCGCGGTCCCTGCTCGACTTCGCGAAGGAATGCGCCGGACGCCGCGTGCGCGTGGCGCTCGACGACTGCGCCCCCGGCATGCCGCGCTGCGAGGAGACGGTGCTCCGCCGCCTGCGCCCGAAGCTCGTCAAGCTCGACCGCAAGGCGATCTCGACCGCATTCCAGGCGCTCGACGAGGAGCCGCTGCGAGCGCTGATCCAGCTCGCGGCCTCGCTCGGCTGCCGTGCCGTCGCGCAAGGCATCGACAGCCAGGAGAAGTTCGACTGGGCCTATGCGCTCGGCGTGCGCTACTTCCAGGGGTTCCTGGTGGGGCATCCGCGCCAGTTCCCGCTGCTCGACGAGCAGGTCGCATTCCGCAACCTCGACCTCACCCAGCCGCCGCAGGACCTCGACAGCGTGCCCGCGATCGCGGCCTGACCGCGCGCCGGCGCGCGCGGCCCCCGCGACCGCTCAGCGTCTGTCGCGCGCGCGGTCCATGAGCGGCTTCATCTGGCCGCCGTCGATCTCGATCATCGTGCCGTTCACGAACTGCGCGAGCGGCGAGCAGAGGTAGGTGACGAGATTCGCCACCTCCTCCACCTCGGCGATGCGGCCGAGCGGGATCGACGCAGGCGCGAGCTGGTCCGCCTCCTCCAGGCTGAGCTTCATGTCCCGCGCCATCGCCTTCACCAGCCCGGCCCAGCGCTCGGTGCGCACCGGGCCCGGGTTCACCGCGCAGAAGCTGATGTTGTGCCTGCCGTACTGGCCGGCGAGCGACATGGTGAAGTTCTGCCCGGCCGCGTTCGCCGCGCCGGGGCAGATCTCCCAGTAGGACTCCTTCACGCCGTCGTTGCCGATCAGGTTCACGACGCGGCCGCCGCCCTGCTTCAGCATGTAGGGCAGCGTGTAGCGCGTGCAGCGCACGTAGCCGAAGAACTTGAGCGCGAGGCCCGCCTCCCACTGCTCGTCGGTCAGCGACTCGATCGTGCCGCCGGCCGCCGCGCCGGCGTTGTTGACCAGGATGTCGATGCGGCCGAGCGCCTTCGCCGCGCCGTCGATGAAGCTCTTGCAGTCGGCGGGCTTGGTGAGGTCGGCGGGGATCGGATGGATCTTCCGGCCGGTGGCCTTCGCGATCTCGGCGGCGGCGGCCTCCAGCACGTCCTTGCGCCGGGCGCAGATCGCCACGTCGACGCCCTCTTTCGCGAGCGCGAGCGCGATGCCCTTGCCGATGCCCTCGCTGCCGCCGGTGACGACGGCCGTCTTGCCCTGCAACTTGAGATCCATGCCAACCCTCCTCTCGGTGCCGACTCTAGGCACGCGCTCCGCGCGCGCCGGCCGCTAGTCTACCCGCACCGCCCGGGGACTTGCCGCCCGGACTGCGCTGGCGGAACATCTCGCGTGGCCGGCACGCCGCCGGCCGCTGCCCGCAGTGCGGAAAAGGAGAGGAAGCCATGCCGACCGTCGTCACGCGTTGCGTCTGCGCACTTGCCTTCTCGGCGCTCGCCGCCGGCGCCCTTGCCCAGGAGCGACCGAAGATCAGGGCCGCAAGCCTCACGCTCCCGGTGCTCGCGCCGCTGGTGGTGAACGTGATGAAGGAGAAGCGCTTCGACGCCAAGCACGGGTTCGAGCTCGAGGTCCGCCCGTATCCCTCGATCTCGGCGTACTACGCCGGGCTCGCAGTCGGCGAAGTCGACGCCCTGATCGGCGGGCCGACCGTGATGCAGAAGATGCGCGCCGAGGGCGCGCCGGTGCAGATCGCTGCAACCGCGTTCCGCCTGTCCGATCTCTCGATCTTGACCAAGGATCCGGCGATCAAGACGCTCGCCGACCTGAAGGGCAAGCAGCTCGCCGCCGACATGGGATCGGGCCAGTACCAGGTGGTCTCGATCTACGCGCGCGAGAAGGGCGTCACGATGGGCAAGGACGTGACGGTGGTCAACGCGAATTTCCCGCTCGCGCGCAGTCAGCTCGCCGCCGGCCGCGTGGACGCGGCGATGGTGATCGAGCCGATCGTGACCATGATGCTGCGGCAGGACAAGGATCTGCGCATCATCTTCAACGGGGCGGCCGCGTGGCAGGAGATCGCCGGCAATGCAGGGTGGGAACTCGTGCTGTCGATCCGCGAGGACTTCGCGAAGAAGGGTGATCTGCCGCGCCGCCTGATCGCGGCGATGCAGGACGTCGCCGCGCTCACGCGCTCCGATCCGGACGAGGTGGACGCGATCGTCGTGAAGACCATCAAGCTGCCGCCCGGTGTGGTCAAGGAGGCGCTCACGAACAAGCGCCTCGAGCTCGACGTGCAGCCGGCCTGGGGCCCGGAGCGCAAGACCATCTGGGAGATGTTCGAGCGCGCGGTCGCGGCGAAGTTTCTCGACAAGCTGCCCGCCGAGATGATCATCTATACGCCGTAGATACGCCCTAGGCGCGCGTGATCTCGCCCGATCTCGGCGGCACCCCGCCCGCCCGGCTGCCGCGCGAGGCGTTCGTCGCGCTCGCGGTGCTCGCTGCGCTGTGGGAGACGCTCGCGCGTCTCTCGCCCGCGCTCGGCATTCCGGCCTTCGCGGTGCCGAGCCTGGTGCGCATCGGCGAGGCGCTCACGAAGATCACGCCGCTCGACGTCGCGGTCACGCTCGCGCGGGTGCTGGGCGCGCTCGCCGCGTCGTTCGCCCTCGGCGTCGCGGGTGCGGTCGTCATGTACCTGTCGCAGACGGCGGACCGGTACGCGAAGCCGATCGTGCGCCTGCTGATGGCGGTGCCGGTCGTCTCCTGGATCCTGTTCGCGATCCTCTGGTTTCGCTGGGTCGAGTTCCGCATCGGCTTCGTCCTGGTGGTGGTCTGCGCTCCGGTCTTCCTGATCGACATTCTGGACGCGATGAAGGGTGTGTCGCGCGAGCTGCGCGAGATGGTCCGGAGCTTCCGTCCGACGCGCGTGCAGTTCTTCGTCAAGCTGATGCTGCCGGCCACTCTGCCAGCGATCCTCACCAGCTGGAAGATCAATCTGTCGCTCGCGATCCGGGTGGTCACGATCGCCGAGCTGGTCGGCGCGGTGACCGGCATCGGCCACCAGCTCGCGGTGGCGCAGGAGCTCTTCTCGGTGGCGAACGTATTTGCCTGGACGCTCGTGCTGGTGGTGCTGCTCTTCGCGCTCGAGGCCGCGGTCAACTGGCTGGAGCACCGGTTGCTCCGCTGGAGGACCTGAGTGAGCGCGCCCGCCCCCATCGAGGTCGCCGGCCTGCGCAAGGTGTACCGCCAGACCACCACCGGCGAGGCGGTGACCGCGATCCAGCAGCTCGATTTCCGCATCGAGCCCGGCGAGGTGGTCGCGATCGTGGGCCAGACCGGCTGCGGCAAGTCCACGTTCTTCGACATCCTGATCGGCCTCGAGGCGCCGACCGCCGGATCGATCGAGATCGGCGGGCGCACGCCGTACGGCGACTTCGACGGATTCCGCGGCCGCATCGCGACCGTGTTCCAGCAGGACCGGCTGCTGCCGTGGCGCTCGGCGCTCGACAACGTGCGCCTCGGCCTGGAGATGCTCGGTTTACCCGAGGCGCAGCAGGTCGAGCGCTCGCGCGAGTGGCTCGCGCGGCTCGGCCTGGGCGATTTCCTGCAGGCCTATCCGCACGAGCTCTCGGGAGGCATGCGCCAGCGCGTCGCGATCGCGCGAGCGTTCGCGGTGCAGCCCGGCATCCTGCTCGCCGACGAGGCGTTCGGGCACCTCGACGAGGTGACGGCAAGCCAGCTCCGCGACGAGTTCGTGGGGCTCGCGCGGGCGAACGGGGCGACGGCGGTGCTGATCACGCATCAGCTCGAGGAGGCGATCGGCATCGGCAATCGGATCCTGGTGTTCGGCAAGCCGGCGACGCTGCTTGCCGACGTGCGGCTGGACGGCTACGGCGCCGACGACACGGCGCTGCTGCGCGAGGCGATCCAGGCGACGCTGCAGACGAATCGGATCGACCCGCGCCTGCTTCAGTAGCGGGCGCGACGAGCCGGGATCGGCCGCCGGTCCCGGCCTGGCTGCGCATCCGCGCCGTGCTGCGGAAAATGCGGTCGGCGGCGCCCGCGTGGAAGGAATCGCGAACTCGTGCTACAACCTCGCTGCCGCGGCGAGCCTCACGGCCGCCGGCGACCAACACATCGAGGAGGAGCTGACATGTTCATCCGTGGCATGAGATCCGTTATCGGCCTCGCTTCGCTCGTACTCGCCGCCGGTGCTGGGCCGGCCGCCGCCGCCGACGAGGTCACCCTCCTCGCCACGGTGACGCGCGCGGTCAACATCCCGATGATCGTCGGCCTGCGGCTCCTCGAGCGCGAGGACGGCATCAAGGTCACGATCAAGGACCTCAAGTCGTCCGAGGCCGTGGTGCTCGCCGTCGCGGACGGGCAGGGCGCGTTCGCGACCGGGTTCGCGCCGTTCTATCCCGCGGTCGCGAAGGGGGCGAACATCCGCGGCCTGATGGAGCTCTCGCGGCCCGAGTTCATCGTGATGGCGAAGAAGGAGCTCGGCGACGTCAAGGCGCTCAACGGTGTGCGCATCGCGTCTCACTCGCCGAAGTCGACGGTGCAGTCGCTGATGGAGTACTACTTCGACTCCCGTCCCGGGGTGAAGCCCGAGTTCGTGTTCATGCCCGAGGGCTCTCCGGCGCGCGCGCAGGCGCTGCTGCGCGGCGCAGTGGACGCGGCCGCGTTCGACGTCTCGGCGGGCCAGGTCGTCAACGAGCGCGCGCCGGGCAAGTTCCACACGCTGGTCGACTTCACCAGCGAGCCGGTGTCCTCGAGCATCCTGGTGGTCAACACCGAGTTCGCGAAGAAACAGCCCGCGGTGGTCCAGAAGCTGGTGCGGCGGATGATCGAGTCGTATCGCAAGGGCATCGCCGATCCCACCTTCTGGGTGCGCGAGCGCGGCGATGCGCTGAAAGGCCTCGAGGACGCCAAGCTCGAGGCCCAGCTCCGGGCGCTGGTGAAGGTGTTCGATGCCAACGGCGGTCTCGAGCGGATGCAGGGGGCAGGCGCCAGACAGAACCTGGCGTTCCAGGTGGCCGCCGGCAACCTCGAAGGCCCGGCGGCCAAGTGGAACCCCGAGCAGTTCTTCGACCTCGGAGCACTCCAAGCCACGCTCAAGGATTTCGGCAAGCGGTAAGTGGTCATCGCGCTGCGCACGGCATCCCTCGTCGTCTTCCTCCTGCTGTGGGAGTGGGCGGCGCGGGTGCCGATCAGCTTCAATTTCCCGACGCCGTGGGCGACGTTCACCGCGCTGATCGAGCTGGTCTGGTCCGGCGCGCTCCTGCAGGCGAGCCTGACCAGCCTGCAGTCGCTCGCACTCGGCTTCGGCGCCGCGGTACTGCTCGGCGTGCCGTTCGGCCTCGTCATGGGTGTGGTGCGGCCGATCGGGCGCGTTGCGCGGATCTACCTGGATCTCCTGATTGCGCTGCCGACCGCCGCGCTGATCCCGCTGGTGATCCTGTCGTTCGGCATCAGCATCCTCTCCTCGGCGGTCATCGTGTTCGTCTTCTGCGCGCCGTTCGTGACGATGAACGCCTACGGCGGCGTGCGTGACATGCGCCCCCGGCTGGTGGAGATGGCGCGCTCGTTCGGCGCGTCGTGGGGCCAGCTCTTCGCGCGCATCGTGCTGCCGAGCGCGCTGCCGATGATCCTCGCGGGGCTGCGCCTCGGCCTGTCGCGCGCGTTCCTCGGGCTGATCGTCGCCGAGTTGCTGCTCTCGCCGTTCGGCCTCGGCCGGTTGATCATGGACTCGCGCTCGATGTTCGAGCACGACCGCATGTTCGCGACGGTGCTGTGGACGCTGCTGCTCTCCGGCGCCGCGCTCGCCGGGCTCGCCCGGCTCGAAGGCCGGCTGCTGCGATGGCGGATGTGATGGCCGCGCTGGCAGCATCGGCCGCCGCCGCGCCGCCCGCGCCGGTCGGCATCGGCATCGAAGGCGTGCACAAGTCCTTCGGCGCCGTGCACGCGCTCGTCGATATCAACATCGGCGTGCGAGCGGGCGAGTTCCTCGCGCTGATCGGACCGAGCGGCTGCGGCAAGACGACGCTGCTGAAGTCGATCGCCGGACTGATCCCGATCGACAGCGGCCGGATCACGGTCGGCGAGCGCGTCGTGACGGGGCCGGGGCCCGAGTGCAGCGTCGTGTTCCAGGACTTCGCGCTGATGCCGTGGGCGACCGTCCAGCACAACGTCGAGTTCGGGCTCCTGCTGCGCGGCGTGCCCGCGAAGGAGCGGGCCGAGACGGCGCGCCGCGCGATCGCCAAGGTGGGGCTCGGCGGCAGCTTCGAATACGCCTATCCGTCGCAGCTCTCGGGCGGCATGCAGCAGCGCGTCGGGCTCGCGCGCGCGCTCGCCGTGAACCCGCAGGTGCTGCTCATGGACGAGCCATTCGCCTCCATCGACGAGCAGACCCGCCGCGTCTTCCAGGACGACCTGCTCCGGCTGTGGTCGGCCGAGCGCAAGACCGTCGTGCTGGTCACGCACAGCATGGAGGAGGCGATCTACCTTTCCGATCGCGTCGTCGTGCTCAGCCCGCGCCCGGGCCGCGTGCACCAGGTGCTGGACGTCCCGCTGCCGCGCCCGCGCGAATCCGGCGACGTGCGCGCGACCGCGGACTTCGCGCGCATGGTCGACGGACTCTGGCAGGTCCTGAGGAAGCTGCAGTGACGCCCGCCGCGAAGCGCGACTCGGATCTCGGGCCGACCGGTCTCGCGGCGATCCTCGGCCTGCTCGCGGTCTGGGAGATCCTCGGACGGCTCGACGTTTCGCTGTTCCTGCCGCCCGTCTCGGAGGTCTTCGTCGCCTGGTGGGGACTGATCCGCGACGGCACGCTGTTCCAGGCCGGAGCGTCCAGCCTCGCGGCGCTCGTCAAGGGGTATCTCCTCGCGGCGGTCCTCGGCGTGGGCGTCGGTCTCGCGATGGGGCGCTTCGCGGTCGTGCGCTATCTGCTCGACGGCTGGATCAACGCGCTCATGTCCGCGCCGCTGTCGGCGCTCGTCCCGGTGCTGATCGCGCTGTTCGGGATCCGCGACACGGTGGTGGTGGCCACCGTGTTCCTGTTCGCGTTCTTCGTGATCGCGGTGAACACGCTGACCGGCGTGCGCGGCACCGAGCGCTCGCTGGTGGAGATGGGGCGCGCGTTCGGCGCCGGCGAGGCGACGCTCTTCCGGCGCATCTACCTGCCCTCGGCGTTGCCGGCGGTCATGCTCGGGCTGCGGCTCGGCGTCGTGCAGGCGGTGAAGGGCATGGTCGTGGGCGAGATGCTGATCTCGCTGGTCGGCCTCGGCGAGCGGATCATCTCCTACGGCAACACGTTCCTCGTCACCGAGCTCTACGCCGTGATCCTGTCGGTGCTGCTGGTCGCGATCATCTGCTCGCAGCTGGTGCAGGCGTGCGAGCGGGCGCTGGTGCGGTGGAAGTGATGCGACCGGGGCGCCGTCCGCGATGAAGCCCGCGCCGTTCGATCACGTCGCTCCGGCGACGCTCGAGGAGGCGCTGGCGCTACTCGTCGAGCACGGCGAGAACGCGAAGGTGCTCGCCGGTGGCCAGAGCCTGGTGCCGGTCATGGCGCTGAGGCTCGCGACGCCGGCGTGGCTCATCGACCTGAACCGCATCGCTTCGCTCGCCGGGATCCGGCAGCTGGACACGGGCGAGCTCGCGATCGGCGCCCTGACCCGCCATGCGGCGGTCGAGCGCAGCGAGCTCGTGGCCCGGGCGAATCCGCTGCTCGCCTCGGCGATGCCGTGGGTCGCGCACACGGCGATCCGCAACCGCGGCACCGTCGGCGGCAGCCTCGTGCACGCCGACCCGGCCGCCGAGCTGCCCGCGGTCTGCCTCGCCTGCGACGCAACGCTCGTGGCGCAGAGCGTGCGCGGGCGGCGCGCGATCGCGGCGGCCGCCTTCTTCCGCGGCATGTTCGAGACCGCGCTCGGCGCCGACGAGCTGCTCGTCGAGATCCGCTTCCCGGCGTGGCCCGACGGCCGGCGCCACGGCTTCATCGAGATCGCGCGTCGGCACGGCGATTTCGCCATCTGCGGCATCGCGGCGACCGTCGAACGCGATCGCGCCGGCCGCGTCGGTGACGCGCGGGTCGTGGCGTTCGGCGTGGTCGACCGGCCGGTGCGCCTGGCGGCCGTGGAGCGCGCGCTCGCCGGCACCGACGGCGGCGAGGACGCGCTCCGGTCCGCCGCCGGAGCGGCCGCCGACGGCTTGACCCCGCGTGCCGACCATCACGCATCGGCCGAATACCGGTCCGAGCTCCTGCCGGTGCTCGCGCGCCGCGCGCTCGCGCAGGCCTTGACGCCACGGAGGCGCTGAACCGCCATGCCCGAGCCGCGCGAGATCGAGCTGACCATCAATGGCGAGCGGCGCGCGGGCCGCTGCGAGCCGCGCACGACGCTCGTCGATTTCCTGCGCGAGACCTGCGCCCTCACCGGGACCCACGTCGGCTGCGAGCACGGCGTGTGCGGCGCCTGCACCGTGCTGCTGGACGGCGCGCCGGTGCGCTCGTGCCTGATGTTCGCGGTGCAGGCGGCGGGCGCGCGGCTCACCACCGTCGAGGGCCTCGCGCCGCCCGGCGAGATGAACGACCTGCAGCGGGCGTTCCAGGAGCATCACGCGCTGCAATGCGGGTTCTGCACGCCGGGAATCCTCACCACCATGACCGCGCTGCTCGCGGACAACCCGACACCCACGCGCGAGGACGTCCGCCGCGCGCTCTCCGGGAACATCTGCCGCTGCACCGGCTACGAGCCGATCGTGCAGGCGGTCCTGGACTGCGCGCGCGGCCGCGCCGGGAGGGCCGGATGAACGCACCCGACCGTGCGGTCGACCGCGCCACCCACGTCGGCACCCCGACCGTGCGCGGCGAGGACCAGCGCTTCCTCACCGGCGCCGCCCGCTTCACCGACGACGTGCGCTTCGAGCGCATGGTCCACGCCGCGGTGCTGCGCAGCCCGCACGCGAACGCGCGGATCCGCGGGTTCGACGCGGCGGCTGCGGCCGCGCTGCCGGGGGTGCTCCTCGTGGCCACCGCCGCCGACCTCGGCGAGGTGCCGGTGATCCCGCTGCGGCTCGCGCCGCTGCCGGGGCTCGACCGCTTCGTGCAGCGCGCAATCGCGGTCGACCGCGTGCGCTACGTCGGCGAGCCGGTCGCGCTGATCGTCGCCGAGTCGCGCTACATCGCCGAGGACGCGCTCGACCTGATCGTCGTGGACTACGAGGCGCTCGACCCGGTGACCAACATCGCGCAGGCGCTCGCCGGGACCGCGCTGGTGCACGAAGCCGTAGGCACCAACGTCGGCAGCCACTACCACGTCGCGCGCGGCGACCCGGCGGGCGGATTCGCGCGTGCCGAATACACGCGCAAGGAGCGCTTCCGCTGCCATCGCCACACCGCCGCGCCGATGGAGACGCGCGGACTGGTCGCCGAGTACGACGGCGCGGCCATGCGCGTCTGGGGCGCGACCAAGGTGCCGTTCTTCAACCGGCGCCTGCTGGCGAAGATGCTCGACCTGCCCGAGACGGCGATCGAGATGATCGAGACCGACATCGGCGGCGGCTTCGGCGTGCGCGGCGAGTTCTATCCGGAAGACTACCTGGTGCCGTGGGCGGCGATGCGGCTGCGCCGGCCGGTCAAGTGGATCGAGGACCGGCGCGAACACCTGATGGCGACGAACCACGCGCGCGAGACCGAGTGCGAGCTCGAGATCGGCATGAAGCGCGACGGCACCATCGTCGGCCTGCGCGCGACCGTCTGGGCCGACCTCGGCGCCTACACCCGTACCGGCGGTGGCGTGGCGATCGCGCGCGTGCCGCAGTTCCTGCCGGGGCCGTACCGCATTCCCGACTACGCCTGCGAGGTGTTCGCGCTCCATTCGAACAAGACCCCGGTCGGCACGTATCGCGGCCCCGGCCGCTACGAGGCGAACTTCTTCCGCGAGCGCCTGCTCGACCTCGCGGCCGCCGATCTCGGCCTCGACCCGGCCGCGCTGCGCGAGAAGAACCTCGTGTCGGCGCAGGAAATCCCCTACGACATCGGCACGCTGGTGCCGTTCGAGGGCCCGAACGCGTACGAGGGTGGCGACTTCCACTCGGCGTACCGCCAGGCGCTCGCCGCGATCGGCCACGGCTCGCTGCCCGCCAAGGGAGCGGTGATCGACGGGCGGCTGCACGGGGTCGGGCTCGCGTGCTTCACCGAGTCGAGCGGCGCCGGTCCGTCGGAGAGCGCGCGGATCGTCGCGCGGCCGGACGGGCGCTACGAGGTCTACGTCGGGGTCACGACTATGGGCCAGGGGCACGAGACGGTGTTCGCGCAGATCGCCGCCGACGAGCTCGGGCTGCCGGTCGCCGCGTTCCAGGTCTTCCACGGCTCGACCTCGCACGTCGACGAAGGCTGGGGCACCTATCACAGCCGCGCCATCGTGGTCGGCGGCAGCGCGGTCAAGCTGGCCGGCGCCGCGATGCGCGACAAGCTGATCGAGCTCGCGGCGCGCCGTTCCGGCCTGCCGGCCGCGGAGCTGCGCGTCGGCGCGGGCGCGGTGCTGCGCGAGTCCGACGCCAGCACGGTGCTCGACGTCGCCGAGCTCGCCCGTGCCGCCGCCGAAGGCGACGCCGAAGCGCGCGAGGCGACGCACGTCAAGGCGCGCTTCGACATCAAGATGCGGCCCTACAGCTACGGCACCCACGTCGCCCACGTGGCGGTCGACCCGGAGACCGCGCAGGTCGAGGTGCTCGCCTACGTCGCGCTGGAGGACGTCGGCCGCGTGATCAACCCGCTGCTGGCGAAGGGGCAGGCGGTCGGCGGCGCGGTCCAGGGCATCGGCGCGACCTTCCTCGACGAGCTCCTGTACGACGAGGCCGGACAGCTCGTGAGCGGGACCTTCGCCGACTACCTGGTGCCCACCAGCACCGAGGCGCCGCCGATCCAGGCGATCTTCCTCGAGGAGGCGCCGTCGGCGTCGAACCCGCTCGGAGCCAAGGGCGCGGGGGAGGGGGCGATCGTCGCGACCGGCGCCGCGGTGGCGAACGCCGTCGCCGACGCGCTCGCGCCGCTCGGCGTGAAGATCACGGCCTTGCCTCTGTCGCTCAACAACCTGGCGGCGAGCATCCGCGCGGCGCGGCGCAGGGCTTGAAGCCGGCGCGCGCTCGGCGCGACGATCGGGGGAACGCAGGTCAGACGATGGCAGCGATCGACGTCCATGCCCACTACGTGCCGCCGCCGGTGGTCGAGGCGCTCGAGCGCGCGGGCGGCAAGTACGGTATCGACGTCGCGATGCACGAGCCGACCTGCCAGAAGTGCCTGCGCTTCGAGTACGGCCTGCAGGTGCGGCCGTTCTTCCCGCGCCTGCTGGAGCCGGCCGACCGGCGCATCGAATGGATGCACGGCATCGGGCTCACCCGCCAGGTGCTGTCCGTCTGGACCGACATCTTCGGCTACGCGCTGCCGGCGGAGAAGGGCGCGGCATGGCACGGCCTGCTGAACGACCGGCTCGCCGACTTCGTCGCGTCGCGGCCGGACGCCTTCTCCTGGCTCGCGTCCGGTCCGCTGCCCCACGCGGGACTCGCTGCCAGGGAGCTCGAGCGCTCGGTGCGCAAGCTCGGCGCGGTCGGCGGAGTCGCGGCGACCAACGTGGAGGGCACGAACCTCGGCGAGCTGCCGCTCGACGAGTACTGGGCCGCCGCGGTCGAGCTCGACGTGCCGGTGTTCCTGCACCCCGCGCAGCCCGCGCCCGCTCCGCGCACGCAGAAGTTCGCGCTGGCGCAGGTCGCGCAGTACACCTTCGACACGACGCTGTGCATCGGGTCGCTGATCGGCGCGGGCGTGCTGGACCGCTTTCCCGCGCTGCGGCTGATCGTGTCCCACGGCGGCGGCAGCGTGCCCTACCTGATCGGCCGGTTCGACTGCATGCACGAGCGCGCCGACCGCCGGCAGACCGGCGCCGTGGCGCAGCACGCGCCGTCCGCGTACCTGCGCCGCTTCTGGTACGACACCATCCTGCACGACCCGCTCTCGCTGCAGTTCCTCGCGCAGCGGGTGCAGACCGACCGGATGGTGCTCGGCACCGACGAATCGTTCCCGCCGCACGAAGCCGACCCGCTCGGCCTGCTGCGCCGGGCGAACTTCTCCGCCGCGGACGTTGCGCAGATCGGCGAGCGCAACCCGCGCGCGCTGTTCGGCATCCCGGAGTGACCGCCATGCCCTACGCGACCTCGAGCGACGGAACCAGGCTCTACTGGGAGGAATGCGGCGCCGGCGAGCCGGTCGTGTTCGTCCACGAGTACGCCGGCGACCATCGCAGCTGGGGGCCGCAGGTGCGCTTCTTCGCGCGGCGCTACCGCTGCGTGGTTTTCGACGCGCGTGGCTACCCGCCCTCCGAGGTTCCGCTGGCGGACGCGGCGTACTCCCAGTCGCTCGCCCGCGACGACGTGATCGCGGTCATGGACGCAGCGGGCATCGACAAGGCGCACGTGGTCGGGCATTCGATGGGCGCCTACACGACGCTGCACGTCGGGCTCGACCACCCGCAGCGCTGCCGGTCGCTGGTCGCGGCCGGCTGCGGCTGGGGCTCGGCGCCCGGCAACCGCGAGGCCATGATGGCGCTCGCCCGCGAGACCGGCGAGATGTTCCGCAACGAGGGCATCGTCGCGGCGGCGCGGAAGTACGGCGCCGCACCGATGCGCGCCCAGTTCCAGGCGAAGGATCCGCGCGGCTACGAGGAGTTCATCCGCTGGATGTCCGAGCACTCGGCCGAGGGCCACGCGCTCACGATGCTCAACCTCCAGCTCAAGCGCCCCGCGATCGGCGAGCTCGAGCCGCGGTTGCGCGTCCTGCAGCTGCCCACGCTCGTGATCATCGGCGACGAGGACGATCCGTGCATCGACGGCAGCCTGATGCTCAAGCGCGCGATCCCGAACGCGGGACTGCTGATGCTGCCGTGCGCCGGACACACGATCAACAGCGAGGAGCCGGCGGCGTTCAACGCCGCGCTCGCCGAGTTCTTCGCCGCGGTCGAGCACGGACGCTGGCGTGCGCGGCCCGGCATCGCGGCGCCGGGCTGATCCGCTCTTGCAGGGCCGAACCTAGGAGCGCGCGGTGAAGATCGACATCTTCAATCACTTCCTGCCCGAACGGTATCTCGAGGCGGTGCGGAGCGCGATCGGCGAGCAGCCGATCGTGCGCTACGCCAGCGGCATCCGGCCGCTCTGGAACGTCGCCGAGCGGCTCGCCGCGCTCGAGCGCTGGCCCGACGTGCAGCAGATCGTGACGCTCGGCCAGCCGACGCCCGAGATGGTGGCCGCGCCGGACGACTCGCCCGAGCTCGCCCGCCTAGCGAACGACGGCATGGCCGCGATCCGCGACGCGCGCCCCGACCGGTTCCCGGCCTTCGTCGCCTCGCTGCCGATGAACAACGTCCCGGCGGCGATCGCCGAGCTCGACCGCGCGGTCGGGCGGCTCGGCGCGCGCGGGGTCCAGATCCTCACCAGCATCAACGGGCGGCCGCTCGACGACCCGGAGTTCTTCCCGCTGTTCGAGCGGATCGTCCGTCACCACGCGCTGCCGATCTGGCTGCACCCGTTCAAGGCGCCGACGGTGCCGGACTACCCGGCCGAGGCGGCGTCCGACTACGAGATCTGGCTCGTGCTCAACTGGCCGCACGAATCGAGCGTGGCCATGGCGCGGCTGGTGTTCTCCGGCATGTTCGACCGGCTGCCCGGACTGCGCGTCATCACGCACCACTGCGGGGCGACCATTCCCTACCTCGCCGGGCGCGTCGGCCCGCTCTGGGACGAGATCGGCGCGCGCGGCGACAACCCGCGTTTCCAGGCGATCCGGCGGAGCATGGCCGAGCACGGCCTGCGGCCGATCGACTACTTCAAGCGCTTCTACGGCGACACCGTGCTCGGCGGCTCGACCGCCGCGCTGCGCTGCGGACTGGACTTCTTCGGTCCCGGCCACGTCGTGTTCGGCACCGACTTTCCGTACGGCCCCGAGCGCGGGGACTACTTCCTGCGCGAGACGATCCGGTCGGTGGACGAGGTCGACCTGCCGCAGCTCGACCGCGAGGGGATCTACTGCGGAAACGCGCTGAAGCTTATGGGCCTGCGCGACCCGCGGGCCGCCGGCTGACCGCATCGATCGAATACCCGCGACGCAGACTAGAACCTATCTAAGAATGCGAATGCGGTCGCGAAAGTGGGGATCTACAAGGGGCTCGCCCCTTGTTCGTTCGGGGCTATACGATTTTGAGATAGCTTCTAGAGAGAGGAGGCGAACATGCCATTCCTGGTATGCAAGGTGCCGATGGAGCACGTGCAGGACACCGACAGCCTCGAGGCGGCGATGCGCGAGCACGGGTTCGGCGCCGACGACATCGTGGCCGTGGTCGCGAAGACCGAGGGCAACGGCGGCGTCAACGACATCTCCCGGATCCTCGTCGACCGCGTGCTGCGCGACTTCCTGGTCGGGAAGGGCTCGCGCAGCCGGGCCGAGGCGCTGCAGGTGCCGATCGCGCTGTCCGGCGGCTGCGACGGCGTGATCTCGCCGCACCTGAACGTGTTCGCGCGAGTGCCGGACGCGGCGGCGCCGAAAGGCTCCAGGGACGATCTGCGCCTGACCGTGGGCATCGCCGTGTCCGAGCGCATCCTGCCCGAGGACATCGGCCGGCTGGCGATGGTGGAGAAGGTCGCCGCCGGCGTGCGCCGCGCGATGGCCGACGCCGGCATCAGCGATCCGGCCGACGTGCACTTCGTGCAGACCAAGACGCCGCTGCTGACCTCTGAGCGCATCGCGGCCGCGAAGTCGCGCGGCAAGACGACCGTGATGGAGGACACCATGGAGTCGATGGCGGTCTCCAACGCGACCGCAGCGCTCGGCATCGGCGTCGGCGTCGGCGAGTTTCCGCTGCCGCGCGAGGAGCAGATCGCGCGCGATCTCTCGCTCTACTCGTCGGTCGCATCCTGCTCGTCGGGGGTCGAGCACGAGGAGGCGCAGATCGTCGTGGTCGGCAACCGGCGCGGCATCGGCGGCGCGTTCCGGATCGGCCATTCGGTGATGAAGGATTCGCTCGACGTGGACGCCATCTACGAGGCGATCCGCAGCGCCGGGCTGCAGCTCCCCGAGCGCCCGCGCGCGAGCGACCTCGGCGGCGCGGTCGTGAACTGCTTCATCAAGTGCGAGACGCATCCCTCGGGTCGCCTGCGCGGGCGACGCCTGGTGTCCCTGAACGACTCCGACATCCACCATACGCACCACACCAAGGGCGCGGTGGGTGCGGTGGCCGCCGCGGCGATCGGCGATCCGGCAGTGTACTGCTCGGTGGCCGCGCTGCAGCAGGGCCCGGCGGGCGGCGGCGTGGTCGCCGCGATCATCGATACGACGAAGTAGCACCCGGCTCGCAGTTCCTAGCAACGAGAGGAGGAGAGCATGACTACTTTCCGATCCATGGCATGCCTTGCCGCCGCGGCGGCGGCCGGCGCCGTCCTCGGCGCCGGCGCGCCGGCATCCGCGCGGGCCGCCGGGTTCGAGCTGACGCTCGCGCACTTCCTGCCGGCCTCGCATCCGGTCTCGAAGTGGACGGTCGACTGGGCGAAGGAAATGGAGCAGAAGTCGAACGGTGCGCTGAAGTTCACTGTGGTGCCGGGCGCGCAGCTCGGGCCGACGCCGAAGTACTACGACATCGCGCGGCGCGGCCAGGCCGACATCACGTGGTTCCTGCACGGCGGCACGCCGGGGCGGTTTCCGCTGACCGAGCTCTCCAACCTGCCGTTCCTGTTCTGCAGCGCGGAGCAGGCCACCAAGGTGGTGAACGACGCCGGCCTGCGCGCGAAGTACCTCGATCCGGAGCACACCGGCGTCAAGGTCGTGCTGCTCGTCGCGCACGTGCCGGGACAGGTCTGGATGTCGAAGAAGCCGGTCGAGTCGATCGCCGACTTCAGCGGCGCGGCAATCCGGCCGCCGTCGCGCACGATCGGCGCGTTCCTGCTCGCGCTCGGTGCCAAGTCGGTCGGCATGCCGCCGAACGAGCTCGCCGAGAATATGCAGAAGGGCACGCTGGACGGCACCTTCATGGACTATCCGGCCGGCACGTTCGCGTTCAAGCTCGGGCCGGTGACCCAGCATATCACCGAGATCTACGGCTACACGACCTCGCTCGGTGTCGCGATGAATCCGGAGTCGTGGAAAAAGCTTCCGGCGAACCTGCAGAAGATCGTGACCGGGGCCGCGCAGGGCCGCGAGAAGGAGGTCGCCGGCTCCTGGGACAACTTCGACCAGAAGGCGAAGCAGGCCCTCGTCAAGGGCGGCACCAAGATCGTCAAGCTCGACGCCGCCGAGATGCAGAAGTTCCGCGCGCTCGGCGCGAAGGTGTCGGCCGACTGGGTGAAGGATCTCGACGCCAAGAAGCTGCCGGCCTCGGCCGCGTACAAGGAGATGCAGGCGCTCGCGGCGAAGCACAAGGCGACCTCGGCGAGCTTCTGTCCGAACTGATCCGCGTCCGCGGCGATGGCCGGCCGGGCCTCGGGACGCGAGCGGGCGGCGGCGCTCTTCGAGAGCGTCGCCGCGCTGTTCCTCGCCGCTGCGATCGCGCTCACGGTCGCCGACGTGTGCCTGCGCTCGATCGACGCGCAGTGGCGCATCTTCGGCGTCGTCGAGCTGGTCCTGCTCGCGTTCAGCTGTCTCGTCTTCCTCGCCATGCCGGCGGTGTTCCTCGCCGGAGAGAACATCGCGATCAGCCTGTTCGACGAGGCCGTCCCGCGGCGCGTCCTGCGCTTCCTGGTCGTAGCCGCGGGGCTGGGGACGATCGCCTACCTCGCGCTGATGGACTGGCAAATCGTGGTGAGCGGGCTCGAGGCGCTGCGCTTCGACGACGAGACGATGGACCTGCGCATCCCGCTGTTCCTTTACTGGCTGCCGATCTGGATCGGGTTCGGGGGCGGGCTCGCCGCCGAGGCGTACCTGCTGATCACCGGGCGGTTCGGCGCAGCGCTGGAGGAAGGGCCGGATCGGCGTGACGCTGCCTAACGAGGTCGTCGGCGCGCTGGGCTTCGTCGCGCTGGTCGCGCTGATCCTGGCGCGGTGGCCGGTCGGCATCGCGCTCGGGTTCGTCGGGTTCTTCGGCTACGCCGCGCTCGAGGGCTGGCGTCCCGCGCTCGTCGCGGTCGGCACGCTGCCGCTCGACATCGCGCGCAACTACTCGCTGACGGTCGTGCCGCTGTTCATCCTGATGGGCGTAGTCGCGGTGCGCTCGAACATGGCGCGCGAGCTGTTCGAGGCGGCCGACTGTTTCTTCTCCGGGCTGCGCGGCTCGCTCGCAATGGCGAGCGTCGCGGCCTGCGCGGGCTTCGGCGCGATCTGCGGCTCGTCGCTCGCGACCGCGGCGACGATGTCGAAGATCGCCGTGCCCGAGATGCTGCGCTTCGGCTACGACGCGCGCATCGCGACCGGCGTCGTCGCCTCGGCCGGCACGCTCGGGATCCTGATCCCGCCGTCGGTGATCCTGGTGATCTACGCGATCATCGCCGAGGAGAGCGTGCCGGCGCTGTTTGCGGCCGGAATCCTGCCCGGCGTCGCGCTCACGATCCTGCACATCGCCGCGATCATGGTCCTTGGCCGCATGATGCCCGGGCGCCTGCCGGTCGCACGCGCGGTTCCGCTCGCCGCGCGCCTGCGGGCGCTAAGCGGCGTCTGGAAGCTCGTGCTGCTCTTCTTTCTCGCGGTCGGCGGCATCTATCTCGGCTGGTTCAGCCCCACCGAGGCGGCGGCCGTGGGCGCATTCACCGCGATCGTGATCGGGACCGCGACGCGGCAGATCGGCTGGCGCGGCCTGGTCGAGGCGTTCCGCGAGACCGTCCGGACCACGACGGTGCTGTTCGTCGTGATCCTCGGGGGGTTCATGTTCAGCTACTTCATGGTGTTCTCGCGCATCCCGGCCTCGCTCGGCGGCTGGATCGAGGCCGCCGGCCTGTCGGCGAACCTGGTCATCTTCTGCCTGGTCCTGGTCTATATCGTGTTCGGTCTGTTCCTCGACTCGGTGAGCATGATGCTGATCACGGTGCCGGTGTTCCTGCCGATCCTGCAGGCGCTCGGCGTCGACGGGGTATGGTTCGGCGTGTTCGTCGTGATCGTGGCCGAGATCGGCCTGATCACGCCGCCGGTCGGACTGAACATCTTCGTCATCAAGACGCAGCTGCCGGACATCCCGATCCAGACGCTCTACGGCGGGATCGCACCGTTCCTCGTGGTCGACCTGCTGCTGATTGCCCTGCTGGTCGCGTTCCCCGCGCTCGCGCTCTGGCTGCCGGGCGTACTGCTCTGAGCTGCCGCGCCGGGGCGGCGCGCGCTCAATCGCGCTCGCCGAGCAGCCGGTGCAGGCGGATCGGCGTGACCGGCAGTCGGGTCACCGCGCCGGGGCGGCCGAGCGCATCGTCGACGGCCGCGGCGATCGCCGCGCCGGCGCCGTTGATGCCCGCTTCGCCCGCGCCCTTGACGCCGAGCGGGTTCTGCGTGGCAGGGGCGTCCTCGGTCACGAGCGCCTCGACCGGCGGCACTTCGGCGAGCGTGGGCATCAGGTAGTCGCCGAAGGTGGTCACCAGCGGCTGGCCGTTCGCGTCGTACACGAACTCCTCGAAGAGCGCGCCGCCGATGCCTTGCACGGCGCCGCCCACGATCTGGCCCTCCACCAGCATCGGGTTGACCGCGCGGCCGATGTCGTAGGCGACGACGAAGCGCTCGACGTGCACAGCACATGTGCCCGGATCGACCCGCACGACCGCGGCGTGGATGCCGTAGGGGTAGGTCATGTGGTCGGCGCGGAACCAGCCCTCGGCGCTCGCCGGCGTGCCGACCTGCGCCCCGGCGAGCTTCTCCAGCAGCGCCTCGGCGGCGGCCTTGACCGCGCAGCCGGTCATCACCGTGACGCGCGAGGCGAACGCGCCCATGCCGTAGTCGATGCGGTCGGTGCGCCCGTGCACGACGCGGATGCGCTCGATCGGGACCTCGAGAACCTCGGCACAGATCTGCGCCATCGCGGTCTCGATGCCCTGGCCGATCGAGGCGGCGCCGGTAACGACCTCGACCATGCCCTCGGCGTCGATCGAGATCACCGCCTTGTCGGCGGGACCGAGCCCGCTCTTCTCGACGAAGTAGCCGAGGCCGAACCCGACGTGCTCGCCGGCGGCGCGCCGCGCGGCGAGCGCCTGCTTCAGGCGGTCGTAGTCCAGGTACGCGAGCAGCTTGTCGAGCAGCAGCGCGTAGTCGCCGGAGTCGTACACGACGCGAGTGCCGAGCGTGTCGACGCCGCGGTCGAACGGCATGCGATCGCGCGGGATCAGGTTGACCCGCCGCACCTCCACCGGATCGCGGCCGAGGGCGTGCGCGATCGCATCGAGCAGCCGCTCGCGCGCGAACGTGCTCTCGTAGCGCCCTGGCGCGCGATAGGTTCCTGCGGGCGTCTTGTTGGTGAGGCGCACGTGCACGTCCGCCCGGTAGGCCGGCACCAGATAGGGACCGGGCAGCATCGCGGCGGAGAGGTCGGGCACCGTGACGCCGTGCGTGCGGACGTAGCCGCCCTGGTCGGAGAACACTTCGGCCTGGAGGCCCAGAATGAAGCCGCGCGCGTCGACCGCCGCGCGCAGCCGGTACGACTGGTCGCGCGAGTGGTTGGCCGCCATCAGGTGCTCCTGGCGGTCCTCGACCCATTTCACCGGGCGCTTCAGCCGGAGCGCCGCGTGGCATACCAGGACGTCCTCGGGATAGAGCTCGCCGCGCACGCCGAAGCCGCCGCCGACATGCCCCTGGATCAGGTGCACCATCTCATCGGGCATGTCGAGCATGCGCGCCACCTGGCCGCGGTTGTAGTGCGGCACCTTGGCCGCGCCGCGCATGGTCAGCGTGCCCTTCGCCGGGTCGAACTCCGCGAGCGCACCGCGCGTCTCGAGCGGCACGCCGGTGTGGCGGCCGACCGCGACCTCGAGCTCCACCACTTCGTGCGCGGCGGCGAACGCGGCGTCCAGATCGCCGTAGGCCTTGGTGACGCACGCCGCTTCGCTCGACACGCCCGGCAGCGTCTCGGGCATGAACTCGCGCGGCGGCTCGGTGGCCGAGATGCACGCCGGCAGCTCCTCGATCTCGGGGAAGACGAGCTCGGCGGCGTCCTCGGCGACGTAGGGGTCCTCGGCGAACACCGCGGCCACCGGGTCGCCGACGTAGCGCACGTAGTCGCGCGCGAGCACGGTCTGCTGGTACGGCTCGAGGCCGCCGATCTTCGTCAGCCGGATCTGGATCGGCGGGATGCGCTCGACGTCGGCGAACGTCCACACCGCCACGACGCCCGGAAGCCGGCGTGCCTCGCGCACGTCCACCGACCGCAGGCGCCCGAACGCGACCGGCGAGCGCACCACCCGCATGTGCAGCTGGCCCGGGGCGGAGAGATCGGCCGCGAAGCGCCCGCCGCCGGTGAGGAGCGTGCGGTCCTCGAGCCGCTTGTGCGGCATGCCGATGTAGCGCGTCGGCCCGTCAGCCACGGCCCGCGGCCTCCTTGATGCGCCGCGCGGCGGCGCGCACGGCCTTGACGATGTTCTGGTAGCCGGTGCACCGGCAGAGATTCGCCGAGAGGATCTCGCGCAGCGCCTCGTCGCCGATGTCGGGCTCGCGCTCGAGCACGCCGGCGGCGAGCATCAGGAAGCCGGGCGTGCAGAAGCCGCACTGCAGGCCGTGCTCGTCGCGGAACGCCTCCTGCAGCGGATGCAGCGGACCGTCGCCGGCCAGGCCCTCGACCGTGCGGATCGGCCGCCCGTGCGCCTGCACCGCGAGCATCAGGCAGGCGCGCACCGGCACGCCGTCGACCAGCACCGTGCACGCGCCGCAGTAACCGTGCTCGCAGCCGAGGTGTGTGCCGGTGAGCCCGCAGTCCTCGCGCAGCGCGTCGGCGAGGCTGCGCCGCGGCTCGACCGCGATACGGTAGTCGCGCCCGTTCACCGCGAGCGTGACGGCGAGCTTGTCGTGGGGGGATGTCATCCGCTGCAGCCGGTTCGCGCGACTCAGCTTCCGGACCCGGCGCAGGCCTGCTCCAGCGCGCGCCGCGTGGTGGTGCGCGCGAGGTGGCGCCGGTACGCGGCGTCGGCGTGCAGGTCCTCCATGGGCCTCACCGCGCCGGCGACCGCGTCGGCCGCCGCCGCGAACGCTCGGGCCGCAACGGGCTGGCCGACGAGCGCCTGCTCGGCGGCCGGCTGGCGTGCGGGATGATCCTCGACGCCGCCGACGCCGATGCGCGCCTCGCGCACGACGCCGGACTCGACGCGCAGCGCGACGGCGGTCATTGCGATGCCGAAGTCGCCGACGCGGCGGGAGAACTCGCAGAAGCCGGTGCGCCAGCCTGCGTCCAGGATCGGCAGGCGCACCTCGACGATCAGCTCGTCGGGCCGCAGCGCGGTCGATAGGCTGGCGAGGAAGAAGTCCCCGGCCCCGATCCGCCGCTCGCCGGCGCGGCTGCGGGCGACGATCTCGGCGCCCAGCGTCGCCGCCACCAGGCACCATTCGGATGCCGGATCGGCGTGCGCGATGCTGCCGGCGAACGTGCCGCGCTGGCGGATCGGGTAGTGCGCGATGTGGCGCACGACCTCGGCGAGCAGCGCGCCGGTCGGTCCGCCGCACGGCGGCCGGTGGAAGGCGGCGTGCCGCGCGAGCGCGCCAATGCGCAGCCAGCCGCCTTCGGCGCGCAGGAAGTCGAGCTCGGCCACGCCGTTGAGATCGAACAGGCGCGCGGGCCTGGCGAGGCGGAAGTTCATCATCGGCACGAGGCTCTGCCCGCCGGCGATCACCTTGCCGTCCTCGCCGCCCTCGGCGAGCAGCGCGAGCATCGCGTCCAGCGTGCTCGGCGCGTGGTAGGAGAACGGCGCTGGCTTCACCGCGGGGTCCCCCGCACCGCAGGCCCGGTCATCGCGCGCGACCGGCGTCGTCGAACGTGCGCTTCAGCTCGTTCGTCGCGAGCACGCGGCCGTCCCGGACGACCCAGCGCGGCGGCTGCTGCAGCCGCAGCACGTGCTGGATCGTCGGCGCGGCCAGCACGTTGAAGTCGGCGCGGCACCCGACCTCCAGCCCGTAATCCTCGAGCCGCAGCGCGCGCGCGGCGTTTCCGGTGACGAACTCGAATACCGCGCGGATCTCGTCCGGGTAGGTCATGTGGCAGCTGTGGCACATGATCGACGCGACTTCCTGCTGGTCGTTGCGGCCGAACGGGTAGTACGGATCATTCACGTCGTCCTGGCCCGAGAAGACGTTGACACCCATGCGCCACAGCTGCTTGACGCGCGTGATGCCGCGGCGGATCGGCTCGCGGTCGTGGCGGCCCTGTGCGACCAGGCTGATGTGCGGATTCGACGTGATCGAGATGCCGGCTTCCTTCACCAGCGCCATCACCTTCTGCGCATGCACCTCGTCGTAGGCGGCGAGCGCGCCGCAGTGGCTCGCCGACACGCGCCCCTGGAAGTCCTCGCGCAGCGTCTTGACGGCCAGATACTCGAGCGACCGGCTGTTCGGATTGTCGGTGTCGTCGACCAGCATGTGCACGTCCTTGTCGTACTTCTTCGCCAGGTCGAAGCACAGATCGATGTGGCGCCGCGCGTCCTCGTCGACGTGCTCGTGCCACGGCAGCCCGCCGACGACGTCCGCGCCCATGCGCATGCCCTCGTCCATCAGCTCGAAGGTGCCGCGGTCGCGGATGATGGCCTCCTGCGGAAAGTCGACCACCTGGATGTGAACGACGTCCCGCCACTTCGCGCGCAGCGCGAGCATGCCCTCGAGCGGGCGCAGCCCGCCGATCGTGTCGACGTCGGCGAAGACCCGGAAGACGGTCGTCCCGTTCAGGATGCCCTCCTCGATCGCGCGGCCGGCGCGCTCGAGCAGGTCCTCGACCGTGTAGCCGCGCTTGTGCTCCCACGTGATCTCGAGGCACTCCTGGAAGCTGTTGGTCCGGTTCGGACGCATGACGTCGCCCAGGTTGCACTTGTCGAGGTGCACGTGGCCGTTCACGTAGGTCGGCGCGGCCAAGCGTCCTGCGGCATCGAGTTCGGTTGCCGCGCGGGCGCCGATGCGGTGAGCGATGTCGGCGATCCGGCCGGCGCGAACACCGATGTCCCACCGGCCGGGACGTTCCGCCAGACACGCGCCGCGCACCACTATGTCCATGACGTCATCCGACGGCGTCATCCTGGCCACCCGCTCCTCCCTTTCGCGCGCTGCCTCAACGCGCCCGATTGTAGAGAGCTTTCGGTGGACCGTCATCGCAGCCGGGCGGCCCCGGAATGCAGCTCGCCGAGGGACGGGCGGCGGAAGATCGCGGGCGGTATGACTACTGCCGCGGCGCGCGTCAAGATTCCATTTCAGCGAACCGGCAAGAAGGTATTTTGCACCCCCGGTAGAATGCCCGAGGGGAGTCGCCGCGATGCCGGATCACCCCGGGGGCGAGCACCAACGAACACTGGCCGCCCGGTCATCGAACAGACGAGAATGAGGACGCTCGGACGCTACGTGCTGCAGGAGGAGATCGGGCGCGGCTCGATGGGCACGGTCTTCAAGGCGTCCGATCCGATGATCGAACGCACGGTCGCGGTCAAGACCATCAACGCGCTGCAGATCCAGGACGGCAGCGCGGAGCCGCGGCGCCGCTTCCTGCGCGAGGCGAAGGCCGCCGGCCGGCTGAGCCATCCCTGCATCGTCACGATCTACGACGTGGGCGAGTTCGAGGACACCGCCTACATCGTGATGGAGCTGCTCGAGGGCCGCTCGCTCAAGGACGTTCTCGACCGCGGCGAGAGGATCCCGCTCGCGACCGCCGCGCAGATCGTGCTGCAGACCGCCGACGCGCTCGGCTTCGCGCACCGCCAGGGCGTGGTCCACCGCGACGTCAAGCCGGGGAACCTGATGCTCACCAAGCAGGGCCTGGTGAAGATCACCGACTTCGGCATCGCGCGCATCGACCAGACGTCGCGCACGCGCACCGGCGTGGTGATCGGCTCCCCGCGGTACATGTCGCCCGAGCAGGTCTCGGGCCGGAAGGCCGACGGCCGCAGCGACGTGTTCTCGCTCGGGATCGTCCTCTACGAGCTCGTCACCGGCGTGGCGCCCTTCGACGCCGCGCGGCCCGAGGACTTCCTCACGCTGATGCAGAACATCGTCGCCAAGCAGGCCGAGCCGCCGAGCCGCGTCAACCCGGAGGTGCCGGCCGCGCTCGACGCCATCGTCGAGCGCGCACTGCGCAAGAACCCGGACGAGCGCTATCCGACCGCGGAGGCGCTCGCCGAGGCCCTGCGCCGGGCGCTGCAGAGCGAGCTGAGGCCGAAGGAAGGGGAGCCCGACATCGCGAAGCTCGCGCAGACCGAGGAGTTCGTGCTGCCCGAGTTCGACCTGTTCGGGGCCGGCGGGGGGGCGGCCGCCGCGCCGGCGCCCAAGCGCGCGGCGCCCGCGCCGAAGGCCGCCGCCCGGGCGGGCGGGGGCCTGCTCGAGCGCCTGAAGGGCCAGGCGGAGGCGCTCGAGCAGGAGGGCTCGACCGACGAGTACAGCGCCAAGACGCTGATGCTCGCGCTCGACGTCGAGCGCAAGATGCGCGCCGGCCTGACCTACTTCGAGGAGCTGGTGCGCTACCTCGGCATCGTCAAGCCGGAGCTCGGCCACGCGTACGCCCTCGATGGCCTGGGCAGCTTCGCGCGGCCCAGGATCGCCGATGCGTTCGTCGACAGCAAGCTGCGCCGCGCCGAGGGCCGGCCGTGGATGGACGTGATCACCCTGACCGTGGTGTGCGTGTCGCCCACGACGCTTCGCTTCGAGCTGCCGGGCGCCGAGATGCAGGCCCTGGTCGACAGGCTCACCGCGGCCAACCTGCGCTATTCGTCGGACGAGGCCGGCAACGGCGCGGGCGCCGGTCCGGTGACCGGCGAGGTGGCCGGCGAGATCACGGTCTATGCGCGGGTGATGGCCGACCGCGAGCGCGGCCGCCTCGCGTTCCTGTGCAAGAACGTCGGCGCGTTCGGCAGCCAGAGCTTCGTCGTCGACGCCAAGTCGGCCGGGGACGCCGTGTTCGAGCAGTTCGCAAGCCATCTGCTCGGGCAGCCGAGCGACTTCCTCGGGCTCGTGAGCGCCAAGCGATGATCGAGTGGCTCGCCGACCCGCAGGCGTGGATCGCGCTCGCGACGCTGACCGCGCTCGAGATCGTCCTCGGCGTCGACAACATCATCTTCATCTCGATCCTGGTCGCGCGCCTGCCCGAGGCGCAGCGCAACAAGGCGCGCGTGATGGGGCTCGCGCTCGCCATGGGCACGCGCATCCTGCTGCTGTTCTCGCTGACGTGGATGATGAGACTGACCGCGCCGCTCTTCGAGCTGTTCGGCAACGAGCTCTCCGGGCGCGACCTGATCCTGATCGGCGGCGGGCTGTTCCTGCTGTGGAAGAGCGTGCACGAGATCCACAACGCCCTCGAGGGCGAGGCGGACGCGCGCGCCGGCGCCGTGGTGCGCGCGACCTTCGGCGGCGTGCTGGCGCAGATCGCGATCATCGACATCGTGTTCTCGCTCGACTCGGTGATCACCGCGGTCGGGCTGGTGGACCAGCTCTCGATCATGGTGATCGCGATCGTGGTCGCGGTCGGCGTCATGATGTTCTCGGCGAAGCCGATCGGCGAGTTCGTCGAGCGGCACCCGACCGTCAGGATGCTCGCGCTCGCGTTCCTGATCCTGATCGGGTTCACGCTGGTGGTCGAGGGCTGGGAGCTCCACGTGCCGAAGGGCTACATCTACTTCGCGATGGCCTTCTCGGTCGGGGTCGAGTTCCTGAACCTGCGCCTCCGCGCCCGGCTCGCCCGGCGGACCGAGCCGGTCAAGCTGCGCAAGCAGGTCCCCGGCGAGGGCCCGCCGGACGGGACCGCGCCGTAGGCGGCGCGGCGGGCGCCGCGGGGCGCCCGGTGGGCTTGATCCACCGCAAGGGGCGCACGCGCCCGGCTTGGCTATAATTTCGGGCGGAACCGGACCCATGCAGCTCTTCGCCCTCGGCCTGAACCACCAGAGCGCGCCACTCGCGATCCGCGAGCGGATCGCCTTCACGCCCGAAGGCCTGCGCGGCGCGCTGCAGGAGATCGTGCGCTCGCGGCCCGCCGAGGAGGCGGCGATCCTGTCGACCTGCAACCGCACCGAGCTCTACTGCGCGGCGGGCGAGCCGCGCGAGGCGCTGGCGTGGCTCGCCGGCCATCACGGGCTGCCGCAGAACGAGCTGCGGCCGTTCCTGTACACGCTCCCGCGGGAGCAGGCCGTGCGGCACGCGTTCCGCGTGGCCGCCGGGCTCGATTCGATGGTGCTGGGGGAGCCGCAGATCCTCGGCCAGATGAAGGACGCCGCGCGCATGGCGGCCGAGGCGGGCGCGCTCGGCGCCACGCTGTCGCGCCTGTTCCAGCGCTCGTTCGCCGTGGCGAAGGAGGTCCGGACGAACACTCGCATCGGGACCAACGTCGTCTCGATGGCGGCCGCGGCGGTGCGCCTCGCGGGCCGGATCTTCCCCTCGCTGCGCGACTGCCGGGTGCTCCTCATCGGCGCCGGCGAGATGATCGAGCTCTGCGCGACGCACTTCGCGGCGCAGATGCCGCGCGCGATCACCGTGGCCAACCGCACGCTCGAGCGCGCCCAGTCGGTCGCGCATCGCTTCAGCGGGTACGCGGTGCTGCTGCGCGACCTGCCGGAGCAGCTGCCCGAGCACGATATCGTGATCTCCTGCACCGCGAGCTCGCTGCCGATCCTCGGGAAGGGCACGATGGAGCGGGTCATCAAGGCGCGGCGCCACCAGCCGGTCTTCATGGTCGATCTCGCGGTGCCGCGCGACATCGAGCCGGAAGTCGGCGAGCTCGACGACGTCTACCTGTACACGGTCGACGACCTCGCGCAGGTCGTGCGCACCGGCATCGACGAGCGGCAGTCGCACGTCGCGCAGGCCGAGGCGATCATCGACACGCAGGTCGGCAACTTCCTGCACTGGATGGAGGGGCGCGAGCAGGTGCCGCTCATCTGCAGCCTGCGCGAGCAGGGCGAGGCCGCGCGCCGGCACGAGATCGAGCGCGCGCTGCGCATGCTCGCGCGCGGCGAGGATCCGCGCCAGGTGCTCGAGGCGCTCTCGCACGGCCTCACCAACAAGCTGCTGCACGCGCCGACGCAGGCGCTGCACGAGGCGGACGCCGAGGAGCGTGTGCGCGCGCGCGAGGTCCTGTCGCGCATCTACCGCCTGCGCTCCGGCGCCTAGGGGCCGATCGCGGCGGGACCGTCGTTCCCGCGCAAGCGGGAATCCAGCCCGGCGCTCAGCATTCCCGCCCGCAGCCGCGCGTCCGGTGAGACACTCTGGAACCTTCCGGTCATGAAACCCAGCATCGCCGCCAAGCTCGAACAGCTCCGCCGGCGGCTCGCGGAACTCGACGGGCTGCTCGCGTCCGAGGCCGCCACGCGCGACATGGATTCGTTCCGCCGCCTGTCGCGCGAGCATGCCGAGCTCGCGCCGATCGTCGATCTCTACAACCGCTACCGTCAGACCGAGCGCGATATCGCGGGCGCGAAGGAGATGCTCGCCGACGCCGAGATGCGCGCGCTCGCCGAGCCCGAGATCGAGGAGGGCAACGCGCGCCTCGCGGAGCTCGAGGCCGAGCTCCAGAAGCTGCTCCTGCCGAGGGATCCGAACGACGAGCGCAACATCTTCCTCGAGATCCGCGCCGGCACCGGCGGCGAGGAGTCGGCGCTCTTCGCCGGCGATCTCTTCCGCATGTACTCGCGCTATGCCGAGCGCAAGCGCTGGACGGTCGAGATCATCTCCGAGAGCCCCTCGGACCTCGGCGGCTACAAGGAGGTGATCGCGCGCGTCATCGGCCGCGGCGCGTACTCCAAGCTCAAGTTCGAGTCGGGCGGGCACCGCGTGCAGCGCGTGCCGGAGACCGAGACGCAGGGGCGCATCCACACCTCCGCGGCGACCGTCGCGGTGATGCCGGAGGTCGACGAGGTGAGCGAGGTGGATCTGAACCCGGCCGATCTCAAGATCGACACGTTCCGCGCCTCCGGCGCCGGCGGCCAGCACGTGAACAAGACCGAGTCGGCGATCCGCATCACGCACCTGCCCACCGGCATCGTGGTCGAGTGCCAGGACGCGCGCTCGCAGCACAAGAACAAGGAGCGGGCGATGTCGGTGCTCGCCGCGCGCATCCGCGACAAGCAGATGCGCGAGCAGGCGGCGAAGACGGCGGCCACGCGCAAGAGCCTGATCGGCAGCGGCGACCGGTCCGAGCGCATCCGCACCTACAACTTCCCGCAGGGCCGCGTCACCGACCACCGCGTCAACCTGACGCTCTACAAGATCCAGGCGATCATGGACGGCGACCTCGACGAGCTCACCGGCGCGCTCGCCGCCGAGCACCAGGCCGAGCAGCTCGCGGCGCTCGCCGAGGAGACCGCGGCGCAGCCGGCGCCCTGACCGGCCGCGTACCCGCAAGAAAAGGGCCCTGCGGCGGACGCCGCGGGCGGTGCGCCCGGGCGCCCGGCGAAGGGCCGGAAAACGCTCCGTGCCGGAGGAGCACGCGGCGCGGAGCTGTCCAGGTCGTCAGCGCTCAGGCACCTCGCGCGTTTCTCAGAACGTGTCGTAGACCGGCGCCGGATCGCCGCCCACGTCGGGGAACTCGCGCGGGAAGTAGCGCACCTGCTCGGGCGCACCGCTCTGCGCCTCCTGGGGAGCACCCTTCCCGGCGGGCTGCCCGGTCGCGGCGGCGGGCGCGAGCGCGCTGCCGCCCACGGTCACCGGCCCGCGGGCGAGGGCGACGAGCGCGACCCCGAATGCGATGACGACGACGGCCTTGAGCGCCAGCTGGGGCACCCTTGAAGAGCCTCGCTGGGAGGCGGTTCCACGGATTGCGGTCATCAGAGCCTCCTTTGGTCCGAGGGCCGGCGCGAATCGCCCGCCCGGTGAGGAGCACTCTGAACCGTCCCGCGCGCGATCTCGGCGAACCACTTCACTGCGACTTTGTGACGAATTCACGTTCCGTGCGCGGCGCGGCCGAGCACTTGACCGGCGGATCGGAGATGCGCGAAGCTAGCCGGTCGCCATCGAGGGAGACCTCGCGTGAAGGCCCGAGCGCTCGCTGCTGCAAGCCTGGCGTTGCAGCTCGGCGCCGCCGGCGCCGCGCACGCGGCGGAGGAAGCGGACGGGCGCGCGGTCGGACCGGGCGCGCCGGTCGTTTCCCGCTCCGCCACCGACCCCTGGGAAGCGGCGGCCCGTCGCGCGACCGACGCGGTCGAGGCAGAGCGCAAGCGCGCCGAGCCGCTCGCGCTCGCCCAAGCGCTCGCGCGGCGCGCCGAGGTCCGGCAATCGCTCGGGCACCGGTCGGACGCGCTCGCGGACCTGCGGGAGGCCGTCGCCCTGCTTGAGGGCCGCGACGCACCAGCGGGGCTTCGTGCCGCGCTGACCGGCGCGCTCGGCCAGGCGTACTTTCTCGCCGGGGATTCGGAGCGCGCCGAACCGGTGCTCGCGCAGGCGCTCGAGCTCGCGCGTCGGGCGCAGGCGCCGCGCATCGAGGCGGCTGTGCAGAACGATCGCGGGCTCGCGCTCGCGGCGGACGGCCGGACGACGCCGGCGCTTGAGGCGTTCGCGGCGGCGGCACGGCTTGCGCGCGCAGCCGACGACGGATTGCTCGCCGCCCAGGCGCAGGTGAACGCCGCGCGGGTCCTGCAGCGCGCCGGAAGGCACGCCGATTCGGCCGCCTCCGCGCGCGCAGCGATCGCGGTTCTCGGCACGCTTCCGGACTCGCGCGAATCGGCGTTCCAGCTCGCCGGCGCCGGCGAGCTGCTGCGGCGGGCCGCGGGCGGCGGCCCGGCGGAAGCGTTGCGCGGCGAGGCCGAAGCGTCGCTCGCCGCCGCGGAGCGGATGGCCGAGCGGCTCGGCGATGCGCGCGCCGCCGCATACGCGCTCGGCTATCGCGCGGAGCTCGCGCTCGATCGCGGCCGGCGCGCCGACGCCGAGTCGTTGAACGCGCGCGCGACGTTCGCGGCCCAGGCGAGCGGCGCGCCCGAGGCGATCTTCCTGTGGCAGTGGCAGTCGGCGCGGATCGCCGATCGCGCCGGCCGCGCCGACGACGCGCTCGCCGCCTACCGGCGCGCGCTCGCCGCGCTTGCCGCGGTGAAGGCCGACTACGCCGCGGAGCTCTGGGCGAGCCGCGAGTCGTTCCGCGCCGAGGTCGGCCCGGCGTTCCTCGGCTTCACCGATCTCCTGCTGCGGCAGGCGGCCGCCACCGGCGACCCGGCGCGCGTGCGGAGCGGGCTCGAGGAGGCGCGCGCGGTGCTCGAGCGCTTCAAGACCGTCGAGCTGGAGGACTACTTCCGCGACGACTGCGTCGCGCGCTATCTCGCCCGCGCGCGCCCGGTCGAGCACACCGCCGCGCGCACCGCGGTGATCTATCCGGTGCCGCTCGCCGACCGGCTCGAGCTCCTCGTGAGCATCGGCAGCGAGATGCGGCTGTTCACGGTGCCGGTGGGCGAGCCGGCGCTGCGCGCCGAGGCGCTCGCGCTGCGCCGCCTGCTCGAGAAGCGCACGACGTACCAGTACCTGCCGCACGCGCGCCGGCTCTACGACTGGGTCATCCGGCCGATGGAGAAGGTGCTCGCCGACGCGGGCGTCGATACGCTCGTCTTCGTGCCGGACCAGCCGCTGCGCTCGATCCCGCTCGGGGCGCTGCACGACGGCACCGACTTCGTGATCGCGCGCTACGCGCTCGCCACCGCGCCGAGCCTGACGCTGGTCGAGCCGCGGCCGCTCGCGCTGCGCTCCGCGCGCGTTCTCGCGAGCGGGCTCACCGAGCCGGTGCAGGGCTACCCGGCGCTGCCGTTCGTCGGCATCGAGCTCGACGAGCTCGGCGCGTTTGCCGCCGGCCATGTGCTGCGCGACCGGACGTTCACCGCGGAGAACCTGGAGCGCGAGCTGCGCGACAAGACCTTCGCGGTCGTGCACCTCGCGTCGCACGCCCGGTTCGACGCCGACTCGCGCCGCTCCTTCCTGCTCACCTACGACGGCCGCATGACGATCGACCGCCTCGAAGCGAGCATGAAGGCGAACCGCTTCCGCGACGAGCCGATCGAGCTCCTCTTCCTGAGCGCGTGCCAGACCGCGGCGGGCGACGAGCGCGCCGCGCTCGGCCTGGCCGGCGTCGCAGTGAAGGCGGGCGCGCGCAGCGCGCTCGCCACGCTGTGGCACATCAACGATCAGGCGTCCAGCATGCTCGTGGCCGAGTTCTACCGGCAGCTCGGCGAGCCCGGCGTCACCAAGGCCGAGGCGCTCCGGCGCGCGCAGCGCAAGCTCCTCGCCGATCTTCGCTACCGGCACCCGGGCTACTGGTCGCCGTTCCTGGTGATCGGGAACTGGCTGTGACCGACGCGTCGCATGCGCGCCGAACGATCGATCCGCGCCCGCGGAAGGAGCGGCAGATGAGAACCGGTATCCGATCGCTGTTCGTCCCGCGTCCGCTGGTGCTCCTCGCCGCGACGGCCGTCGCGCTCGCTCCCGGAGCGCGGGCCGCGGGTGAAGCGCCGGCCGATGCCGTGCACTACCGGGCGCCGGCGGTCGATCCCGCGCCGCGCCGCATCGGCGGCGTCGCGCGCGCGCTGCTGGCCGGCGTGCCCCGCGTCGAGGTGCTGGCGCCCGACCACCTCGGGCTCACGCTCTCGGAGCAGCCGACGCTGCACTGGTTCCTGTCGGCGCCGACCGGGGCGCGCATCGAGCTCGTCCTGATCGATCCGCGGCGGTCGAGCCCGCTCGTCGAGGCGCATGTCGCCGGCGATCGCGCGGGGATCCAGTCGTTCGACTCCGGGCGCGCGGGCGTCCGGCTCGAGCCGAACGTGCAGTACGAGTGGTCGGTCGCCGTCGTGCTCGATCCGGAGCAGCGCTCCCGGGACGTCGTGGCGGGCGGCGCGATCATGCGCGTGGCGCCGTCGGACGCGCTGCACGACCTGCTGCGCGAGACCGACCCCGGGCGTCGCGCGGGGGCGCTCGCCGCCGAAGGTCTGTGGTACGACGCGCTCGCGACGCTGTCCGCGGGCGTCGCGGCGCGCCCGGGCGATCGCGGCCTGCGCGCGGTCCGCGCGGCGCTGCTGGAGCAGGCCGGCCTCGCGGAGGTGGCCGCTTTCGATCGCGCCGAGTGACGCTCGACCCGGGGCGCCCGATGTCGACAGTCCCGGCGCGCTCGGAGGACGCCCTGACCCCGCGCGGCGCGGCCGCCGCGTGGCTCCTGATCGCCGCGGTCTGCGGCGCGCTCCAGCTCGCCCCGTTCACGCGCTGGCTCGAGCTGCAGCTCCTCGACGCGCAGTTCCGCGCGCTGCGCGCGCTGCAGCCGCGTCCGGCGCCAGTCGACGTGGCGCTCGTAGGCATAGACGAGGCGACGCTGCAGGCCTTTCCGGAGCCGCTCGCGCTGTGGCACCGGCGCCTGGCGGGCGTCCTCTACGGACTTGCCATGGCGCGCCCCCGGGCGGTCGGCGTGGACGTGGAGCTTCCGGAGCGTTCCTACGACTTCGTCCAGCCCGGGCTCGACGCCGAGCTCCTGCGGGCGCTCGTCGCGCTGCGCGCGGTGTGCCCGGTGGTGATCGCGCGCGGCGTGGACGGCGCCGGCCGGGTCAAGCCCGTGCACGCGCCGTTTCTCGCGGTTGCGGGCGCCGACGGCCTCGGTCTCGCGACCTGGGAGTTCGACGTTGACCTCGCGGTGCGGCGCTTCGACGAACGGCAGGGCGAAGCGGACGCCGACGTGCCGACGCTGACCGGAACGCTCGCGCGCCGGCTCGGCGCGCGGCCGCGACCCGGCCTGATCGACTTCACGCTGGGTGCGCCGTTCGGCTACGTCCCGGCCCATGAGGTGAGCGCGTGGGCCGCGGCGGACGACGCGAAGCGCCTGCAGTCGGCGTTCGCGGATCGTGTCGTGCTGGTCGGCAGCGTGCTGCCGTTCGTCGACCGCCACCGGATACCGGTGCAGCTCGCCGGCTGGGAGACCTCGAGCACCGTGCCCGGGGTCGTGGCGCACGGCCAGGCGCTGCGCACGCTGCTCGGCCCGGGCGCCATTGCCGACGCTCCGGTCGCCGCCACGCTCTTGCTGGTGCTGGCGGGCGCGGGCATGTGGTTCGCGTTTGCCGGCGTCGGCGGCGGCGTCGCGGCGCTGGCGATCTTCGCGGCGGGCGCCTTCAGCCTCGGCACCTGGCTCCTGCAGCGCGGCGTCTACCTGCCGGTCGCGGGCGCGATCGCGACGGCGGGCCTCGCCGGCACGCTGCGCGTCGGCTACGAATCTTGGTTCAACCGCCGCCAGCGGCAGCGGCTCCGGGCGGCGTTCGCCGGCGCGGTGAGCCCGAACGTGCTCGACCTGATCCTGCGCGGCGAGCTCGACACCGCGGTGGGCAGCGGACGGCGGCGGCTCTGCGTGATGTTCGGCGACATTCGCGGTTTCACGCCGTACTCCGAGCGGGTCGCGCCGGAAGAGGCGGTGCGGCTGCTGAACCGCTACTTCACGCGCGTTGCCGGCGCGGTACACCGGTACGGGGGTACGCTGGACAACTTCCGCGGCGACGGCATCATGTGCCTGTTCGGCGCGCCGCAGCCGACCGCCGATCCGTGCCACGATGCGTTCCTCGCCGCGCGGGCGCTCTTCGCCGAGGTCGAGGAACTGAACCGGGAGCTCGCGGCCGAGGGCGCGGAGCCGGTGCGGATCGGCCTCGCGCTCGCGTTCGGCGAATCGGTCGTCGGCCGTATCGGCGGCGCCGAGCGGAACGAGTACACTGCCATCGGGGACGTCGCGAACGTATCGGCCCGGATCGAGGGTCTCGCGGCCGGGCTCGGATACCCGCTGGTGGCGACCGAGGCGGTCGTGCAGGCGCTGCGGGGCCGGGCGTCGTTCGACGACCTTGGCGAGCAGCCGCTGAAGGGTCACTCGCCGGTACGCGTGTTCGGCTGGCCGCCGCGAACGCGCGCGCGAGACGATGCAGGACGGGCGGCCCGCGGAGGTGAGCCATGAGCATCGCTTGTCGCATCCCGTGCTTCGCGTCTGCGGCGCGCCGCGGGCCGGCGTGGCGTGCCTGGATCGCCGCGCTCGCGGCCGGGTTCCTCCTCGCGTGGCCGGGAGCCGCCCGGCCGGCCGAGCTGCCGGGCCTCGTAATCGACGTGCAGGGCGGCGCGACAGTCGCCGGCGGGGGACGGGTCGGCATCCTGGCCGGGCTGGCGCCCGGCGCCGAGGTCTCGCTCGCGCCCGGCGCGCGTGTGACGGTCCTCGACAGCGCGAGCGGGCGGCAGTTCGAGCTGCTCGGGCCGGGAGCGTTCCGCTGGTCGAACGGCGCCATGGAGATCGTGCGGCCGGGCAAGCTCGTCGCGCGTGCACCGGGGAGCGCATCGATGAAGGAGGTGCGCCTGCGCACGGCGCGCATCGCGCAGGCGAGCATCAGCATGCGCGGCGGCGAGACGGCCCGCCCGGTGCGGCTCGCCTTCCCGGTGTCGACGTGGCTGCTCGAGCGCCCGGCAGCGTTCCGATGGGAGCCGGTGAGCGGCGCCAAGAGCTATCGCTTCCAGCTCACCGACGCCAGCGGCCGGCCGCTGCACGAGGCACGCACCGCCGCCACGTCGATCGAGCTGCCTGCGGCCGTCGCCCTGGAGGCGGGGCACACGTACGGCTGGCAGGTGTGGGCCGAGCTCGCCGACGGCGCGGCGCCGGAAGGCTGGACCGAGTTCGGGCTCGCCGGCGCGGAGCTCCGCGCCCGCGTCGAGCGTGATCGCCCCGCGGCGGACGCGCGCTTCGGCGATCGGGTGCTCTATGCCCTGCTCCTCGAGGAGCTCGGCATGCGCGAGGACGCGGCAGCGCACTGGCGGCGGCTCGCCGCCGAGCGGGCGGACGATCCGGACCTCGCCGCGCGCGCTAGAACGCCCGGCTGACCGTGAAGCGGGCGTGAATGCCGCGGTCCGACGGCCCGCGCGTCGGGGTGTCGAGGTCGCGGAGCGCGTAGCCGTAGTACAGCAGGAAGTCCGCGCCGCGCGCCGGCTCCCAGCGCACGCCCGTCCCGACGCTCGATAGGACTTTCGGCACGTTCGGCGGGCCGTCCTTGTCCCACGCGCGCCCGTAGTCGGCAAACGCGGCGAGGCGGACCGCGCCCTCGTCGGGCGTGGCACTCCCCATCACCGGGACGCGCCCGACCAGGTGACGGTACTCCGCCGAGGCGAACCAGCCGTTGTCGCGCACGAGCGCGTCCTTGCGATAGCCGCGCACGCTGTCCAATCCGCCGAGCGAGTACTTCTCCGGCCCGAGCAGCGCGTCGTTCGCGTACTGGCCGTCCGCGCGCACGAGGAGCTGGCCGTCCCTGGACAGCGCGCGCACCCACTGGAACTGGCCGAGCAGCGCGGTGAACCGCGAATCGGGGATGCGCGGATCGCTCGACACCGTCGCGCCGAAGGCGTCGAGCCCGCGCGAGACGAGCACGCGGCCCGCCACCACCTCCTGCTGCGAGCGCGAGACGCCGTCCAGGCCGAAGCGCAACACGCTCACGGTCGTGCGGCCGTCCGGCGCGCCGGGGATGAACGGCGACGGCTCGCCGAGGAACAGGCTCTGCGTCGCGCGCCGGGAGAGCGCGATGCTCGCGGTCAGAACCCGCCGCAACGACTCGTAGAGCGGATGCGCGAGCGCGGCGTCGAACGAGTACGAGCGCGCGCCGATGTCGAGCTGGTCGAGCGGCGGCTCCACCACCGTGCTGCGGGTGCGCGTGTAGCGCAGGTTGAGCAGCGTGCCGCGCGCCGAGACCGGCAGCGAAAAGCCGGCCGAGTAGTCGCCGATCCCCTCCGTGCCGGCCGCGCGGATCGTGAGAGCGTCGCCGCGGCCAAGAAGGTTGCGCGCCGCCGCGAACGCCTCGGCCTGGTATTCGCCCACCACCGGCGAGCGATCGTTCGACAGCGTCACGCCCGCGAGGAAGCGCTTCGCTTCGGTGACGTCCACTCGCAGCACCGCATCGCCACGCTCCACGCCGGGTGCGAGCTGCGCTTCCATGCGCTCGATCTGGGGGTCCTGCAGGATGAGCTGCATGCGCTCCTGCAGCTCGTTCACGTTGAGCGGCGGGCCTGCGCCGAGCGCGAGCCGGTCGCGCAGATAGGTAGGCCGGAAATGATGCGGTCCGCCCACGACGATCTCGCTCAGGCGCCCCTCGATGATTCGCAGCGTGATCGTGCCGTCGGAGACGTCCTGATCCGGAATCACGGCGCCGGAGTTCACGTAGCCCGCCTCGACGTAGCGGCGCGTGACCGCAAGCCGCAGCTCCTCGAGCTCGGCGTTGCCGATCGGGCGTCCGACGAGAGGCGCGGCGATCGTCTGGAGGTCGGCGTCGGGAACGACCGTGTTGCCCACGAAGCGGAACGCGCGCGGCATGACCCGGACGCCGCGCGAGAGCGCCGGCTCTTGCGGGCGCGGCACCGCGGGCGGCAGCTCGATCGCGGGCTTCGGCACCTGCGCCGGCGGCTCCGGCAGCGGCTCGTCGCGCGGGCGCGGCAGCTGATCGAGCGGCACGCTCACCTGCGCGTGCGCGGCGCCGGTCGCGGCGGCGACGACTAGCGCGAGCGCCGGCAGCGCGCGCCGCACACAAGACGACACTCGGGCGCGCGGCCGGAAGACCATCTTCTTGTTATGGGCCGCGGCTAGCCGTTGCAGGCGATCAGGCGCGCCCGTTTCGCGGAAACGAGCCTCAGGCCGAGCGGTTCGTCCGCCATCGCACGCGGCGACGCGGCGGCGGGCGCACCCGCGAAGTAGCTCGACGCGGCGAACCGCTCGGGCGAGGCCGCGAGCCCGCCGCGCCCCGCATCCACCAGGCTGCTCGCCGTGCCGCCCGCCGCAGCCCGCGCGCCGCAGGTCTCGCGCAGCAGCGTCGACGCGTCGAAGAACTGTTCCGGCAGCGGCTTGAGCCCGTTGTTGAGGTCCGTGCGCGGCGCCGAGATGTCCACGCGGCCCGATACGCCGAGCTGCGAGGAGGCGTCGATCAGGCTGTCGGGCGAGGACAGGAAGTAGTCCGCCACGATGCGGATGTTGCCGCCCGGCCCGCCGAAGGCGTTGGCGACGATCTTCGAGTTCTGCAGGATCACGAAGGTCGGGTCGATCGTGATATTGCCGCCGCGACCTTCGCCCGAGCCCACCGCGGTGGAGATCTCGGCGTTCTTCAGGTGTACGAGGTTGCCGACGCGGACGTCGATGTTGCCGCCGTCGGCTGCCAGCGCCTCCGAGCTGATCGTGCCGCCGAAGATCCGCAGCGCGTCGGGCGCCACGAGCTCGATCGATCCAGCGTTGCCGGTGCCGGTGCTCGTGGCCTCGATGCGACCTTCGCTGGCTACGTCGATCCGCGGCGCAACGAGCAGGACGCGTCCCCCGGCGCCGCTGCCCGCGGTGCTCGTCGTAATGGTGCTCGCAAGCGCACCTTGCGGACGGCCGCGCTGGTTCACGCCATCGGCGCCTGGAACGGGTTCCTGCTCGACGATGATCGGCGACCGGTCCACACCGCCGACGTAGATCGATTCGGCTGCGTTCACCGAGATGCTGCCCCCGGCGCCGCTCGATCCGGGCGCCGCGCTCGCGTCGATCCGGCCTCCGTTCACGAGGGTCACGGTACGGGCGGTGATGTCGATGTCGCCTGCGTTGCCGCTCCCGTTGGCCGTGGACTTGACGAATCCGCGATCGATGAGCAGGTCGCCAGTCTCGATCCGGATGCCGCCGCTCGGACCGGAGCCGCCGGTCTGGGCGTTGATACCGCTGAACGCCGCGTCGATCGGGCTCATGCCGGTGATCTCGATCCGGTCCCGCGCGCGGACCTGCACCGAGCCGGCCGCACCGCTCGACCCGTCCAGCGTTCGCGCATCGAGCTGCCCGCCGTTGCGCAGGATGAGCTCGTTCGTGTCGATGTCGATCCGGCCGCCGTCGGCGATGTAGTAGGCGGTCGCCCACACGCGCTGGTCGTCGAGCACGACCCGAGGCGCCGCAAGCGAGATGCTCCCGGCGTCGCCCGTACCCTGCGCGCGCGAGAAGACGCCCTCCCACCAGTAGAACGGGCGGCCGACCAGCTCGATCGCCTCGGAGGCGACGATCTGGATGTCGCCGGCCTTGCCCGACGAGAAATTGAACGCCGTTGCCTCGATCCCGCCGCCTCGGCTCATCAGCCGTCCGGTGGCGATCTCGATGTTGCCTGCGTCGCCCTCGCCGACGGTGCCGGAGAGGATCCGGGGCCCGGTCTCGAATGCGGTCTCGACCACCGGGATGCTGATCCGTATGTCGCCGGCGCGGCCCGGGGACTCGGTCAGCGTGGTGATCAGGCCTCCGCCCGGCAGCGGCTGATTGAATCCCGAGATGTAGAGCCTGCCCGTTCCCTCGATGACGATGTCGCCGCCGCGTCCGGTGGCGCCCCAGAATACGCCGGTCTGGATCTCGCCGTTGTCGAACACGTTCACGTCGTGCGCGCGGATGCGGATCGAGCCGCCGTCGCCGGTGCCGAAAATGGAGCTCCAGATCGCCTGCAGGCCGCGCACGGTGACGAGCGGAGAATCCACGGTCACGTCGCCGCTGCGCCCCGCGCCGAAACTGGACGTGGTCATCCGGCTCCAGCCGTCAGGATTGTCGCCCCGGCCGATCTCGAACGAAGTCGACGCCCGCACGTCGATATTGCCGCTGTTTCCGGTGGCGGTCCATTCCGACGTCGTGTCGACGAACGCGATGCCGCCGTAGCCGCCGAGGAAGCGTATGACGTCGCCGACGAACTCGAGCACCCCGGTGTTCCCCGTGCCGTTGGTGATGCTGTGCACAGTGCCGCCGATGACCTCGATGAGGGGTGCAACCACGCGAACGTTGCCGGCGTCCTGCGGCCCGCGCGTGACCGTGACGATCTCCGACTGGAAATCCCACCAGTCGTGCTTGCCGATGAAAACGCGCTCGGTGGCGGCGATGTCGACGTCGTCGCCACGTCCCGGGGCGTCGGGCTTGACCTCGTTCAGCACGAAGGCGCCATTGGTCAGGATCACCTCGCGCCCGCGCATGACGACCGGGCCGGTATTGCCGGCGCCGAACGTCACGTTGTTCACGATCGCAGCGTCGACCGTGACCGTGTCGCCGCTCAAGCGCGTGGCGCCGCCGGAGCCGTCGGCGAAGACCGCGTTGTTCACCGCTGTGTAGTCGGGATCGTCGGGCGCCGCGACGATGCGCAGAGCGTTACGTGCCTCGAAATCGATCTCGCCGACGGCTCCCGAGGTGGTCGACCACGCCTGGACCAGTGCTGCGCGATCAATCGTGACGTTCTCGCCGCGCGCGACGAGGTCCGCACCCCGCCCGGCGCCCTGCGCATTTGCGAGGAACTGGCCTCCCGAGAATCTGAGATCGCCCGAAGCGAGCAGCTCGACCGGCGGCGCATCCGCCGGAGAGCCGTTGGTGGCCCGCACGACCGAGTCGGCGATCGTGAGCTGGCCGCCGCGGATGACGAGGCGGCCGGGCGGCAGGTCGCCGCTGCTCACCGTCCGCACCTGGGAGAAACTGACGCCGACATCGCCCATCGCGCTGCCGGTCGAGGGTGCGGCGGTCGCGTCCAGCGGGAGCTCGCCCGCGGACACCGCCGCGAGCCGGAGGTCGGCGGCGCGGGTGCGGAGCAGCGCGCCGTCCAGGGCGATGCTGCCGGCCGCGACCGAGAGCCCCGGTCCGGGTGCGAGGTCGAACGTCGAGCCCTGGAAGGCGACCGCGCCGGTCGGCCCGAGGAACCCGAACGCCGCCGGCGGCGCCGAGGTGAGGATCGGCCCCGGTGTGGCCGTCGCCTCGAAGCGCGTGCCGTCGGCGAAGCGCAGGTAGTCCGCCGTCGACGCGCTGAACGAGCCGGTGAGATCCAGGCTCGCGTTTGGCCCGAAGAGGACCCCACGCGGGTTGATCAGGAAGAGATTGGCGCCGGGGATCGTCGAGGCGAGTCGCCCGTCGATGCTAGAGGCCTGCCCGCCGGTGACCCGCGAAATGATGTTTGCGACCGAGCCCGGGCCGGAGAAGGTCGCGCTCTCGCCGGTGGCGAGGTTGAAGAGTCCGAAGCTGTGGAAGAGGTTGGCGCCCGCCTGGCGCCCGAGGTCGGCCGGAATCGCGTAATGCGGCCCCGCGAGCGCGCCGGCCGGGCCGAGCGTGCCGTCCGTGGTGATCTGCCCTTGGGCCAAGGGCGCCACGAGAAAAAAAGCCCCCAACACCACCACACCGACGCGTGCTCGCTTCGGCGCCATGGATCTCCTCCCTGGGGAGACGGGCGCGAGCATCATACACTTGCGCAGGACGCCCGGAATAGGCCGAATGGGGGGCCTCGGTCGCCGCGGCGGCCCCCCTGAGGGGTGGCGAGTGCCGCCGCGGGCTGCTGAGGGCTCAGCGGTCGTCCAGATACTCGAGCAGCTCGCCGCACCCGTACCCTTGCTGCGCTTTCGCCTGCTCTGTGGCCCGGGCGTCCCGAATGTCCTGGGTGGCTAGCGCGAAGTGGGCAGCCTTGCCGCCGTGCGCGGTGGTCCGCGCGAGCCACTGCGTCGCTGCGCCGCCGTCGCGCGTCAGCGGCCCGTGGGGCGCCGGGTCGCCGAACCACAGCATGAGGCCGACCATCTCCCGGGCCCTGGAATCGCTGCTCCGGGTGTCGGCACGGTAGATGGCGATCGCCCGAGCATACGTGCCCAGCTCAGCCTCTCTGGTTGCGGCCGGGCTATCGTCGGCGCGGGCGGCCGGGATGAGCAGGGCGGCGACACACAGCACGGCCATGGTGGTCTTGAACATCGTCGTCTCCTTTCGGCTATGTCCTCGGGCGGCGGGAGTCGCCGGCCTCGTGGAATGACTCTAGGCGGCAGAAGAGGGCAGTCGCGTCGCCGTCCGCCATAGGCGAAAAGTGCCGGATTCACATTGCGTCGGCCGCCCCTCGCGAGCGGCCGCCACGAGGCCGCCGGAGGGGTGTCGTCAGCGGCTCACCAGTGCGCCGGCAGCTTCCGGTGCACGACGATGTGCTTGGCCTCGATCGAGATGTAGCCACCGGCCGTCAGGTCCTTCACGATGCGGCTCACCATCTCGCGCGAGCCGCCGATGCGCGCGGCGATGTCGTGCTGGGTCAGGCGCTCGGGGATCACCCGCACGCCCTCCTGCTCGACCGCGTGCTCCTCGATGAACTTGGCGAGTCGCGCGTATACGTCCTTGAGGGCGAGGTCGCGCACGGCGTCGGTCAGCGCGCGCACCTTGCCGATCAGGGCGTAGATCAGGTCGCGCGCGAAAGCCGGACTGCGCTCCAGCAGCCCCTCGACGTCGGCGCGCGGAATCACGTAGAAGCGGCACGGCTCGAGCGTCATGATCGAGGCGGCGCGCGGCCCGCCGTCGAGCACCAGCTCGCCGAAATAGTCGCCCGCGCCGATCGTGTTGACGACCACCTCCCGGCCGTTCTCGTCGGCGACGTACGCCTTGACCCGGCCGGAGAGGACGACGTACAGGGTGTCGGTGGCGTCGCCCTCGGTGACCACGACCACGTTCTTGGGCAAGGTGCGGATCGCCCCGTGCGGGGCGAGCTCGCGCAGGCCGGCCTCGTCGAGGTGGGCAAACGGGCCGGTCCTTTGCGGCATCTGGGCGGATGGAGTGTCGAGTCCTGCGAGGTAGTCTTGCACGGCGCGGCGGCGTGCGCAAACATCGCGCGGAAATGCCCGCCCGCGCGCTCCGATGCCCGCCGCCGTCAGCGCCCTGATCCGGGAGAGCGGACTGCCCGCAGCCGAGGCGCGGCTGCTGCTCGCAGCGAGCCTCGGCGTGGATCGCGCCTGGCTCGTCGCGCACTCCGACGATCCGCTGGACGACGCGCGGAGCGCGCAGGCGAGCGAGCTGTTCCGGCGGCGGCGCGCCGGCGAGCCGGTCGCGTACATCCTCGGCGTGCGCGAGTTCTACGGTCTCGCGCTCGAAGTCACGCCGGCCGTCCTGATCCCGCGTCCGGAGACGGAGCTGCTGGTGGACTTCGCGCTGCGCCGCGCCGCGCAAGGCGCCCGCCGCGCGCTGGATCTCGGCACCGGCAGCGGCGCGGTCGCGGTCGCGCTCGCAAACGCGGCGCCCTCGGTCGAGGTGTGGGCGACCGACGCTTCGTCCGAAGCGCTGGCCGTCGCACGCAGGAACGCCGCCCGCCATGCGCCGCGCGTGCATCTCGTGCAGTCGGACTGGTTCGGGTCGCTCCGCGGCGAGCGGTTCGACCTGATCCTCTCGAACCCGCCCTACGTCGCCGCGGACGATCCCCACCTCGACGAGGGCGACGTGCGCTTCGAGCCGCGCGCGGCGCTCGTCGGCGGCCCGGACGGCCTCGACTGCATCCGCCGAATCGTGCGGGAGGCCCGCGACCATCTCGCTCCGCGCGGCTGGCTCGCCCTCGAGCACGGGCACGATCAGGCGGAGCGATGCCGGGCGCTCCTGGCCGAGCGGGGGTACGCCGGCGTCGCGAGCGTGCCGGACCTCGCCGGCATCGCGCGCGTGACCGTGGGACGGGCCTCGTGACGCGAAGGGCCCAGGTTGACCGGACCGCGGCGCCGGGCTAAAATCCGACAAAATTTGTCGGGTATTGGCAACGGCAACCGAACAGTTCAGGAGCAGCGCACATGGACGTGCAAGACCGCATCAAGCAGACCGTGACGAGCAACAAGGTGGTGCTCTACATGAAGGGCACGCCCGACTTCCCGCAATGCGGGTTCTCCGCCAACGCGGTGGCGATCCTCAACGCGTGCGGGATCGACGACTTCGCCAGCGTGAACGTGCTGGAGGACCCGGAGATCCGCCAGGGCATCAAGCAGTTCGCGAACTGGCCGACGATCCCGCAGCTGTACGTGAACGGCGAGTTCGTGGGGGGCTCGGACATTCTGCGCGAGATGTACCAGTCGGGCGAGCTGCAGCAGCTGCTCGAAGGCGTCAAGGCCTGAACGGCACCGAGCTGCCGGCGCGCATCTCGCGCTGACTCGAGGGGATTTGCAACGGGGGGCGGCGCTCAGGCGTCGCCCCCTTTCGTTTGACACGCGCGCCGCCCGCCCATATAGTTTGATCTACAAACCATACCGGGGCGCGGCGCTTCCCGCGCCCGCGAGCGGCGTCCGACGGCGCGCATCGACCCCGCCGGGAGAGTCGAGACAGGGCGGCGAGTGCTTGACCAGGATCTTCTGCGCGAGATCGAGCGGCTGCGGCAGGCGGGCGCGGCCTTCTGCGTCGCGACCATCGTGGACGCGCGCGGCAGCATCCCGCAGGTAGTCGGCGCCTCCGCGATCTTCACCCCCGACGGCCTGGCGCACGGAACGGTCGGCGGCGGCCGGCTCGAGGCCATGTGCGAGGAGCGCTCGCGCGCGCTGCTCGCCGACGGCGCCGCTGCGCGGACCCGCTTCGAGCGCGTCAATCTGCAGCGCGACCTCGGGATGACCTGCGGCGGCGAGGCGGCGCTGTACTTCGAGGTGCACCGTCGCGACCACGCCTGGAACATCGCGGTGTTCGGCGCCGGGCACGTCGCGCAGGCGCTCTGCCGCTTTCTCGTCGAGCTCGACTGCCGCGTCGTCTGCCTCGACACGCGCGCCGAATGGCTCGACCGCCTGCCGCGCAACGCGAAGCTCGAGGCGGTCCGCGTGGCCGACTATGTCGACGGCATCGACCGCATCGCACCGCGCGGCGACGTGCTGCTCATGACGGTGGGCCACAGCGCGGACTTGCCGATCCTGAAGGCGATCGCCGCGCGCGGGCTCGACATCGCCCACCTCGGGCTGATCGGCAGCGAGGCGAAGTCGCGCATCGTCCGCAGGGAGCTCGCCGAGGCGGGCGTCCCGCGGTCGTTCATCGACCGCATCGTCTGCCCGGTCGGCGAGAAGCTCGGCGACAACACGCCGGGCGAGATCGCGGTCGGCATCGTGAGCCAGCTCCTGAAGCTCAGGCAGGGCGCCCGTGCCTGATCCCGTCTCCAGGAGGAGGAACGGCGCGCGCGCCGCCGGGGTCGACTTCGGCAGGCTGCCCGGCTACATCGGTTATCAGGTCCGGCAGACGCAGTCGGCCATCTTCCGCGACATCTCGCGCTCCATCGGGGATCTCGGGGTGACCCCGGGCGAGTTCAGCCTGCTCACCATGCTCGAGGCGAACCCGGGCCTCAACTCGGTGACGCTGGCGCGCCTCTATCGGCTCGACAAGGCGACCTTGTCGCTGTCGCTGAAGCGCCTCGTCGGGCGCGGCCTGATCCGGACCGAGCGCAGCGAGCAGGACCGGCGGTATCACGCGCTGCAACTGACGCCGGCGGGGCGCAAGGTGCTCGCGCGCGTGACCCGGCGCATCGAGAAGCAGGAGCGGGCCATGGACGCGGTGCTCAAGCCGGGCGAGCGCGAGCAGGTCTTGGACCTGTTGCAGCGCATCGCCGGCGCCTTCGACCGCTGAGCGGTGCGCGCCGGGCCTCCGGCGCGGGCCGGGCGGATGAGAATCATTCATCACGCGCGCTCGGCCGGCCGCAATCGGCCGTGGCGTGCGCAGAACGATTGACAGTCGCCCGCGCCCCGGCCTACAGTTTTATCTACAAACTATAAGCAAGGAGCCGCCGGTGCGGATACGCCGGCGGCGCGCCCGGGCGCGCGGCGGCGCGCGGGCGGTTGCGGGACCAGGAGCGCCGGGGCCGGATCCGGCCTCGCCATTGCCCTGGGGAGCCGCGCATGATCCTCTTCGATTTCGAGCTCGAGCGTCCGGACACTGCGGCCGACGCAGTGGCGCTGCTCGGGCGCCTGCGCGGGGACGCGCGCCTGCTGGCCGGCGGCACCGACCTCATGCCCAACATGCGCGCCGAGCTCGTGAAGCCCGGCGTGCTCGTGAGCCTGGGGGCAATCGCGCCGGAGGCGCCGGCGACGCTGCCGGACGGGAGCCTGCGCGTCGACGCCTTCTCCCGCCTCGCCGATCTCGAGCGCTCGGGCGTGGTGCACGCCCGCGCGCCGATGCTCGCCGAGAGCGCGCGCGCCGTGGGCGGCAACCAGGTCCGCGAGATGGGCACGCTCGGCGGCAACCTCTGCCAGGAGAGCCGCTGCCTCTACTTCAACCAGCGGCACGACTACCAGTTCGCTGCGCGCTGCTACAAGCTCGGCGGCGAGCGCTGCTATCCCTTCCCGACCAACAAGCGCGACACCTGCTGGTCGGTCTACATGTCGGACGTCGCGCCCGCGCTCGTCGCGCTCGGCGCCGACGTCGAGATCCTGAGCGAGGCGGGCGGCCGCCGCATTCCGGTCGAGGAGCTCTTCACCGGAAGCGGTCTCGCGCCGCTCGCCCTCGACGGCGCCGAGCTCATTCGCGCGGCGATCGTGCCGGCGCCCGCGCCGCGCACCGGGTGGGCGTTCCACAAGTCGACGGTGCGCGGCGGCCTGGAGTTCGGGATGGCGGTCATCGCGGTGACCCTCGCGCTCGCGGACGACGGCAAGACCTGCGCCGGCGCGCGCATCGCCGTCGGCGCGGTGCGCGAGCGGCCGGTGCGGGCGTCGGCGGCGGAGCGCGTGCTCGCGGGCGCGGTGCCCGAGGACGCACGCCTCGCGGAGGCGGCCGCCGCGGCGGCAAAGGAGGTGAATCCGCTGCCGCACCACGGCTTCACCAAGCGCTACCTGATGGACAACATCCGGGTGCACCTGCGCCGGACGCTCGCCCGCGCGCTGGAGCGCGCGCGCGGGGCGCGCGGCTGAGCCGGTCCGGACGCGATGAGGAGGGATCAGATGCTGGACGTCACCAAGAGCGGTCTCGGCAGCGAGGCGCGGACGCGTGCGCGGCTCGTCTCGCTGTGCGTGAACGGCGAGTGGCACGAGGTCGCGGTCAAGCCGCGGGTCACGCTGGTCGAGGCGATCCGCGACGCGATCGGGCTCACCGGCACCAAGGCGAGCTGCGAGTGCGGCACCTGCGGCGCCTGCACGGTGCTCGTCGACGGCCGGCCGGTGCTCGCCTGCATCACGCTCGCCGTCGAGTGCGACGGCAGGCAGGTGCGCACCGTCGAGGGCCTGGCCGACGGCGAGAAGCTGAGCGCGCTGCAGGAGGCGTTCCTCGACCAGGGCGGGCTCCAGTGCGGGTTCTGCACCCCGGGCATGCTGATGTCGGCCACCGCGCTGCTCGAGCGCAGCCCGCGGCCCTCGCGCGAGGAGATAAACAAGGCGCTGGAGGGGAACCTCTGCCGGTGCACCGGCTACAACGCGATCGTCGACGCCGTGCTGCAGGCGTCCGGCCAGGGCGTGAAGCCGGTCATGAAGTGACGCCGCCATGGACCGCACGACACCGGAAGGTAGCGCGATGAGCGATCTCAACTACGTCGGCAAGAGCTGGCGGCGCAAGGACGGCCCGGACAAGGTCACCGGCAAGGCCGTCTACGCCCAGGACGTGAAGCTGCCGGGCACGCTCGCCGGGCGGATCCTGCGCAGCCCGCATCCGCACGCCCGCATCGCGCGCATCGACACCTCGCGCGCAAGAGCGCTGCCCGGGGTCAAGGCGGTGATCACGGTCGACGACACCAAGGGGATCAGGCACGGCTTCGTCGAGACGCCGCGCTACCCGGCCGACCAGGAAGTGCTGGCGCGCGGCAAGGTGGTGTACGTCGGCGAGGAGGTGGCCGCGGTCGCCGCGGTCGACCAGATCACCGCGCTGAAGGCCGTGGAGCTGATCGAAGTCGAGTACGAGGAGCTTCCCGCGGTCTTCGACCCGGTCGAGGCGATGAAGCCCGGCGCGCCGGAGGTGCATCCCAGCCATCCCAAGGTCACCGACCCGTACGCGAACGTCGGCGGCAAGTCGGAGACCGAGTGGGGCGACGTCGAACGCGGCTTCGCCGAGTCCGACTACGTGCGCGAGGACCGCTTCGAGAGCCACCTGCGCACGCACGGGTACCTCGAGCCGCACGTGACCCTCGCCCACTGGGAAGGCGGCAAGATGAACGTCTGGACGTCCTCGATGGGGGCGTTCGTCAAGCGCGCCAAGCTCGCCCGCACGCTCGATTTGCCGTACTCGGCGGTGCGGATCCACAAGACCTACGTCGGCGGCACGTTCGGCGGCAAGATCGACCTCTACTCGCACGAGTACTGCGCGGCGCGCCTGTCGATGATCACCGGACGGCCGGTGCGGATCGTCGCGACCCGCGAGGAGATCTTCTCGGCCTACCGCCATGGCCAGCCGCTCGCGATGGAGATCAAGACCGGCGTCAAGAAGGACGGCACCATCGTCGCGCAGCAAATCCGCGTGATCAACAACTCGGGCGGGTTCCGCGGCAGCGGCGTGGTGGTGATCTTCCTCGCCTGGGGCTTCACCATGATCCCGTACCGCATCCCGAACCTGCGCTACGAGGGCTTCTCGGTCTACACCAACTACCCGGTGCGCGCGCCCCAGCGCGGCCACGGCGCCCCGCAGATCCGCTTCGCGATCGAGTCGCAGCTCGACCGGATCGCCGAGGAGCTCGGCATCGATCCGATCACGATCCGGCTGCGCAACGCGCGCCTGCCGGGGGAGGCGCTGCCGAACGGCGACAACGTCCACAACGCGGGGCTCGCCGACTGCATCAAGGTGGCCGCCGAGAAGTCCGGCTTTCTCGAGAAGCACGGCCGCGATCGCCGGTCGCCGCCGCAGGGCACGATCCGCCGCGGCATCGGCATCGGCGTCAGCGCCTACATGGGCGGGACGCTGATCTACCCGAACGGCTCGGCGGTCATCGTCAAGATGAACGACGACGGCTCGGCGGTGGTGCTGACCGGCGCGATCGACATCGGGCAGGGCTCGGAGACCGTGATCTCGCAGATCGTCGCCGAGGAGCTCGCGATCGGCATGGACGACGTGAAGATCGTCTCGTCGGACACCGACACCACGCCGCAGGACATCGGCGCGTGGATCAGCGGCATGACCTACGTCACCGGCAACGCCGCCCGCCAGGCCGCCGGCAACGCCCGCGACAAGCTGGTCGCGGTGGCCTCTGAGCGGCTCGGCGTGCCGGTCGGCGACCTCGCCGTGAAGGACAAGGTCGTCTACAGCACGCGCGATCCCTCGGCGCGCATGACCTATCGCGAGGTGATCGCCGCGAGCGTCGCCACCCGCCGCGGCGATACTGTGATCGGCGAGGGCTACTGGCGCACGATGCGCGACGAGCCGAACCATCCGAGCCTCGCGACCACCAAGGGCCGCTGGACCGAGAACTACGCCTTCAGCGCCCAGGTGGCCGAGGTCGAGGTGGACATCGAGACCGGCGAGGCGCGCCTGGTGAAAGCACTCACCGTGCACGACTGCGGCTTCCCCGTGAACCCGGCCCTGGTGAAAGGGCAGATCGACGGCCAGATCTCGATGGCGCTCGGCCACGCGTTCATGGAAGAGGTGATGACCAAGGACGGCTACACGCTGAATCCGAACTGGCTCGACTACCGGATGCCGACCATCCACAACATGGCGGTCTCCGAGGACGCCGACGTCATCACCGAGCAGTACCGCGTCGGGCAGCCCTATCGCACCAAGGAGGTCGGCGAGGGGCTCGTGTCCGGCATCCTCGCGGCGATGGCGAACGCCGTGTACGACGCCACCGGCGTGCGTCTGAACTCCACGCCCTTCACTGCCGAGAGGATCCTGTACGGGCTGAAGGCGCTCGAGTTCAAGGCGAAACAACCGAAGCCGAAGGAGAAGGTCGGCGCATGACCTGCGGGCAGGTCTTCTACTGGAACGAGCGGCTCGAGCGCATGCCGCGCGACGAGCTCGCGCAGCTCCAGCTCGGCAAGCTCCGCGACCAGCTCGCCTACGTCCGCGAGCGCAGCCCGTTCTACCGCCGCAAGCTCGACGCCGCCGGCGTGCGCCCGGAGGAGATCCGTTCCTACGACGACGTGCGCGCGATCCCCTTCACCGAGAAGGACGAGCTCCGCGAGAGCCAGGAGCGCCACCCGCCGTGGGGCGACTTCGCATGCATCACCCCGCGGGAGGCGGTGCGCGTCTTCCAGACCTCCGGCACCACCGGCCGCCCGGTGCGCGTGATGTGGAGCCGCAAGGACTGGCACGAGAACTTCTACGAGCAGTTCAGCCACTTCCGCTGCGGCTACGGGCTCACCGAGGACGACGTGCTGTTCGTGCCGTTCAACTACGGCCTCTTCGTCGCCTGGTGGGGCTTCCAGACCGCGATGGAGCGGGCCGGGCTGATGGTCATTCCGGGCGGCGGCCAGAGCTCCAAGGATCGCCTGCGCTCGATGCTCGACTGGGGCGCCACGGTCGTGTGCGGCACGCCCTCGTACCTGCTCTACCTGGCGGAGACGGCGCGCAAGAACGGGATCGACCTGCCCGGATCGTCCATCGCGAAGATCGTGGCCGCCGGCGAGCCCGGCGCCGCGGTCCTCTCGACCAAGAAGGCCCTGGAGTCCCAGTGGGGCGCCGAGTGCTTCGACGACATCGGCTCGACCGAGATCACCAACTTCGGTTACGAGTGCGTCCGGCACCAGGGGACGCACGTGATCGAGAGCATGCTGCTCGCCGAGGTGCTGGATCCGGAGACGCTCGCCCCGCTCCCCGACGGCGCGATCGGCGAGCTCGTGCTCACCAATCTCTGCTGCGAGAGCATGCCGCTCGTCCGCTACCGCACGCGCGACCTCGTCCGCTTCAACCGCGCGCCGTGCGAGTGCGGGCGCACCTTCCTGCGCCTCGACGGCGGCGTGCTCGGCCGCACCGACGACATGTTCCAGTTCGCCGGCGTCAACATCTTCCCGACGCAGATCCAGAACCTGCTGCACAAGGTGGACGAGTTCTCGCAGGAGTACCAGCTGGTCGTCCCGCGCATGGGCAGCGGCGAGCGCCTGAAGGTCCGCGTCGAGCCGGCGCACGAGCACGTCCCGCAGGACCGGATCGCGGCGGCGCGGGACTTCCTGATCGAGACGATCAAGTACCGCATCATGGTCACGCCGGACGTCGAGGTCTGCGACGTCGGCAGCCTGCCCCGCGTCGAGGGCAAGGCCAAGCGGATCATCCGCCTGCAGTAACAGGTGCCTGAGGAATGCGAGCGCCCCGGACTTCGTTGGACGAACTCGGCATGCAACTCGAACCCCGGTCGTACGAACAAGGAGGGGAAGCCCCCTTGTATATCCCCTCCGTGGGCTGCGTAGTCACAGTTTGAGACGAGTTATAGCCCCACACATGGGCGAGCTCCGCACGATGTCACCTGCGCTGCGGCAAGCGTCGACCGACGCGCCGCTCTCGCCGGTGATCCTGGTCAAGGGCGCCGGCGAGATGGCGAGCGCGGTCGCGTGGCGGCTCCATATGGCCCACCTGCGGCGCATCTGCATGCTCGATCTGGAGAATCCTCTCTGCGTGCGGAGGACGGTGTCCTTCTGCACCGCCCTCGAGTCGGGCGCCGCGTCCGTGGAGGGCGTGCGCGCGCGCGCCGCGCGCACGCGCGAGGAGATCGAGCGCGCCTGGCGCGTGCGGGAGATCGCCGTCGTCCGCACCGGCGACTGGGCGCGGATCGCGGGGCTTGCGCCCGAGGTCGTCGTCGACGCCATCCTCGCCAAGCGCAACACCGGCACCCGCAAGGACAACGCGCCGATGGTGATCGCGCTCGGACCGGGCTTCGTCGCGGGCGCGGACTGCCATCTCGTGGTCGAGACCAATCGCGGCCACGACCTCGGGCGCATCATCGTCTCCGGCAGCGCCGCGCCGAACACCGGCGTGCCCGGCGAGATCGCCGGGCACGCGGCGGACCGCGTGCTGCGCGCGCCCGCCGCCGGCGCCTTCGAGACCGACCGCGCCATCGGCGATCTCGTGCATGCGCAGGAAGTCATCGGCCGGGTCGCCGGGCAGCCGGTGAAGGCCGGGATCGACGGCGTCCTGCGCGGGCTGATCCGCGCCGGCACGGCGGTCGTGCCGGGCTTGAAGATCGGCGACATCGACCCGCGCGGGCGCCGCGAGTACTGCGACACGATCTCGGACAAGGCGCGCGCGATCGCCGGCGCGGTGCTGGAGGCCGTGATGCGCCACTGCAACGACGTGCGCGTCGAGTCCCCGGCCACGCTGCGATGCTGACTGCGGCGCTCGGTCTCGAGCGCGCGCGCCTGGTCGCGCTCTGCGGCGCGGGCGGCAAGACGACGCTGATGTTCGCGCTCGCGCGGGAGTGGGCGGGCGCGGGCGAGCGTGTCCTCGTCACGACCACCACGAAGATCGCCCGCAGCGAGGCGGCCGGCCCGTGGCCGACGGTCGCCGCGGGCAGCGCCGAGGAGCTCCTGGCGCACGCCCGCCGTCTTTTCGAGCAGGGCGGCGGCGCGCTGGTCGCCTACGCGGGCGCCGGCCGCGCGGACGGGAAGCTCGCCGGTCTTGCGCCCGAGCTCGTCGACCGGTTGAAGCCGGCGGCCTGCTTCGACCGCATTCTCGTCGAGGCCGACGGCTCGGCGCGCAGGCCGCTCAAGGCGCCCGCCGCGCACGAGCCGGTCGTTCCCGCCTCGAGCGACGCGGTGATCGTGGTCGCCGGGTTGAACGGGCTCGGCCGGCCGTTGTCGGCGGACAACCTGTTCCGGCCGGAGATCTGGGCGCAGCGGACGGGCCTCGCCCCCGGCGCGCCGATCAGCGCGGAGTCGCTGGCCGCGATCGCGCTCGAACCCGAAGGGCTCACGAAGGGCTGCCCGGCGCGCGCACGGCGCGTACTCTTCCTGAATCGCGCCGACACGCCGGACCGCCGGACCGCGGCGCTGCGTATCGCGCTGCGGATCGCCGCCGCCCGCGGCACGACCCTGCACCGGGTCGTCGCCGGCTGCCTGCTCCCGGCGCCGGCGCTCGCCGCGCTGGCGGCGTTCGATCCGCCGCATGCGCCCGCCGCCGGCGAACGCCTGGCCCCACGCCGATGAACCTCAACGGCATCGACCTCAACCTGCTGCACGTGCTGCGCACGGTGTACGCCACGCGCAGCGCGTCGAAGGCGGGCGCCCGGCTCGGGATGACCCAGTCGGCGGTGAGCAACGCGCTGCGCCGGCTGCGCGAGCGCCTCGACGATCCGCTGTTCGTGCCGTCGGCCGAGGGCATGCTGCCCACGCCGCTCGTCGAGTCGATCATCGGCCCGATCGACGAAGGGCTGAGCGCGATCGACGGCGCGATCAAGGCGCCGCGCCGGTTCGAGCCGCTAAGCTCGGACCGCCTCTTCCGCATCCTCGCGAGCGACCTCGCGCAGCTGATCTTCGTGCCGCGCCTGCTCAAGCACCTGGCAGCGGCGGCGCCCGACGTGCGCATCGACACGATCGAGGCGTCGGTCGAGGAGGGTCGCCGCGCGATGCACGAGGGCGCGATCGACCTCGTGATCGGGAACTGGCCGGCGATGGGCGCCGACTACGTCCGGCAGCGGCTCTTCTCGGAGACCTTCGTCGTCCTGATGCGCCGCAGGCACCCGCTGTTCGGGAAGACCCTCACCAAGGCCGACTACCTCAAGGCGCGCCACGTGGACTACCGGCCGGGCGGGGCGACGTACGCATCGCTGCGCCGCGCGCTGCACAAGGCGCTCGTGCGCGAGCGGCTGGAGCGCCACGTCACCTTCATCGCCGGCCACGCGCTCGGGCTCGACGCGATCATCGCCGAATCCGACCTGCTGCTGACGCTGCCGGGGCGGCTCGCGAAGTCGATGATCGGCGACCGCACGACGCTCGGCGTGAAGCCGCTGCCGTTCCAGACGCCGGTGCTGACGATCACCCAGCAGTGGCACGCCCGCGCGCAGCGCGACCCGGCCCACGCCTGGTTCCGGCGACAGATCGCCGAGCTCTTCGCCGACGACTGACGCCGAAGGCGCTCAGCCGCCGGCGTGCTCCGCGCGCACGCGCGCCGCGATCTCGTCGCGCAGCGCCTTCTTCGAGACCTTGCCCATCGCGGTGCACGGGAACGCCCGGACGACCTCCAGCCGCTCGGGCAGCTTGAACTTCGCGATCTGCCTGGCGAGCAGGAACGCGTTGACCTCGGCCAGCGTGACCGACGCGCCTTCCTTGGGCACCACGAACGCGCAGGCGCGCTCGCCCATGACCGGGTCGGGCATCGCCACGACGGCGGCCATCTGCACCTTCTCGTGACCGAGGATCAGGTTCTCGACCTCCTCGGCGCTGATCTTCTCGCCGCCGCGGTTGATGAGATCCTTCCTGCGCCCCTCGACGACCAGGTTCCCGCTCGCGTGCATGCGGACGAGATCGCCGGTGCGGTAGTACCCGTCGGCGGTGAACGCGGCGCGGTCGTGCTCGGCGCCGCGGTAATAGCCGCGGATCGTGTACGGGCCGCGCGTGATCAGCTCGCCGACCGCGCCGGCGGGCACGTCGGCGCCGTCGTCGTCGACGATCCGGATCTCGTCGGCCGGCGAGACCGGCCGCCCCTGCGTCTCGCGCCGGAGCGCGAGCGGGTCGTCGGGCCGGCTCAGGTTGGTCAGGCCTTCAGCCATGCCGAACGCGTGGATCGGCTCCGTGTGCGGGAACGCCGCGAGCAGCCGGTCGAAGAGCTCGGGCAGCATGCGCTGCCCGCCCACGCAGATCTGTTGCAGCGACGCGAGGTCGTACTTGCTCCGGCGCGGGCAGTCGAGGAGCTGGATCAGCAGCGCCGGGGTCACCGGCAGCACCGTCGCGCGATCGCGCTCGATCGCCCCGAGCAGCTCGTCGGCGTCGGTGGACGGCGCGAGCGCGACGCTGCCGCCGACGGCAAGCGCCGCCACCATGCCCGGGGCGCCCAGCGCGAAATTGTGCGCGGCGGGCAGGCCGATCATGTACCGGGTGTCCGGCCCCCAGGCGAGCACGCGGGCGCATTCGGTCGCGTTGTAGAGGTAATCGGCGTGGGTGCGCGGGATCAGCTTCGGCGTGCCGGTCGTGCCGCCCGAGAGCAGCATGAACGCGACGTCGAACGGGTCCGGACGATGCCGGCCGAGCGCGGCCTCGCGGTCGAGCGGCTCGGACGCGCGCTCGAGCCAGGGGCCGAGATAGCGGACGCCGGGCTCCGCGCCGTTGCCGGTCGCGACGAGCAGGCGAACCGTCGGCGCCTCGGCCTGGACCTCTCTTGCCATGCCCACGTAGTCGAAGCCGCGGAAGCCCGGCGCGAAGAAATGCGCGGCGGCGCCGGTCGCCGCGGCGAAGTGGGCGATCTCCATGCGCCGGTGCGCCGGCAGGCACAGGACCGGGATCGCGCCGAGCTTGTGGAGCGCGAAGAAGGCGAGCGCGAACTCGCGCACGTTCGGCAGCTGCACGAGCGCGATCTCGCGCGCTCGCAGGCCGCAGGCGGCGAGCTCGACCGCGAGCCGGTCGGCGAGCCGATCGACCTCGGCGTACGTGAGCCGTCCGTCGCGGTCCGCGAGGAAGACGCGCCGCGGATGGGCGCGCGCGGCGCGCTCGAGCGCGCTCGCGAGCGTGAATGCCCGCCACCGTCCGTCCTGTACGTACCGTCGCGCGAGCGCCTGCGGCCACGGCGTGCACCCTTCGAGCATCGGCCCCCCGGCGCAGACGGCGGCGCGCGACGGCCGCGCTACTGCGCGCTCTCCTTCGCCTCCGGCACGCGCCCGAGCCCGCGCAAGATGGCTTCGGGGGTCATCGGCAGGCGGTGGAACCTGATCCCGGTCGCGTCGTGGATCGCGTTGGCGATCGCCGCGACGACGCCGGTGCCCGCCCCCTGGCCGGCCTCCTTGGCGCCGAACGGGCCTTCCGGCTCCCAGGTGAGCACGTTCGCGTGCTTGAAGCGCTCGAGCGGCGGAATGTCGGTCGCGAGCGGCATCTTGTAGTCGCGGAAGGACGGGTTCATCACCCTGCCGTCGACGCGGATCAGGTTCTCGTAGAGCGCGTGCCCGAGCGACATCACGGTCGCCCCGATCACTTGACCCTTCACCGCGAGCGGGTTGAGCGGCGTGCCGCTGTCGTCGGCGCCCCACAGCCCGACGACGGTGACGTGGCCGGTCTCGGGATCGACCTCGACCTCCGCCACGCACGCGGTCGGGGTGTAGGCGGGCGAGAGGTTCCCGTAGCCCGAGCGGAAGTCGATCTTCTCGTCGCCGGCGGCGTAGACGCCCCGCCCGGTGACGAGCCGCCCGCGCTGGAAGGCGCCGTAACGCACGATCTCCTTCAGCGAGACGCGCTGCCGCTCGTCGTTGCGGTTCAGGATCTCGTGGCCGCGGAACACCAGCTCGCCCGGGTCGAGCCCCATGCGCTCGGCCGCGAGCGCGGCGAGCTGGGTTCGCGCGTCCTCGGCCGCGCGCTCGACCGCCTTCCCGGTGAACAGCGTGACCCGCGAGCCGAACGTGCCCGGATCCACCGGCGTCGACGCCGAATCGACCTTGGTGCAGCTCACGTCGTCGGGGTCGACGCCGAGCACCTCGGCCGCGATCATCGCCATCACCGTCTCGACGCCCTGGCCGACGTCGGTCGAGCCGGTGGTGAGATGGATGCTGCCGTCCTCCTGGATGCGCAGCTCCGCGGCCGAGGCCGAGTGGCCCATCAGCCGGGCGCCGGAGAGATGGGCGCCGCAGCCGAGGCCGATGCCGCGGTACTTCGGCAGCCGGCCGCGCTTCTCGCGCCAGCCGGACATCTCGGCGACCCGGTCGATGCATTCGTCGAACGCGAAGGTGCCGACGCGAAAGCCGTTGGCGGTGGTGTCGCCGGGCTGGATCGCGTTGCGGTGCCGGAGCTCGAGCGGGTCGAGGCCGAGGTCGGCCGCGATGCGCTCGAGCTGCGACTCGCGCGCGAAGCACATCTGCACGACCGTGTGCCCGCGCAGCGCGCCGCAGAAGCCGTTGTTCGTGTAGATGCGGTCGGCCTCGTAGCGGATGTTCGGCACGCGGTAGGGCAGGTTGAGCATCGCGCCGGCGAGGAAGATGCTGAACCCGCCGATGCTCGAGTAGGCGCCGCCGTTCGCGAGCAGCCGGCAGTGCTGCGCCACGATCCGCCCGTCGCGCGTGGTGCCGGTGCGCAGCCAGATCTTCATCGGGTGGCGCATGTGCCCGATGGTGAGCACCTCGTCCATCCCGTGGACGAGCTTCACCGGCCGCCCGGTCCTCTTCGACAGCAGGAGCGCGCAGAAGTCCATCGGCATCGCTTCCTGCTTGCCGCCCGAGAAGCCGCCGCCGACGTAGGTCTGCACGACGCGGACCTGCCCGGGCGGGAGGTCGAGCCCCATCGAGAGCTGCCGCCACACGACGTACGGGCTCATCTTGCACGACCAGAGCGTCGCCTTGCCCGAGGGCTCCCACAGCCCGACGCAGGCGTGCGGCTCGAGCATGCCCTGCTTGACGGGCTGGGTCTCGAACACGTCCTCGCGGACGTGGTCGGCCTGCGCGAAGCCGGCTTCGACGTCGCCGAACTGGAACTCGGTGTGCGCCGACACGTTGCCCGGAGCGTGGGGGTGCAGCTGCGGCGCCCCGGGCGCGATCGCCGCCTCGGGATCGAACACCGCCGGCAGCGGCGCGTACTCGACCTCGATCAGGTCGAGCGCCTCCTCGGCCGTGTCCTCGTCGACCGCGGCGACGGCGGCCACTTCCTCGCCGATGTAGCGCACGGCGTCGAGGGCGAGCGGCAGGTAGTCGCGCGTCTGCGGCAGGTTGCCGTAGCGCACGCCGGGGAAGTCGCGCCCGGTGACGACCGCGCGGACGCCCGCGAGCGCCAGCGCGCGGCTCGCATCGATGCGCACGATGCGGGCGTGCGGATGCGGGCTGCGCAGGAGCTTCCCGTGCAGCATCCCCGGCATGGCGATGTCGTCGGCGTACTCGGCGCGGCCGGACGCCTTGGCGAGCGCGTCCTTCTTGACCGTCGGCCTGCCGATGACCTGGAACTCGCGCATCGTCTCGTCGCGCATCTCAGCTCCCCACGCGCGCCGCGACCGGAGCCGCGTCGCGCGCCAGCGCGCCGGCGGCGTCCTGGATCGCCTCGATGATCTGGACGTAGCCGGTGCAGCGGCACAGGTGGCCGACCAGAGCGGCGCGGATCTCGTCCTCGCTCGGCTGCGCTCGCTCGGCGAGCAGCGCTCTCGCCGCGATCACCATGCCGGGCGTGCAGAAGCCGCACTGGATCGCGCCCTTGGTCGCGAACGAGCGCTGGATCTGCGCGAGCACCGGGTCGCCCGCGGCCGGGCCCTCGATCGTCTGGATTTCCTTGCCCTGCGCCTCGACGGCGAGGTAGAGGCAGGCGTTGACCGCGCGTCCGTCGATCAGCACCGTGCAGGCGCCGCACTGCCCTTCGCCGCAGGAGCGCTTGGTCCCGGTGAGCGCGAGCGTCTCGCGCAGCACCTCGAGCAGCGTGCGCCACGGCCGGATGGCCGCGTCGTAGCGCACGCCGTTGACGAGGAGCGAAACGGGCACCAGGTCGTTCATCGCGCCACTCCTTCGCGCCGCCCGGCCTTCTCGCAGGCGCGCCGGATCGCGCGCGTGGTCAGGCTGCGAATCAGCACCGTGCGGTACTCGCGGTTCGCGCGCCAGGAGCTCCTCGGCGCGGCCTCGCGGCTCGCGGCCTCGGCGGCCGCCTCGAGCGCCGCATCGAACGCCTCCTCGCTCGGCGCCTGGCCGCGCAGGAGCGCCTCGGCCCGCCGCGCGCGGAAGATGGTCGGCGCGCTCCCGGCGAGCGCGAGCCGGAGCTCCTTGATCGCGCCGCCGTCGCGCTCGAGCGTGACGAACGCGCCGACGCCCACCACCGTCATGTCCATCGCGTGGCGGTCGTGGAACTTGAGATAGACGCCGGCGCTGCGCGGCGGCGGCGGCGGAACGCCGATCTCGCTCACGAGCTCTCCGTCCGCCGCGGCCGTGCGCCCGAACTCGGGGAAGAAGTCCTCGAGCGGCAGCCAGCGCTCGCCGCCCGCGCGGGAGAGCTTGACGCGCGCGCCGAGCGTCATCAGCACGGGCGGCATGTCGGCGCAGGGCAGCGCGCCGGCGACGTTGCCGCCCACCGTCGCGACGTTGCGGAGCTCCGGCCCGCCGATCTGGGCCACCGTCTCGGCGAGGACGCCGTAGCGCCGCTGCACGACCGGCGCGGCCGCG
>JAHDYJ010000164.1 GCA_023383795.1 Burkholderiales bacterium | reverse complement strand
ATCCGATCGTCGAGCGCGCGCGGCGGCTCGTCGCGCGGCGTTGCGCGGTAGGCGCGCTCGAGCGCGTCGTCGCGCGGATCGTCGGCGTCCCTGCCCGCGGTCATGCCAGGTCCTTCAGTGTCGCGCGCAGCTTGGCGAGCGCGTAGCGCAGCCGGCTCTTGGCCGTCTCGCGCTCGACGCCGGTGGCGCGGGCGATTTCCTCGACCGTCAGTTCGCCCTCCTGCTGCAGCAGAAACGCCTCGCGCTGCGGCGCCGGCAGCGCGTCGAGCGCGGCGAGCAGCCGGCCGGCGAGCTCCTTGCGCTCGACCGTGCGCTCCGGCGGCGGATCGGCAGCCGCGAACGCGACCACGGTCTCCAGCACGCCGTTCTCGACCGCCTTGTTTCCGACCGCCCTTCTTTCGAGCATTTCGTCGAAGCTCGTGAGCGCCGCGCGGCCCGCGGCGCGCCAGTGGTCGAGCAGGCGGTTGTGGGCGATCGTGTACAGCCAGGTGGTGAACTTCGCCCTGACCTCGTACTCGGCGCGTGCGTTGATGATGCGCATCCAGACGTCCTGGAACAGCTCTTCGGCCACCGCGGCGTCGCCGGTCTGGCGGCGCAGGTACCGGAACACCGGGCCCTTGTGCCGGCCGTAGAGCTGGTCGAACGCGCCGGCGTCGCCGCCGCGGTAGCGCAGCATCAGCTCCTCGTCGGGCGTGTCAGATGCGCGTTCCTCCATGCCGCGGCAAGTGTAGCGCGCCCGTACGCCTGCCGGCGGGTGTGACAAGCGACGCAACCCGCACCCGCGATGGAACGGTCCGGCCGCGGCTTTGGGGTTAAACTGGTTCGCGATGCGTCTGCACCAGCTCAAGGTCGAGTTCCGGCCCGAGGAGGATCGCCTCCTGATGCGCCTCGCGACCGACACCGGCGCGGAGGTGCTGCTGTGGCTCACGCGCCGCTGCGTGAAGCGGCTGTGGCCGGTGCTGCTCAACATGGCGCAGGCGGCGCCGGAAGTGGCGCTGCAGCCGAACCCGGAGGCGCGCAAGGCGCTGGTCGGCTTCCAGCACGAGAAGGCGATCCGCCAGGCGAACTTCTCCACGCCGTACGCCGACACGCCGCGCGAGCGTCCGCTCGGCGCTGAGCCCTTGCTCGTCGCGCGCATCCAGCCGCGGCGCGACCAGCAGGGGCGCCATGTCCTCGGGCTGCTGCCGGCCGCCGGGCAGGGCGTTCACCTCACGCTCGACGAGAACCTGCTGCACGGGCTGATGAAGCTGCTGCAGAACGCGGCGGCGAAGAGCGACTGGGACCTCGACCTCGCGCTGCCGGCCGTGGTCGCACAGGCGGCCGGCGCAGAGGGCGGGCGCCCCACGATCAACTGACGCGAGCGTCGCCGAGCGTCATCCCCGCGAACGCGGAGATCCGGCCGCGAGCGCGAGCGCTACCCGATCTCCTCGAGCTCGGCCTGCAGCGCGAGCCACTCGGTTTCCACCGTCTCGAGCTCGGCGCTCACGCTGCCCTGCTCGCGCAGGGTCCTGCCGACCTCGTCCTGATCGGCGCCGGTGTAGAAGTCGGTCGAGGCGAGCATCGCCTCGAGGCGGCGCTTCTCGGCGCTGAGCGCGGCCATGCGGCGCTCGAGCGCCGCGACGCGCGCGAGCAGCGGCTTGCGCTGGCCGGCGAGCGCCTGGCGCGCCGCGGCCGCGGCGCGCTTCTCGTCGCGCCGGCTGGCCGCGCCCGCCGCGCGCCGCCGCCCGTCGGCGCGCCGCGCACCGAGCCAGTCGCGGTAGTCGTCGAGATCGCCGTCGAACGGCTGCAGGCGGCCGTCGGCGACCAGCATCAGCGCGTCGGTCGCGGTGCGCAGGAGGTGGCGATCGTGCGAGACGAGCACCATCGCGCCCTCGAACTCCTGCAGCGCGAGCGTGAGCGCCTCGCGCATGTCGAGATCGAGGTGGTTGGTCGGCTCGTCGAGCAGGAGCAGGTTCGGGCGGCGCCAGATGATCAGCGCCAGCGCGAGGCGCGCGCGCTCGCCGCCGGAGAAACGCTCGACCGGCGCGAGCGCCATGTCGCCCGCGAAGTCGAACGTGCCGAGATAGTCGCGCAGCTCCTGCTCGCGGGCCTGCGGATCGAGACGCACGAGGTGCGCGAGCGGGCTGTCGTCCGGGCGCAGCTCTTCGATCTGGTGCTGCGCGAAGTAGCCCACCCGCAGGTTCCTGCCCTCGCGCCGGTGTCCGGCGAGCGGGGCGAGCCGGCCGGCGAGCAGCTTGACGAGCGTCGACTTGCCCGCGCCGTTGCGGCCGAGGAGGCCGATGCGCGCGCCGGCCGGGATCGCGAGCTTCAGCTCCGCGAGCACCGGCCGGCCGTCGTAGCCGGCGGCGGCGTCCTCGAGCACCAGCACCGGGTCCGGGCTGCCCGGGAACTCGCGGAAGTGGAACGTGAAGGGCGAGTCGACGTGCGCCGGCGCGATGCGCTCCATGCGCTCGAGCGCCTTGATCCGGCTCTGCGCCTGGCGCGCCTTGGTGGCCTTCGCGCGGAACCGCTCGATGAAGCGCTCGAGCCGCGCGATCTCGCGCTGCTGCCGCGCGTACAGCGCCTGCTCGCGGCCGAGCCGCTCGGCGCGCTCGGCCTCGAACGCCGAGAAGTTGCCGGCGTAGAGCCGCAGCGCCTGGCGCTCGAACGCGAGGATCGACCCGACCGTCGCGTCGAGGAACTCGCGGTCGTGCGAGACCAGGAGCAGCGCGCCGCGGTAGCCCGCGAGCCAGCCCTCGAGCCAGATCACCGCGTCGAGATCCAGGTGGTTCGTCGGCTCGTCGAGCAGCAGCAGGTCCGAGCGGCTCATCAGCGCGCGCCCGAGCGCGAGCCGCATCCGCCATCCTCCGGAGAACTCGCTGAGCGGCCGCGCGAGATCGTCGGGCCCGAACCCGAGGCCGTCCATCAGCGCGGCGGCGCGCGCGCGCGCCGAGTAGCCGTCGACCAGGCCGTAGCGGTCGTGCAGGTGCGCGAGCCGCTCGCCGTCGTCGTCGGCCTCGGCCCGCGCGAGCTCGGCCTCGATCGCGCGGAGCTCCTGGTCGCCGTCGATGACGAACTCGATGGCGGGCTGGCCGGTGTCGGGGATCTCCTGCGCGACGTGGGCCACCACCCAGCCCGGCGGGACCTCGACGTCGCCGCCGTCGGCGTGCAGCCCGCCGGTGAACAGCGCGAAGAGGCTCGACTTGCCGCAGCCGTTCGGCCCGACGACGCCGACGCGCTGTCCCGGGGCGATCGCGGCGCCGGCGCCGGCCAGCAGGAGCTTCGCGCCGCGGCGCAGGGTGAGATTGCGCAGGTGGATCATGTTCCGCCGCGATTATAGGAAAGCGGGGCGCGCGGCGGACGCGCGCCTCTGCTATAATCCGCGCAGTCGTTCCCCCCGCTTCGGTCTTTTTCCCATCCGGCGCCCGCTCTCACAACGTGCTTTCGGACCGCCAGGCGGCCGGGGGGACGTGTCGCCGTTCCATTCTCTCTGACGATCGCATTGCTTGACGACATTCGCTGACCTCGGACTGCATCCCGACCTGCTCAAGGCCGTAGCCGAGCAGGGTTACACCGAACCCACCCCGATCCAGGCGCAGGCCATCCCGCTGGTCCTCGCCGGCCGCGACCTGATGGGCGGCGCGCAGACCGGCACCGGCAAGACCGCCGCGTTCGCGCTGCCGATCCTGCAGCGCCTCGCGCCGCACGCCAACACCAGCATGTCGCCCGCGCGGCACCCGGTGCGCGCGCTGATCCTCACGCCGACGCGCGAGCTCGCGCTGCAGGTCGAGGAGAGCTTCCGCGACTACGGCAAGCACGTCCCGCTGCGCACCACCGTGGTGTTCGGCGGCATGCCGATCGAGCCGCAGATGCAGCAGCTGCGCAACGGCGTCGAGATCCTGGTCGCGACGCCCGGCCGGCTGCTCGACCACGTGCACCAGCGCACGGTGAACCTGTCGCAGGTCGAGATCTTCGTCCTCGACGAGGCGGACCGCATGCTCGACATGGGGTTCATTCCAGACGTGCGCCGGATCCTCGGACTGCTGACCGCGCGCAAGCAGGGCCTGCTCTTCTCGGCGACGTTCTCCGACGAGATCAAGAAGCTCGCCGACGCGTTCCTGAAGAACCCGGTGCTGGTCGAGGTGGCGCGGCGGAACGCCGCCGCCGAGCTCGTCAGCCACCTGGTGCATCCGGTCGCGCGCGAGCGCAAGCGCGATCTCCTCGTGCACCTGATCAAGTCGCGCGAGATGAAGCAGGTGCTCGTCTTCACCTCGACGCGCCTCGGCGCGAACCGCCTCGCCTATCAGCTGAACCGCTCGGGCGTGCACGCCGCGGCGATCCACGGCGACAAGACGCAGGCCGAGCGCCTGCAGGCGCTCGACGAGTTCAAGTCAGGCAAGGTCGGGGTGCTGGTCGCGACCGACGTCGCCGCGCGCGGGCTCGACATCGAGCAGCTGCCCTACGTCGTGAACTTCGAGCTGCCGAACTCGCCCGAGGACTACGTGCACCGCAGCGGCCGCACCGGGCGCGCGGGCGCGACCGGCCTCGCGATCTCGCTGGTGTGCGGCGAGGAGACCGAGCGCCTCGCCGACATCGAGAGGATGATCAAGGTGAAGATCGAGCGCGAGATCGTGCCGAACTTCGGGCCGAACGTGCGCGAGGCGCCCGGCATCATGGCGCGGCCCGACCGCGAGCGCCGGCGCGGCGCCGACGAGCCGCGGCTCACCCGCGGCCGGCGCCCCGAGCGTCCCGCGGCGCCGGCGGCGAGGCCGGCGCCGAAGCCGACCGATCCGATCTTCAGCAAGCCCTACGAGCCGGGCGCCGCGCCGCCGGCGGCGCCGCAGCCGCAGAAGCGCGAGCGCCAGGTCGCCGCGCTGCTCGGCGGCTTCATCCGCAAGCCCGGCTGACCTTCAACCTTCGCGAAGAGGGGATATACGAGGGGCACTCTGCCCCTTGTTCGTACGACCCCTCTTGCACGAAGAAGCACGGCCGCGATGTCGAGATGACCTCTAAACGCAGCGCGCGCCGTCCACCTCGATGCACACCCCGCTGACGAGGTCCGCCTCGTCCGAGGCGAGGTAGAGGCACGCGTTCGCGACGTCGCGCGGCGTCGAGAACCGGCCGAGCGGGATCGTCGCGAGAAAGCGCGCCTTCGCCTCGTCCGTCACGGCGCCGCCGGCGAAGTCGGCCGAGAGCGCCGTCTCCGGGCTGAACACGGGGTTCACGCAGTTCACGCGGATCTTCTCCGGGCCGAACTCGGCGGCCATCGACTTCGCCATGTTGATGACCGCGGCCTTCGAGCTGTTGTAGACCGTCAGGCCCGGCCGCGGGCGCACGCCCGCGGTGGAGGCGATCTGCACGAAGCACCCGCGGCCCTGCCGGCGGAACACCGGGATGCAGTGCCGCGCGGAGAGGTAGATGCTCTTCACGTTGACCGCGTAGATCTTCTCGAACTCCGCCTCGGTGACCTCGAGCATGGGCTTGTTGCGGTGGGTCCAGCCGGCGTTGTTCACGCAGACGTCCAGGCGGCCGTACGCGGCGAGCGTGTCCGCGACGATGCGCGACCAGCCCGTGTCGGTGGCGACATCGGCGGCGACCGGCTGCACGGCGCCGCCGCGGTCGCGGATCGCCGCGGCCACCCGCTCGGCGGCCGCGGCATCGATGTCGTTGACGGCGACCTTCGCGCCCTCCTCCGCGAACCGTCGGGCGATGCCCGCGCCGAAGCCCGAGCCCGCGCCCGTGACGATCGCCACCTTCCCCTCGAGCCGCAGTCCCATGCGCTCCTCCTCCGTTGGCGGTTGCCGGCGCCGATTATCGCCTACGCGCCGACCGCCTTGAACGGGGCGCGCTCGTTCAGCTCGTCGATGTAGCGGTCGACGCCGCGCGCCTCCCGCGCCAGGAACTGCTCGACCGCCTCGGCGAAGCGCGGGTGGCGCAGCCAGTGCGCCGAGCGGGTCGCGACCGGCAGGAACCCGCGCGCGAGCTTGTGCTCGCCCTGCGCGCCGCCCTCGAACAGGCCGATGCCGCGCTCGATGCAGAACTCCATCGCCTGGTAATAGCACGCCTCGAAGTGCAGCCCGGGCACGAAGCCGACCGCGCCCCAGTAGCGGCCGTACAGCACCTGCGCGTTGAAGACGTCGAGCGCCGCGCCGAACGGCTTGCCGTCGCGCTCGGCGAGCACCAGCAGGACGCTCTCCGGCAACACCTCGCCGAGCCGCTGGAAGAACGCGAGGTTGAGATAGGGCGTCGAGTAGTGCGCGCGGTAGGTGAGGTTGTAGCAGCGCGTGAAGAAGCGCCAGTGCTCGGGGCCGATCTCGGCGCCGGTCAGGCGCCGCAAGGCGATCCCGGCCTCGGCGACCCGGCGCCGCTCCTGCCGGATCTTCTTGCGCTTGGGCTGGCTGAGCGTCGCGAGGAACTCGTCGAAGCTCGCGTACCCGGGGTTCCGCCAGTGGAACTGGACGCCACGGCGCAGCATCATGCCCGCGGCCTCCATGAGCTTTCCTTCGTCCTCCGGCGGGAGGAGGATGTGCAGCGAGGAGGCCTCGCGCGCGAGCGCGAGCGCCGCGCCGAGCAGCTGCGCGCGGACCTCGTCGTCGCGCGCGAGCAGCCGCGGTCCGCTCACCGGCGAGAAGGGGATCGCCGACAGCAGCTTCGGGTAGTACGCGAGGCCGTGGCGCGCGTAGGCGTCGGCCCACGCCCAGTCGAACACGTACTCCCCGTAGGAGTGCGACTTCGCGTAGAGCGGCATCGCCCCGGCGAGCCGGCCGCCGCGCCAGAGCCCGAGATACTGCGGCAGCCAGCCGGTCTCGGCCGCCGCGCAGCCGGTCGCGTGCATGGCGTGCAGGAGCTCGTGCCGCAGGAACGGGTGATCGCCCGCGAGCGCGTTCCACTGCGCCGCGGGGATGTCTGCGAGGTCCTCGACCACGCGGAACACCGGTTCTGAAGAAGGAGTCACGCGCTGCCGACGGTTCGACGCCGACGCGGGGCGGGGCGGCGCGCCCGGCGGGCGGTGCTGCGGTCGGTCCGGACGCCGCTCATGCGCCCATTATTGGCGAGCGCGCCGCGCGAGACAAGGCGCCGGCGCCGCGCGCGCCGGGAGGCGGCGTCGCGTTTGCTATACTGGCCGCGCGCGGGAGTCCGCACCGCGGATCAGCACCGCGTTCCAACACCACCCTGTCAGCGGAGCCGCCATGAAGAAGATCGAAGCGGTCATCAAGCCCTTCAAGCTGGACGAGGTGCGCGAGGCGCTCGCCGAGGTGGGGGTCACCGGCCTCACGGTCACCGAGGTCAAGGGCTTCGGCCGCCAGAAGGGGCATACCGAGCTCTACCGCGGCGCCGAGTACGTCGTGGACTTCCTGCCCAAGGTCAAGATCGAGGTCGTCGTCACTGAGAGCATGGTCGACGGCGTGATCGAGGCGATGATCAAGTCGGCGCGCACCGGCAAGATCGGCGACGGCAAGATCTTCGTCGCGCCGGTCGAGCAGGTCGTGCGGATCCGCACCGGCGAGACGAACGAGGAAGCTATCTAGAAGCTATCTCAAAATCGCGGCCGTGCTTCTTCCCGAACCGGGGTCGTACGAACAAGGGGCACATTGCCCCTTGTAGATCCCCGAACGAACAAGGGGCGAGCCCCTTGTAGATCCCCACTTTCGCGACCGCATTCGCATTTTGAGATAGGTTCTAGAAGCTATCTCAAAATCGCGGCCGTGCTTCTTCCCGAACCGGGGTCGTACG
>JAHDYJ010000007.1:6838-75480 GCA_023383795.1 Burkholderiales bacterium | reverse complement strand
TGGCGGCGTTCTCCTGCGCCCACTTGTCGTAGGCCGAACCGCGGTTGAGCGAGATCGTCTTGCCCTTCAGCTGCTCGAGCGACGTGACGTCGGGCGCCTTGGCCGGGACGACGATCGCGTAGTAGGTGTTGAGGTAGCCCTCGCTGAAGAGCAGGTTCGCGGCGCGCTCCGGCGTCACCGTGGTCGGCGCGCCGACGAAGCTGATCTTGCCGGCGTTCATCGCCGGGATCAGGCCCGAGAACTGGCCGGCGAATATCTCGATCGGCCTGCCGATCTGCTTCGAGATCTCGTTGATTAGGTCGACGTTGAAGCCCTCGACGCCCCCGCCGAGCTTCGGCATCGCGTGCGGCGCGAAGGTGCCGTCCACCCCGGCGATGAGCTTGTCCTGGGCGTGGGCCGCGGGTAGCGCGAACGCCGCGGCGGCGGCGGCCGGGAGCACGAAATGGCGGAACAAGGTGGTGCTCGGGTTCATGTCGATCTCCTCCATGTCGGGGTGCGCCGATCGGCCGGACGCTCTTGGCGGCGCCCCGGCACGGGCGTCGCGCAGGATAGCACGGCGCGCGGGTCAGCCCTTGCCGACCGCCGCGCGCCGCCGGTTGTACTCGTTCGGCGCGATCGTGAACTGATCGCGCGTGCGGCAGTAGCGGTTGGCGTAGAAGCGCCCGACCGGGTGGTAGTTCTCCGGCACGATGCGCAGCGTCGTCGGATCGACGATGCCCTCGCGCACGTGCAGCCACACCACCTCGCCGATCAGCAGGTGCCGCGCCCCGATCGGGATGTGCGTGTGCAGGCGGCACTCGAGCGCGGCCGGCGACTCGGCGACGCGCGGCGGCGCGACGCGGCGCGACGGCGCCGCGGTGAACCCGACCCGCTCGAGCTCGCTCACCTCGGGGGGAAAGGCCTCCGAGCAGGCGTGCATCTGCGCGGCGATCGGCTCGTCGACCATGTTCACGACGAACTCGCGCGACTCGAGGATGTTGCGGGCGCTGTCCTTCGGCGGTCCCTCGTCGCGGTTCTCGATGCTCAGGATCACGATCGGCGGGTCGTCGCCGAGCGCGTTGAAGAAGCTGAACGGCGCGACGTTCACCACGCCGGCCGCGTCCTGCGTGCTCACCAGCGCGATCGGGCGCGGCACGACGAGCCCCACCAGCAGCTTGTAGCGCTGCGCCGCGTCGAGCGTTCCGAAGTCCCATTCCACGGCGCTTCCCCCTTCATCCCGCCTGCGCGGGATCGGTCACCAGGACGATCTTGCCGAGCACCCTGCGCTCGGCGAGCTCCGCAAGCGCGGCGGCGGCCTGCTCGAGCGCAAAGGCGCGGCTGACGAGCGGCCGCAGCCGGCCGGCGACGATCCAGTCGAGCACCTGCGCGAGGTTGGCGCGGTTCGCCTCCGGCTCGCGCGCGGTCCACGCGCCCCAGTAGACGCCGACGAGCGAGCGCTCCATCAGGAGCGCGAGGTTGAGCGGGATGCGCGGGATGTCGCCGCCGGCGAAACCGATCACGAGGTAGCGGCCGCGCCACGCGAGGCTGCGGATCGCCGGCTCGGCGAAGCGCGCGCCGACCGGGTCGTAGACGACGTCGACGCCCTTGCCGCCGGTCAGGCGCTTCAGCGCCTCACGCAGGTCCTCCTGCTCGTAGTTGACGAGCGCCTCGGCGCCGAAGCGCGCGCAGGTCGCGAGCTTCGCCTCGGAGGAGGCGGCCGCGATCACCCGCGCGCCCATCAGCTTCCCCAGCTCCACCGCGGCGAGCCCGACCCCGCCCGCCGCGCCCAGCACGAGCAGCGTCTCGCCGGGCGCGAGCTGCGCGCGGTCCTTGAGCGCGTGATACGAGGTTCCGTAGGTGAGCATGAACCCCGCGGCGATCCGGAAGTCGAGCCCGGCCGGCAGCGGCACGGCGTTCGCGGCGGGCGCGACCGCCTGCGCCGCGAAACCGCCGTGCGTCAGCGACGTCGCCACCGCATCGCCGGGCCTGACGTGCGCGACGCCCGCGCCGACCGCCTCGACGATCCCGGCGATCTCGACGCCCGGCGCGAACGGCAGCGGCGGCTTGACCTGGTACTTCCCCTGCACCATCAGCACGTCGGGGAAGTTCACCCCGCAGGCCTTCACGCCGATGAGCACCTCGCCGGCGCCCGGTTGCGGCGCCGGCACGTCGGCGACGACGAGGTCGTCGATCGGGCCGAACGCCTTGCAGACCACCGCCTTCATGTCGCCTCCGATTCCGTCTCGATCCCGTCACGGACCCGGCCATCGAACCGGCGATGACAGCCCGGCCGGCGAAGCATGCCGCATCGGGCGGGCGCCGTCGAGCCGCGCAACTGGGCTACCATTGACCGTCCCGATCTCGTCCTGGGCAGCGATCATGGATCTCGAATACACCGCCGGCGAGCGCGCGTTCCGCGACGAGGTGCGCGCGTTCGTGCGCGCCCGGCTGCCGGGCGACATCGCGCGCAAGGTGCTCGAGCACCGGCGGCTCGAGAAGGACGACTACGTTCGCTGGCAGGACATCCTCGCCGAGCGCGGCTGGCTCGCCGGCCACTGGCCGAGGGAGTTCGGCGGCTGCGGCTGGACCGCGGTCGAGAGCCACATCTTCGACGAGGAAACGGCGGCGGCCGGCGCGCCGCGCCTGATCCCGTTCGGCCTCAACATGGTCGCGCCGGTGATCATGGCCTTCGGCAGCGCGTGGCAGAAGAGCCATTACCTGCCGCGCATCCGCGCGAACAAGGACTGGTGGTGCCAGGGCTACTCCGAGCCCGGCGCGGGCTCGGACCTCGCCTCGCTCAGGACGCGCGCGGTGCGCGAGGGCGACCACTACGTCGTCAACGGCCAGAAGACCTGGACCACGCTCGCGCAGCACGCCGACATGATCTTCTGCCTGGTGCGCACCGACACGACGGTGAAGAAGCAGGAAGGCATCAGCTTCCTGCTCGTCGACATGCACGCGCCCGGCGTCGCCGTGCGGCCGATCGTGACGCTGGACGGGGAGCGCGAGGTGAACGAGGTGTTCTTCGAGAACGTGCGGGTGCCGGCGCAGAACCTCGTGGGCGAGGAGGGCAAGGGCTGGACCTACGCCAAGTACCTGCTCGGCCACGAGCGCACCGGCATCGCCGGCGTCGGCGCGTCGAAGCGCGAACTCGCCACGCTGAAGGCCATCGCGCGCAGCGAGCGCAGGAACGGGCGGCCGCTCGCGGAGGATCCGTTGTTCGCCGCGCGCATGGCGCAGGTCGAGATCGAGCTGATCGCGCTCGAGGCGACGGTCATGCGCGTGCTGGCGAGCCGCGGAAGCGCCCCCGGGCCGGAAGCCTCGATCCTGAAGATCAAGGGCACCGAGATCCAGCAGGCGCTCACCGAGCTGATGATGGACGCGGTCGGGCCGTACGCGGCACCGTTCCGGCCCGAGGCGATGGCGCTCGACGCCGAGGACGCGCCGGTCGGGCCCGAGTACGCCGCGCCGCTCGCCGCGCGCTACTTCAACTACCGCAAGGTCACGATCTACGGCGGCTCGAACGAGATCCAGCGCAACATCATCGCGCAGATGGTGCTCGGCTTATGAGTCGGCAGTTGACAGTCGGCAGTTGGCAGACTGGAGTTGGCGGACCGCCCCAGGAGAGCGGCGATCGGAACCGGTCATGAGCTTCGAAGATCTGGACGTGTGGAAGAGGTCCACGCGGCTGACAGTAGAAATACACAAGCATCTCCGCGGCGTGCGCGACTTTGGCTTTCGCGATCAGATCACGCGCTCGGCGCTCTCCGTTCCGAGCAATGCTGCAGAGGGAGTCGAGCGGGGATCGCTGAACGAGAAGGTGCGCTTCCTGACCTACGCGAAGGGTTCCTGCGGTGAGCTGAGAACGCGGCTCTACGTCGGAGTGGAGATTGGCTACTTCGAGAGAGACGTTGGACGCGAATGGATCGAACAGACGCGGGAGACCTTGGCAATGCTTGTCGGCTTGATGCGCACCATTGAACGCGGAGTGGAGCCGTGACCGTCGCGCTGCGACCTCTGCCAACTGCCAACTGTTGACTGCCAACTCGCGAGAGCGCCGTGGACTTCTCGTTCTCCGAGGAACAGCAGCTCCTGCGCGACTCGCTCGCCCGCTTCGTCGCGCGCGAGTACCCGTTCGAGAAGCGCCGCGCGATCGTGCGCTCGGCCGAGGGCTTCAGCCGCGAGATCTGGGCGCAGCTCGCCGAGATGGGCTTGCTCGGCCTGACGCTGCCGGCGGCGCACGGCGGCTTCGGCGGCACCGCGGTCGACACGCTCGTCGCGATGCAGGCGCTCGGCGGCGGGCTCGTCGTGGAGCCGTACCTCGCGAGCGCGGTGCTCGGCGCCGGGACGGTCGCGCGCGCGGGCACGCCGGCGCAGCGCGAGCGCCTGCTGCCGGCCGCGGCGCGCGGGGAGCTGCTGCTCACGCTCGCGCACGGCGAGGCGGGCGCGCGCTACGATCTCGCGCAGGTGGCGGCGCGCGCGCGGCGCGCCGGGACGGGGTTCGTGCTCGACGGGCGCAAGGCCGTCGTGCCGTGGGGCGCCCAGGCCGACGTCCTGGTCGTTTCGGCGCGCACGGCGGGCGCCGAGCGCGAGGCGGCCGGCATCAGCCTGTTCCTGGTCGAGCGCGCCGCCAAGGGTGTGAGCGTGCGCGGCTACCGCACCATCGACGGCCAGCGCGCGGCCGAGGTCGCGCTCGACGGAGTGACGGTGGACGCGGGTGCGCTCCTCGGGCCGCTCGACGAGGCGCTGCCGATCATCGAGCGCGTCGTGGACGTCGGCGCGGCCGCGTTGTGCGCCGAGGCGGTCGGCGTAATGGAGACGCTGAACGCGCAGACCCTCGACTACCTCAAGACGCGACAGCAGTTCGGCCAGCCGATCGGCCGCTTCCAGGCGCTCCAGCACCGCGCGGTCGACATGTTCATCCACCTCGAGCAATCGCGCTCGTTGGCGCTCCTCGCGGCGGTCAGGGCCGATGCGGAAGACGCGGTCGAGCGGGCGCGAACGGTGTCGGCCGCCAAGGCGCACCTCGGGCGCTCGGGACGGCTCGTCGCCCAGGCCGCGATCCAGCTGCACGGCGGGATGGGCGTGACCGACGAGATGCCAGCGAGCCACTACGCGAAGCGGCTGACCATGATCGACTTCCAGCTCGGCGACGCGGACCACCATGCCGCGCGGTTCGCGGCGCTCGGATGACCATGCGCAACCTGCAGGTCCTGCTTGCGAGCCGGCCGAGCGGCTTCCCGACGGAGGCCGACTTCCGCATCGTCGAGTCGCCGGTGGCGCAGCCGGCCGACGGGCAGGTGCTGGTGCGCAACCACTGGCTCTCGCTCGATCCCTACATGCGGATGCGCATGAACGCCGCGAAGTCCTACGCGAAGCGCGCGGAGCTCGGCGAGGTGATGATCGGCGGCACCGTCGGCGAGGTGATCGCCTCGCGCAGCCCGCAGTTCCGCGCGGGCGAGTTCGTCACCGGGTCGCTCGGCTGGCAGCTCTATGCGCTCTCCGACGGCGCCGCGCTGCGCAAGGTCGATCCGGCCGTCGCGCCGCTCTCGCACTATCTCGGCGTGCTCGGGATGCCCGGCGTCACCGCCTGGATGGGGCTGCTCGACATGGCGCGGCCCGAGGCCGGCGAGACGGTCGTGGTGTCGGCCGCCGCCGGCGCGGTCGGCAGCGTGGTCGGGCAGCTCGCGCGCATGCACGGCTGCCGCGCGGTCGGCATCGCCGGCGGCGCGGTCAAGTGCGCGCACGTCGTCCAGGAGCTCGGCTTCCACGCGTGCGTCGACTACAAGGCCGGGCGGCTGCGCGAGGACCTCGAGCGCGCCGCGCCGGACGGCGTCGACGTCGACTTCGAGAACGTGGGCGGCGAGGTGCTGGACACGGTGCTCGCGCTCACCAATCCGTTCGCGCGCGTGACGATCTGCGGACTGGTGTCGCAGTACAACGCGACCGCAGCCTATCCCGTGCGCAACCTCGGCGCGGTGCTCGTGAACCGCATCCGCATGCAGGGATTCATCGTTTCGGACCGGCTCGAGGTCTGGCCCGAAGCGCTTCGCCAGCTCGCGGGCTGGCATGCCGAGGGCAAGCTCAGGTATTTCGAGTCGGTCGCGCATGGGTTGGAGAACGCACCGCGGGCCTTCATCGGCATGCTGCGCGGCGAGAACCTCGGCAAGCAGGTGGTGCGCTTGAGCGAGTATTGAGGAGTGGTGAGCGTACCCGAAGAACACGTGTAATATGCGCGCGCCCGTGGCTCCGTGAGCACCGTCCACGGCCCACTGCCAACTGCCCACTGCCAACTGCCCGCTGCCAACTGCCAAACTGTCTCGCGAATGATCGACCTCTACACCTGGCCGACGCCCAACGGGCACAAGATCCACATCATGCTCGAGGAGACCGGTCTCGAGTACCGCGTCCACGCGGTGAACATCGGCGCCGGCGAGCAGTTCAGGCCGGAATTCCTCGCGATCAGCCCGAACAACAAGATCCCGGCGATCGTCGACTCCGAGGGGCCCGACGGCAAGCCCATGTCCATGTTCGAGTCGGGGGCGATCCTGCTGTACCTCGCGGCGAAGACCGGCCGGCTCCTGCCGGAGAGCGTCCGCGACCGCTACTCCGTGCTGCAGTGGCTGATGTTCCAGATGGGGCACATCGGGCCGATGCTCGGCCAGGCGCACCACTTCCGCGCCTACGCGCTCGAGAAGCTCCCGTATCCGATCGAGCGCTACACGAAGGAGGCCCACCGGCTGTACGGCGTGCTCGACAAGCGGCTCGCGGAGAGCGAGTACGTCGGCTGCGCGGAGTACTCGATCGCCGACATCGCGATCATGCCCTGGCTGCGCTCGCACGAGCGGCAGGGCGTCGCGCTGGAGGATTATCCGCGCGTCAAGCGCTGGTTCGACGCCATCAACGCGCGGCCCGCGGTCCAGCGCGCGCTGCAGGTGCTCGCGCACGTACGCCGGCCGCCGCCGGACGATCCGCAGTGGCGCGAGAACATGTTCGGCGCGGCGCAGTTCGCGCGCCGGTGAGCTGATTGCCCGCGGCGAGCGTCTCGGAGCAGGCGCCGCCGCGCTCGGGGAGGGGGAAGTGGGCGCGGGGCAGGGCAAGGCGGCCGGCGCAGCGCGCGGCGCGGCGTCGCGCGTCGAGTGGGCGGGTCTCGGCCTGCTGCTCGCCGTGGCGGCGGCGCTGCGCTTCCACGGCCTCGGCCGCGAGCCCGTGTGGCTCGACGAGGCCTACTCGTGGTGGGCCGCGCGCCAACCGCTCGGCGCGCTCGCCTGGCTCGTTCCGACCTGCGATCCCCAGCCTCCGCTCTATCCGCTGATCCTGAAGGGGTGGGTCGCGCTCGCCGGCGACGGCGCCGCCGCGCTGCGCGCGCCGAGCGCGCTCGCCGGCGTCCTCGCGGTGGCGGTGCTGTGGGGCGCGGCGCGCGTGATCGCTCCGGCGGTCGGGTTCTTCGCCGCGGCGCTCCTCGCGGTCGCGCCGTTTCAGATCGAGTTCGCCCAGGAGGCGCGCGCCTACGCGCTCGTCACGGTCGCGTTCGCTCTCGTCCTCTACGGCGGCCTGCGCGTCACCTGCCGCGGCGACCCGGCCGCCGGCAGCTCCGCGCGGCCGGGCGTGCGCGAAGGGCTCGGCGCCTGGTTCGCGCTCGCCGCGGGCGGCGCGCTCGCGGTCTGGCTGCGCAACACCGCGGTGTTCGTGCTCGCGAGCCTCGCCTGCGCGGCGCTCGCCTGGATGGCGATCGAGCCCGGCGCGCGCCGCCACGGCCGCGCGGTCGCCCTGGTCGCGCTGGCGATCGCGGCTGCGTGGGCGCCGTACCTGCCGACCTACATCGCGCAGGCGCGCGGCGTGATCGATGCGTTCTGGATCCCGTGGCCGACCGCGGGGTACGTGCTGCACGAGGTCGGACTGGTGCTCGGCGCACCGCTGCCGTGGGTGGTGGCGGCGGTCGCCGGCCTCTTCGTGCTCGGGCTCGCCGGCCTCTGGCGCAGCGGCCGTCGCGGCGCCGCGCTGCTGCTCGGGTGCATGGCGGTCGGGCCGATCCTGTTCACGCTGGCGGCGAGCCTGCTCCTGAAGCCGATCCTGATCGCGCGCGTGCTGATCGGGATCGCGCTGCCGGCCTGCATCGGCGTCGCAGCGGCGATTGCGCGCCTGCGCTCGGCCGCATTGCGGATGGCGGTCTTCCTGCCGCTCGTGGCGGCGAGCCTCTTCGCCGACCATCTGCTGCTCGCGCAGGGGCAGCGCAAGGAGCCGTGGAACGCGATCGTGCGCGCGCTCGCGGCGACGCCGGAGGACGCGCTCGTGCTGCTGCTGCCGAACGAGCTCGAGCTGCCGCTCGCGCATGCGGCCGCGCAGGCGCAGGTCGCGCGGGCGATGCGCGGCGTGCCCCGGCCGTACCCCGCGCCCGGCCTCGCGGTCGAGTACCCGACGAGCCGCTGCGTGCCGGTGGTCGAGCCCGACGGGCTCGCCGGCCTCGCGCGCGCGATCGAAGGGCGGCGCACGCTCGTGCTGGTGCGGCGCGTGCGCGACGTGTACGACCCGCAGGACGAGGTGCCGGCGCTGCTCGCGCGGGCCGGGTTCGCCCACGTCGCGACGCGCGAGTTCGGCTCCGAGAAGCTCCTCGAGCGCTACGAGCGGCGGTAGGGTCCGCCGGTCAGCCGCCGCCGAACAGCCATGCCGGGCGGCTCTTGTCGAGCAGGATCAGCGCGATCAAGCCGCCCATGATGGAGACGTTCTTCCAGCCGAGCAGGAACTGGACGAAGTCGATCGTGCCCTCGCGCACCATGAAGCGGAAGTGGTACATGATGCTCGCCGGGATGGTGAAGGCGATCCAGGCGAGCGCCGCGGCCCAGACGTGGACGTCGAAGACGAGCATCGCCGCGCCGACGAACTCGAGGGCCAGCACGAGCGGCAGGACCAGGCGCGGCAGCGGGACGCCGTGCTGGACCATTTCGCCGATCGTCTTTTCGTAGTGCGCCCACTTGTACCAGCCCGCCGCGATCCAGATTCCGGTCGACAGCACGCGCGCGACGAGGTAGGCGATGGACTCCGCTCCGGTCATTGTGTCTCCCCCCTGGCGGCGCGATGATAGCAGGGGCGGCGAACGGATCGGGAGGCGGCGGAAATGAGCGCATCGAGCGGCAGGATCGCGTGGATCACCGGGGCCGGCAGCGGCATCGGGCAGGCGGTGGCGGTGGAGCTGGCGGGCGCCGGCGCGCTCGTGGTGATATCGGGGCGGCGCTCCGAGGCGCTCGAGGAGACGCGCGCGCTCGTCACCGCCGCCGGCGGCCGGGTCGAGAAGATGCCGCTCGACGTGGCCGAGCGCAAGCAGGTGGCGCACGCCGCGCACGAGATCCTCGAGCGCCACGGCCGCATCGACGTCCTGGTGAACTGCGCCGGGACGAACGTGCCGAAGCGCCACTGGAACGAGCTCGCGCTCGAGAGCTGGGAGCGCGTGCTCGGCGTGAACCTGAACGGCGCCTTCTACTGCACGGCCGCGGCGCTGCCGGCGATGCGCGCCCGGCGCGACGGGGTCGTGATCAACGTCTCGTCGTGGTACGGACGCTACGACGGCTATCTCGCCGGTCCGGCGTACAACGCGAGCAAGCATGCGCTCGCATCGATGACTGCCTCGCTCAACATCGAGGAAGGCGTGAACGGCATCCGCGGCTGCGTGATCTTCCCGGGCGAGGTCGCGACGGCGATCCTGAAGGCGCGGCCGGTGCCGCCGAGCACGGAGGAGGAGGCGCGGATGCTGAAGCCCGCGGACCTCGCCCGCATCGTGCGCTTCGTCGCCGAGGCGCCGCCGCACATGTGCCTGAACGAGATCGTCGTCTCGCCGACCTGGAACCGGATGATCCTCGGGGGCGCGGACCTGCAGCTGGCCCCGAAGACGGGTGAACGGTAAGCGGTGAACGGGACGCGCAGCGCGCAACGCGCGCCGCGCTATCGGGATGCGCTCTCGGCTCCGCGCAATCCGCGGCACCGCTTTTTCCGCTTGCCGCTTACCGTTCACCGTTCGCCGTTTGTCACCCCAGCCCGCTCGCCCGCGCCTGCGCCACCGCGACCACCGACTGGTCCTTCTCGGCGAGGCCGTGCGCGATCGCGCCGATCAACCGGTCGCGCCAGGCGCTGCCGCTCGGCAGCGGCACCTCGACGCCCTCGGCGGCGGCGAGCGCCAGGTTGCAGTCCTTCAGCGCGAGGCGCGCCGTGATGCCGACGCGGTCCCAGTCCTGCTTCGCGATGATGTCGCCGTAGCCCTTGTAGGCGGGGCAGGCGAACAGCACGTCGGTCAGCACGTCGTAGAGCAGGGCGCGCGCGACGCCGTGCTTCTCGGCGAGCACGAACGCCTCGCCGAGCACCTCGATCGCGCAGCCGAGCACGAAGTTGTTGGCGAGCTTGATCGCGGCGGCGGCCGACTGGTCGGCGCCGGCCTCGAACGTGCGCCGGCCCATCACGTCGAAGAGCGGGCGGCACTTCGCCACCGCGTCGGCGGGGCCGGCCGCGACGATGCCGAGCTGGCCGGCCGCTGCGACCTCGGGCCGGCCGAGCACCGGCGCGGCGACGTAGACCTGGCCGGCCTCGGCGTGTGCGCGCGCGAGCGCGCGCGTCGCGGCGACGCCGTGCGTGCCCATCGCGACGTGGATCGCGCCGTTCGCCAGCGCGCCGCGGATGCCGCCGGCGCCGAGCGCGACCTCCTCGAGCGCCTGGTCGTGCGCGAGCATCGTCACCACGACCTCGCGCCCGGCGCACGCCTCGGCGATCGAGCCGACGACTTTCGCGCCCGCCTTCTCGAGCGCCGCGGCCTTCTCGCGCGTGCGGTTGTAGACGACGAGCTCGTGGCCCGCGCCCTGCAGGCGGCCGGCGATCCCGCCGCCCATGCGGCCGAGGCCGATGAATCCGACTTTCATTTCGCAGACCTCCTCATCGCGTCATCGCCGCGAGCGGGGATCCGGTGGGCCGTTCGGCGGCGCAATGCAATCCCGCCTGCGCGGGAATGACGAATCAGACGAGCTCGCCGCGCACCCACTCGAGCTCGCGCACCACGTAGTCGACGATGTCGCCGGTCTTCAGCTCGTCCGGCAGCACGTCCCAGGTGTAAGTCTCGATCTCGACCTGCGTCGACACGGCGTCGGCCTTGTGCACCCGCAGGGCTTCCTCGATCGCCGGGCGCGTCGTCTTGAAGAGCGCGCCGAGGCTTTCGAGGAACACCGGCACGTGGAAGTGGATGCGCCACTCGCGCGGGCCCGGGTCGCTCCGGAACGCGGCGAACGCCTCCTGCAGGTCGACGAAGCGCGAGAGCTTCCCGTCCTTCATCTCGACCGTCTGGTGCAGGTAGACCGGATCGTCGTATGCTTCCAGCGCCTTCACCACCTCCTGCGTCACCTGCGGGATGCGGATCGCGGCGGCGGCCTGCAGCTTGAACACCGGGACCCCGGCGCGCTTCAGGCTGCCGAGCGCCTCGGCGATGTTCTCGTACTCCACCGCCTGGTGGCAGATGTCGAAGACGGTGCCGAGATGGCGGCGCAGCGCCTCCTCGGCCCGCGGCTTCGAGAGCCCGGTCTGCCTTGCCAGCGCGTCGACCGAGGCGGGGCTGTAGAGGTGGCGGCCGAAATAGTCGATCACCTCGGAGGTCACCTCGAGGAAGCAGGCCGGCTCGGGCTCGAGCGCGAGCGTCACGGTGCGCCCGGTGCGCTCGCGCAGCCCGACCAGGTGGGCGACGGTCTTCAGCACCTGGCGCGTGTAGGCGTCGATCACGTCGGGGCCGGTCACGCGCGGCTTGAAGCCGAGCGGCGGGCTCTGGATCGACGGCGCGACGTCCGCCGGCGCGACCTCGGCGAGGATGTCGGCGACCTGCATCGTGTAGCTCGCGCGCTCGTCGGTGCGCCAGTCGGGCTCGTACACGAGCTCCTTCACGCGCGTGCCCTTGAACGGCCCGTGCGGGAACGCGTTCACCGTGAAGAGGTACATGTTGTTCTCGTCCAGGAACGCCTGCAGCCGCGCGCGCTCGGCCGCGTTCGCGGCGAGGCGCTCGGCCGACTTGCCGGACAGCCGCAGCGACACGCCGAAGCGCCTGTCGGGCGCGAAGCGCTGCTTCACCGCCGGCACGTAGCGCGTGAGGCTCGCCCACATCTCGTCCCAGGTGTCGCCGGGATGGACGAGCGTCGAGTAGGTGAGGTGCCCGAGATTGCCGCCCAGATCCATCGTGTCTTCCCTTCCCTGCTGTTCGGTTGGCGGGCGTCGCCACCTGCGCCGCCTTCCCCCAAAGAGGGGGAGGGCGGGGTAGGCGTGCAGCGCGCTCGGTCTGGCTCGTGCTACGCGACCTTCTTCGTCTTGCCCGCCGCGGCCGACTTGACGATCGCCTCGGTGACCGCAGCGCCGTGGATCATCTCGTCGTGGGTGATCGGGTACGCCGGCCCGCCCGCCGCGGCCTTCGCGAAGGCCTCGAGCGCCGCGCGCGAAGTGTCGAACGCCTCCGCCTGCCACGTCTCGGCCGATCCCTTGACCGGCTGGAACGTGCAAGCGCCGAAGAGCCGCGTGCGCCGCTCCTCCGACGAGGCGCCGGCGATGTGCGTCACGCCGTCGAGGCGCACCCAGCCCTCGGAGCCGTACACCTGGAGCCGGAAGCACCCGCCGGTCGCGGTCATGGTGCCGAGGTACGCCGACATCCCGTTCTTCATGCGGAACAGGATCGAGGTCGTGTCGTCGGTGTCGATCTCGACCGCGCGGCGCATGCTCATGCAGTGCACCTCCTCGACCTGGCCGAAGAGGTCGATGATTGCGTCGACGAAGTGCACGCCCATCGGCGTCAGCCCGCCGCACGGCGTCTCCTCCGGATTCGCGCGCCACTGGCTCGGCTTCAGGTAGAGCGCGTTCGGGAAGGACATCGTGCCCTCGACGTGCAGGATCGTCCCGAGCTTGCCGTTCTGGACCCGGTTGCGCAGGTCGGTCATCGCCGGATGCCAGCGGCGGTTGTAGCCGAGCCCGAGCGTGACGCCGGCCTTCTCGACCGCCTTGACGGCCTTGGCGGCCTCGGCCTTGGTCAGCGCGAACGGCTTCTCGCAGAAGACGTGCCTGCGGCGCCGCGCGGCCGCGACCACCTGCTGCACGTGCATCGAGTGCGGCGTGGCGAGCACGACCGCGTCGAGCTTGCGATCCTTCAGCAGCTCCTCGAAGCTGCCGTGCAGCCGCAGGCCCTGCGCGGCGGCGAACTCCTGCAGCTCGGGGGAGACCGTGCGCGACGCGCCGGCCGTGAACTGGATCTCCGAGCTCCCCTGCGCCGCCTCCACCAGTGTCTTGCCCCACCAGCCGAGGCCGACGATTCCGGCCCTGATCATGTGTCCTCCCCCGTTTGTCCGATGAGGAAATGTCCGGGCGCCGCCTAGCCCAGCTCGGCCGACCAGTCCCGCGTCTCGATGATCTCGCGCACGCGCCGCAGGAACGCGGCGGAGTAGGCGCCGTCGAAGGCGCGATGATCGAACGACTGCGCCAGCACGCCCACCGGGCGGATCGCGATCGCATCGCCCGCCGGCGACTCGATCACCACCGGCTTCTTGCGCACCCCGTCGGTCGACAGGATGGCGACCTGCGGCTGGTTGATCACGGGCGCGGTGATCAGCGTGCCGAACGGCCCCGAGTTCGAGAGCGTGTAGGTGCCGCCGGCGAGATCGTCGGGGTTGATCGTGCCCGCGCGCGCGCGCGTCGCGAACGCGTTGATGGCGCGCGCGATGGCGGCGAGCCGCAGCGTCTGCGCGTCCCTGATCACCGGCACCATCAGGCCCTCGAAGTTCAGGTCGACCGCCACGCCGAGGTTCACCCGCTTGTGGACGAGCAGGTTGTCGCCTTCGATCGACGCGTTGACGCGCGGGAACTCGGCGATCGCGTCGATCGCCGCGCGCGCGACGAAGGGCAGGTAGGTGAGCCCGAACCCCTCGCGGCGGCGCCACTCCTCCGCGCGCGCCCGCCGCGCGGCCTCGACCGCGTGGAAGTCGACCTCCACGGCCTGCAGGACGTGCGGGCTGGTCGCCTTCGAGCGCACCATGTGCGCGCCGATCTGCTTGCGGATCCGGCTGAGCGGAACGACCTCGGTCTGCGCGCCAGACGGCGGCGCCGGCGTCTTCCCGGCGCTCGGCGCGGGTGCCTTCGGCGCGGGCGGCGACGCCGGCGCAGCCGACGATGCGGCAGCGTCGACCGCGGCGAGCACGTCCTCGCGCGTGATGCGCCCGCCGCGCCCGGTGCCGCGGATCCTGGCCGGATCGAGTCCGTGCTCGGCGATCAGGCGCCGCACCACCGGCGAGAGCGGCGCATCGCCCGCCGCGGACGCATCGGCCAGTGCAGGCCGCGCCGCCGGCGCCGCGGGTGCGGAAGCCGGGGGCGCGGACGCGGAGGGCGCGGAGGTCGAGGGGACGGAAGCGGGCGGTGCCGGTTGCGCCGCCGCGGCGCCCGCGACCTCGATCACCGCGAGCTTCGCGCCGACCGCGACCGTCGTGCCTTCCTGGACGAGGATCTCCCTCAGGACCCCGGTGGCGGGCGCCGGGATCTCCGCGGTGACCTTGTCGGTCTCGATGTCGAACAGGTTCTCGTCGGCCTTGACCTGGTCGCCGACCTTCTTGTGCCAGACGACGACGGTGCCTTCGGTCACCGTCTCGCCGAGCTGGGGCATGATGACGTCCATCGATCTCGTGTTTCCGCGGGCGTGCAGCGTGTGATGGAAAGAAGCGTGGCGAAAGCGCGGTGGGCGACGCACGCGCCGGACCGCCGATCGGGTGCCCGGCGGCGGCGCCTGCGTTCCCTAGCCCATCGACGTGCGGACGGTCTCCACGATCCGGGCGACCGACGGGATGGTTGCGTCCTCGAGGGCGTCGGCGCACGGCAGCGGCACGTGCGGCGTCGTGATGCGCACCATCGGGCCGTCGAGATCGTAGAAGCACTCCTCGCCGGCGATCGACACGATCTCGGCGCCCCAGCCGCACAGGCGCGGGTTCTCCTCGACCGTGAAGAGGCGCCCGGTCTTGCGCACCTCCTCGAGAATCGTCTGCGTGTCGAGCGGCACGAGCGAGCGCACGTCGACCACCGTCGCGGAGATGCCGTGCTCCGCCTCCAGGATCTTCGCCGCCTCGAGCGCGCGCGGGACCATCATCGCGAGCGCTACGATCGTCGCGTCCTTGCCCTCGCGCAGCACCTTGGCGGTGCCGAGCTCGTCGACGTGCTCGTCGTCGGGCACCTCGCCTTTCGTGCCGAAGAGGCCCTTGTGCTCGAAGAAGATCACCGGATCGTCCGAGCGCACCGCCGCGGCCATCAGCCCCTTGACGTCGGCGGCGGTCGACGGCGCGACCACCTTCAGGCCCGGGATCGCCATCGCCCAGTTCTCGACGCTCTGCGAGTGCTGCGCGCCGAAGCGCACGCCGCCGCCGTTGGCGGTGCGGATCACGAGCGGCAGCGTCACCTGGCCGGCGGTCATGTAGCGGGTCTTCGCGATCTGGTTCGCGACGAGATCCCAGCACACCGCGAAGAAGTCGGAGAACATGATCTCGGCGATCGGGCGCAGTCCGGTCATCGCCGCGCCCATCGTCGCGCCGATGATCGCCTGCTCGGAGATCGGCGTGTCGCGCACCCGCTTCGGCCCGAACTCCTCGAGCAGCCCCACGGTCGTCTTGAAGACGCCGCCCGCGGCGGCGACGTCCTCGCCGAGGAACACCACGCGCTCGTCGCGGCGCATCTCCTGCGCGATGCCGGCGGCGACCGCCTCGCGAAAGGTCAGTTCCGCCATGCCGCGCCTCCGTCGGCCCACACGTCCTGCTCGATCAGCGACGCCGGCGGCGGCGGCGACGCCTTCGCGGCGGCGGTCGCCTCCTCCACCTTGCGCGTCGCCTCGGCCTCGATGCCGTCGAGCGTGGCTGCGGCGACGCCCATGCCGAGCAGCCGCTCGCGGTAGGTCTTGATCGGGTCGCGCTCGAGCCAGCGTTCGAGCTCGCCCTCGGGCCGGTACTTGGCGGGGTCGGCGCGCGAATGGCCGCTGTGGCGGTAGGTCTTGGCCTCGACGAGCGACGGTCCCTTGCCGGCGCGCGCCATGCCGATCGTCCGCTGCGCGGTGCGGTAGACCTCGTCGACGTCGTTGCCGTCGACGATGATGCGCTCGAGCCCGTAGGCCGAGGCGCGGTCGGCGGCCGGGTGCTCCACGGCGGTGACCTGGTGGATCGGCGTGTACTCCATGTACAGGTTGTTCTCGCAGACGAAGACGACCGGCAGGCTCCAGATCTTCGCCATGTTCAGCGCCTCGTGGAAGGCGCCGATGTTGGTGGTGCCGTCGCCGAAGAAGCACACCGCGACCTGGTCGGTGCCGCGGTACTGCGCCGACCACGCCGCGCCGATCGCGATCGGCAGGTGCGCGCCGACGATCGCGTAGGACCCCATGGCGCCCTTCTCGACGTCGGTGAGGTGCATCGACCCGCCCTTGCCCTTCAGCAGCCCGCACTCGCGGCCCATCAGCTCGCCGAGCACGCCGGTCATCGACGCGCCGCGCGCCTGGGTGTGGGCATGGCCGCGGTAGGTGCAGAAGGTCCAGTCGTCCGGCCGCATCGCCGCGGCGAAGCCGGCGGCGATCGCCTCCTGCCCGAGCGACAGGTGGCTCGTGCCCTTGATCAGGTTCTGCAGGAAGAGGTCGTACGCGCGCTTCTCGCAATACCGCAGCTCGACCAGCATGCGGTACATCTCGAGGCGCTTCTCCTGGGAGGGTTCGGCGTCGCCGGCGGCCGGCCGCGCGCGTTCCTTGGTGGTGGTGGCCATACGTCCTCGGCTTCAGTACTTATTGGCGACCGGCAGCTCGTCGGCCGGGTACAGCGTGATCACCTTCGCGCCGTCGGGCGTGAGCACCACCTCCTCCTCGATGCGCGCCGCCGAGTACCCGTCGGTGGCCGGGCAGTAGGTCTCGACCGCGAACACCATGCCGGCCTTGAGCTCGTACGGGTCCTTGTACGAGTTGAGGCGCGAGATCAGCGGGCGCTCGTGCAGGCCGACGCCGAGGCCGTGGCAGAAGTTCAGGCCGAAGGCGGCCATCTCGGAGTCGAAGCCGATCTCCTCCGCCTTCGGGAAGGCGTTCGCCACCTGGTCGCAGGTCATGCCGGGCTTCAGCAGCTCGATCGCCCGGTCCATCCACTCGCGCGCCTTCTTGTACGCGGTGATGTGCGCCGGCGAGGCCCGCCCGACCGCGAACGTGCGGTAGTAGCAGGTGCGGTAGCCCATGAAGGAGTGGATGATGTCGAAGTATGCCGGGTCGCCCGGACGGATCAGCCGGTCGGTGAAGTTGTGCGGGTGCGGGCTGCAGCGCTCGCCGGCGATCGCGTTCACCGCCTCGACGCAGTCGGAGCCGAGCTCGTAGAGCTTCTTCGAGGCGAGCGCGACGATCTGGCTCTCCTTGACGCCGGGCTTGAGCGCCTCGGCGATGTCCTGGTAGACGCCGTCGACCATCGAGGAGGCGATGTTGAGCAGCGTGATCTCGTCGTGGCTCTTGATCTCGCGCGCATCCAGCATCATCTGCTGGCCGTCGCGCACGTCGATGCCCTCCTTCTGCAGCGCGAAGAGCATCGGCGGCTCGCACACGTCCAGGCCGAGCGGCATGTTGGCGACGCCCTCCTGGACCAGGATGTCCTTGATCTCCCTGGCCGCGAGCTCGAACAGCCCCACCTTCGGGTTGATCGCGCCGCGCATGCCGGGGTTGCCGGCGCGGCAGTGGTCCTCGGCGAGCCACGGGCAGTTCAGCTTGTGGTGGCGCGCGGCCGAGCCGAAGTCCCACACGTACGGGTCGCCGTTGCCGGTGAGCAGGCAGTAGCGGATCAGCTTGTCGCGCGCCCACTCGCCGATCACCGTGCTCGAGATGTAGCGGATGTTGTACTGGTCGAAGCACAGCACCGCGCCGAGGCCCGACTTCGCGAGCGACTGGCGGGTGCGCGCGAGCCGGTAGTTGTGCAGCCGGCGGAAGTCGACACGCTCCTCGAAATCCACCTGCGTGGTTCCCGGCGCCTGCAGCGGCCGATGCCAGCGGTGGTGCGGATCGAGGTCCTCGGGCTTCGGGACGATCGGTTCGTGGGTCTTGCGGGCCATGAATGCCTCCTTCACAACGCGCGGCGCCGGGCGGCGAGCCCGCGCTCAAAAGCGGCGCCGGCCCGCGCGCGCGAGCCGGACGAGCTGCGTGGATTTCCTCCGTCCGGACTCGGACGGCGACGCGGGCGCGACGCCGCCTTGGACGCCGCGCCGCAGTTCCTCCGCTCGCTCGGACGTTAGCGAATGGGCCTAACCCTGTCAACTTCTGCGCTTTTTTTCCGGTGATCGCGAGCGGCTATCGGCAATTCGCACGGAGCGATCACGGCCGACCGCCGCGTTAAGGCCGCGTTCAGCCGGACGCGCTACCGTGCGGCGCGTGAATCGTCGATCGGAGGATGTCATGAGCGATGCTGGGCACGAGCGGCGCCGGGTATACGACCCGGCGCTGCGGCTTCTTCACTGGTGGAACGCGGCGGCGATCGTCGCGCTCCTTGCGACCGGCTGGGGCGCGGAGCTCTTCGAGCACGGCGCGGGCGAGCGCGCTGTGTGGACCGTGCACGTCTACGCGGGCTATGGCCTCGTGCTGGGGCTCGCGACGCGCTTCGCCTGGGCGCTCGTCGGTCCGCGCCACGCGCGTCTCGCCGACATGTGGCACCCGCAGGCATGGCGTCGGCTCCTGACCGACTTCCGGCTGCCCGACCGCCACCGGTGGGGCCACGACCCGCTCGCGAGCGCGGCCTTTCTCGCGCTCTACGGGACGCTCGCGGTGATGGCCGTGACCGGCCTCGCCCTCGCGGCGTCCGAGCTCGGCATGGGGCCGCTCGCCGGCGGCCTGCTCGACCAGGTGTGGCTCGCCGAGCTCGCGGAGGAGCCGCACGAGTTTCTCGCGAGCTTCGTCGCGGCGTTCATCGTCGTGCACGTGGGCGCGCTGTGGCTGCACCAGCGCATCGGCGGCGTGCCGGTCGCGAGTAGCATGTGGACCGGCATCCAGGTGCGGTCCGCGCGCAGGGAAGGCGGCAATGCGTAGGGTCCTCGCGGTCCTGCTCTGCGCAGCGGCACCCGCGGCGCTCGCTGGCGCGCCCGCCGACCTGCTGCGCGACTACGAGGCGCAGGCGAGGCGCGGGGACCCCGGGTTCGCCGGGGCCTCGCCCGCGCGCGGCGCCGAGCTGTACCGGCGGAGCGGAATCGCATCGGCCGGCCCGGAGGCCGGCTGCGCGAGCTGCCACTCGCCCGATCCGCGCTGGCCGGGACGTCACGGGCGCACCGGCAAGCCGATCGCTCCGCTCGCGCCCGCCGCGAACCCCGAACGGCTCGCCGATCCGGCGCAGGCCGAGAAATGGTTCCGGCGCAACTGCCGCGACGTGCTCGCGCGCGAGTGCACCGCGCAGGAGAAGGCCGACTTCGTACGCTTCCTGATCGAAGCGAAATAGGCAATGGAGAAGAAACGCCGATGAGCTTTCGTCGATTCGCACCCGTGGCGGTGCTCGTTCTGACGGTCACCGCGACCGGAGTCCTGCTCGCGAGCGGACCGGAGGACCCGGAGCGCCGCGGCGTCGCGCCGCGGACCGTCAACCCAACCTGGCGGACCGAGTGCGGTGCCTGCCACGTCGCCTATCCGCCGGCGCTGCTCCCGGCCCGCTCCTGGGAGAAGCTCATGTCCGGGCTCGCCGACCACTTCGGCGAGGATGCGTCGCTCGATGCGGCGACTGCGCGCGAGATCGCGGCGTATCTCGTGCGCGAGAGCGGCGACCGCGGCGCGGGCCGCGCGGGCCGCAAAGCCGCGCGCGCGGTCGCGCCGGGTGAGACGCCGCTGCGCATCACCGGGACGCGCTGGTTTCGGCACGAGCACGACGAGATCGCGCCGGGGGTCTGGCGGCGCGCCGCGATCGGCAGCGCGGCGAACTGCGGCGCATGCCACGAAGGCGCCGCCGAGGGCGACTTCTCCGAGCGGCGCGTCGCCGTCCCGCGCGAAGACCGGACGGCCGCGCACGCCGCGGGCAGTCAGTAGAATGGGTCAATGCGCATCCTGCTCGTCGAGGACGACCCGCTGCTCGGCGAGGGCGTGCGCGCCGGGCTCGCGCAGGACGACCACGCGGTCGACTGGGTGCGCGACGGCGCGGCCGCCGATGCGGCGCTGCGCGCGGGCCGCTTCGCGCTGGTCATCCTCGATCTCGGGCTGCCGCGCCTCGCCGGACTCGAGGTGCTGCGCGCGCAGCGCGCGCGCGGCGACGCGACTCCAGTGCTCGTCCTCACCGCGCGCGACGCGGTCGCCGACCGCATCGAGGGCCTCGATACGGGCGCCGACGACTACCTGGTGAAGCCATTCGATCTCGGCGAGCTCAAGGCCCGCGCCCGCGCGCTCGTTCGCCGCGCCGCCGGGCGCGGCGCGCCGGAGCTGCGCCACGGCGACCTGGTCGTCGACCCGGCCGCGCATACGGTCAGGTTGGGCGGCGCGCCGGTCGAGCTCTCGCCGAGCGAGTTCGCGGTGCTGCACGAGCTGCTGCGCAACGCCGGGCGCGTGCTCTCGCGCGAGCAGCTCGAAGACAGCCTGTACGGCTTCGGCGGCGAGATCGAGAGCAACGCGGTGGAGGTCTACGTTCACCGCCTGCGGCGCAAGCTCGGCGCCGGCCTGATCAAGACCATCCGCGGGGTCGGCTATCTCGTCGAGAAGGCTGCCCGAGGTGGCTGAGCGACCGCACTCGCTGCGTGGGCGCCTGCTCGCGCTGCTGCTCGCCGGGTTCGCGCTCGCGTGGGCTGCGGTCGCGGTGACGAGCGTCCTCGACGCGCGCCACGAGATCGGCGAGCTCTTCGACGCGCAGCTCGTCGAGTCGGCGCAGCTCCTGCTCGCGCAGGTCCGGCACGAGCCCGACGAGCTCGAGGTGGAGGACCGGCCGCTCGGCCACCGCTACCAGCGCGCGCTCGTCTTCCAGGTGAGCGATCGCCGCGGGCGGGTGGTGCTGCGTTCGGCGGGCGCGCCCTCCGAGGCGCTGGGCGGCCGCGGCGAAGGCTTCGGCGCGCAGGTCGCCGCGGGCGAGCGCTGGCGCACGTATGCGCTCGTCGACGAGCGCCACCGCGTGCGGGTGGTCGTCGGCGAGCGCGCCGACGTGCGCGCGGCGCTCGCGCGCCGCATCGCGCTCGGCATGCTGACGCCGCTCGCCTACGCGCTGCCGGCGTTCGGGCTGCTGATCTGGGTCGGCGTCGGGCGCAGCCTGCGGCCGCTCGACCGGCTCGCGCGCGAGGTGGAAGGCCGCGCGGCCGAGAACCTCGCCGAGGTGGAGGCGCGCGGCGCGCCGCGTGAGGTCGTGCCGCTGGTCGGCGCGCTCAACCGGCTGTTCGCGCGCGTGCGCGAGGCGTTCGAGAAGGAGCGCCGCTTCACCGACGACGCGGCGCACGAGCTGCGCACGCCGCTCGCGGCGATCAAGACGCACGCGCAGGTGGCGCTCGCCGCGCGCGAGGCGGCCGAGCGCGACCGCGCGCTCGCAAGCATCGTCCAGGGCGCCGACCGCACCGCGCACCTCGCCGGGCAGCTCCTGACGCTCGCGCGGGTGGAAGCCGGCGCCGGACCGGCCGAAAGCGCACCGGTGCATCTCCGGAGGGCGGCGGCCGACGCCGTCGCCGAGCTCGCGCCATGGGCGCTCGACAAGGGCGTCGAGGTGGCCCTGGAGGACGGGCCGGACGCGACCGTTCGCGGCAACGCCGCGCTTCTCGACGTCATGCTCCGGAACCTCGTCGACAACGCGATCCGCTACACGCCGGCGGGCGGCGCGGTCCGAGTGCGGGTCCGGTTCGAGAACGGACGGCCGTCGTGCGAGGTCGAGGACACGGGTCCGGGCATCCCGGCCGACGAGCGCGCGCGGGTGCTCGAGCGCTTCTACCGTGTGCTCGGTTCCGCGGAAGAGGGGAGCGGCCTCGGCTTCTCCATCGTCCGGCGCGTCGCCGAGCGACACGGTGCGAGTCTCCACCTGGCAGACGGAGCGGGCGGCAAGGGTCTGCGCGTCCGCGTCGAGTTCGGCCCCGACCGGGCTTGAGCCGCGCGCCGCGCGCAGCGGGCGCACGTCGGCGTGCGGCCGCGACGCAGACGAGGCTGCCGATCTGCTCCCCGGTGAGGGCCATGGTGATTGGCCCGTAGGGGCGAACCTACTTCCGTTCCGTGACCCGCTTGAAGGTGCCGATCGCCTTCGCGAGCAGCAGGCCCGACTCGTCGCGCGCCTCGCCCTCGCAGAACGCGGTGGACTGGCCGCCGTGCAGCACGCGGCCCTCGGCGCGCACGAAGTCGTTGCGGCTCGCGTTCATGAAGCCGACGCTCATGTCGATGGTGACCACCGCGGTGTTGGCGCGGTAGTGGCCGCGCACCGCCATGCTCATCACGACGTCGAGCATGGTCATGAGGACGCCGCCGTGCGCCGCGCCCCAGCTGTTCAGGAGCTCCGGCCGCTTGCGCAGCTCGACCACGGCGTGGGCCTCGGTGATCTCGATCGGCCTGACGCCGAGGCTCTCGGCGAACGGAATCGTGCGCCAGTACTCGCCGCCGGGAACGTCGTGCTTCGTCGCGTTGGTCTGCATGGTGCGTGAGTGTGTCACCTGCGGGCGGGCGCCGCAAGCGGAAGCATCGGGCGCGCGCGTGCGCAAGTTCCTTGCGGCGCGGCCGGTCACACGACCGACGCGCCGCCGTCCACCGCAACGATCTGCCCGGTGATGTGCCGCGCGGCATCGGAGGCGAGCAGCACCGCGAGGCCCTTCAGGTCCTCGTCGCCGCCGAGCCGCCCGAGCGGGGTCGCCGCGACGAGCGACGCGCCGATGCGATCGAGCGTACCGCGCGTCATCTTCGACGGGAAGTAGCCCGGCGCGATCGCGTTCACGGTGATGCCGTGGCGCCCCCATTCCGCCGCGAGCGCGCGGGTGAAATTGACGAGACCGCCCTTGGTCGTGTTGTAGGCGATCGTCTGCGTCTGCTCCGGCATCTGCCCGCGGAGCGCGGAGATCGATGCGACGTTGACAATGCGCCCGTAGCGGTGCGGGATCATCGAGCGTCTGCCCACCGCCTGCGTGACGAGGAACGCCGCGGTCAGGTTCAGGTTGACGAGCTTGTTCCACGCCTCGAGCGGGTGGTCCTCGGCCGGCGCGCCCCAGGTGGCGCCGGCGTTGTTGACCAGGATCTCGATGCGGCCGTAGCGCGCGAGCGCCGCCTCCACCATCGGCCCGACCGCCCCGGCCTGCTGCAGGTCGCAGGCGAGCGGCAGCGCCTCGATGCCCCGGTCGGCGAGGTGCGCGCGCGCCGCCTCGAGCTCGTCGGCCTTGCGCGCGGTGAGCGCGATCCGCGCGCCCATCTCGCCGAGCGCCTCGGCGATCTGCAGGCCGAGCCCGCGCGAGCCGCCGGTGACGAGCGCCGCCTTGCCGGCGAGATCGAAGAGCTGCTTGACGCCCATGGCGGCGGACTCCGGTCCGGGTGCGATCGCGGGCGAGCGTAGCAAATCCGCCCCGTGCACGCAGTCCATGTATCCTTGCCGCTGCACGCCGCGGGAACCGCAGATGGCCTTCGATCCGCCCGAACCTCGACTCGAGCTCGTCTTCCGCGCCGCGGTCGCCGTGGCGGCGCCGCGCTCGCTCGGCCGCACGCCGGCGGGCGAGCGGCGCATCGTCGACATCACCGGCGGCGAGGTGACCGGACCGAAGCTCGCCGGGCGCATCCTGCCGGGCGGCGCCGACTGGCAGATCATCCGGCCCGACGGCACGGCGGTGCTCGAGGCGCGCTACACGATCGAGGCGACCGACGGCGCGCTCGTCTACGTACGCAACTTCGGCTACCGCCACGGCCCTGCGGAAGCGCTCGAACGCATCGCGCGCGGCGAGGCGGTGGATCCGAAGCACTACTATTTTCGCGCGGCGCCATCCTTCGAGACGAGCGCGCCCGCCTACGACTGGCTGAACCGCACCGTCGCGGTGTGCAGCGGGGTACGCACGCGCGATCGCGTGATCCTCGACTTCTACTCGGTCTCCTGAGGGGCCGCGCCCGCCGCTTGACAAAGCCGCCGGGCGGGCGAATCATGGCGCGAAAATTCGAACGCGTTCGAATACGCGCGTGACGAGGCTGCGGCGATCGCGCCGCGGCCGGAGGAGGTCCGGATGCCCGACCGCAAGACCGCCCTCGTCACCGGGGCGGCGACCGGAATCGGCAGGAGCATCGTGCTCGCGCTCGCGCGGGCGGGGTACGACGTGGCGGTCAACTACGCCTCGAGCGAGGCCGCCGCGCGCGAGACCGCGGCCGCGGCCGGGAAGCTCGGCGCGAAGACGCTGCTCGTCGGGTGCGACGTGAGCGACGAGACCGGCGTGCGCGCGATGCTCGCGCAGGTCGGCGAGGCGTTCGGGCGGCTCGACGTGCTGGTCAACAACGCCGGCACCACCGCGCGCTGGAAGCCGAAGGACCTCGAGAGCCTCGCGCTCGAGGACTGGGACCGCGTCTTCGCGGTGAACGTGCGCGGCCTTTTCCAGGTGACGCGCGCGGCGCTGCCGCTCCTGCGCAAGGGCACCGATCCGTGCATCGTGAACACCGCGAGCATCGTGGGCCTGCGCCCCGGGCCGCAGCCGCTGCCCTATGCCGCGAGCAAGGCCGCGGTCGTCAACCTGACCAAGACGCTCGCCTGGAACCTCGGGCCCGAGATCCGCGTGAACGCGGTGGCGCCCGGCTGGATGGAGGGCGATTGGATGAAGCGCATGCTCAAGGACAAGTACGACGAGCTCATGGGCAAGCGCGCGAAGGCGACGCCGCTCAAGCGCTGCGTCACCGCGGGCGACGTCGCCGAGACGATGATGAGCCTCATCGAGTCGAACCGGTTCGTCACCGGCGAGGTGATCGTCATCGACGGCGGGTACTCGTCGTCGACCTGAGTCACGGAGACGCGACATGCTCGAGGGATTCGTCCCCTTTCCGCCGGAGTTCCAGCGCCGCTACCGCGAGAGGGGCTACTGGCGGGACAGGCCGCTCGCGCAGGAGTTCGCCGCCTGCTTCGCGCGGTACGCCGACCGCGTGGCGCTGGTCGACGGCGAGCGGCAGTACACCTACCGCGACGTCGACCGCATCACCGACAACCTCGCGCTCAACCTGCTCGAGCTCGGCCTGACGCCGCTCGACCGGGTGGTGCCCACGCTGCCCAACGTGGCCGAGTTCGTGCTGCTCTACTTCGCGCTGCAGAAGATCGGCGCGATCCCGATCGCGGCGCTGGTGACGCACCGGTACCTGGAGATCAGCCAGTTCGTGCAGCTCTCGGGCGCGACGACCTGCGTCTATCCGGAGGCGCAGGGCGACTTCCGCTTCGCATCGACCATCGAGCGCGTGCAGCGGGAGAGCCCGTCGCTCGGGTTCCGCATCGTGCTCGGCGCCGCGGGCGCGGGGGAAATCCCGCTTGCCGAGCTGATCGAGCGGCCGGCGAGGCTTCCGCGGAGCGCGCTCGGGAAGATCGCGATCGATCCGGCCGATCCCGCGGTGTTCCAGCTCTCGGGCGGCACGACCGGCATTCCGAAGCTGATCCCGCGCACCCACAACGACTACGCCTACAACTCGAAGACCGCCGCCGAGGTCTGCCGCGTGACCGGCGACACAGTGGTGCTCATCGCGCTGCCGATCGCCCACAACCTCCCGCTCGCCTGCCCGGGCATCCAGGGCGCCTTCTTCAACGGCGGCAGGGTCGTGCTGAGCCCGACCACGCGGCCGGCCGACGTGTTCGAGCGCATCCAGCGCCACCGCGTGACGCACCTCAAGGTCGTGCCGGCGTTCCTGATCCGGCTGATCAACGATCCGGCGATCGGCGACTACGACCTCTCGTCGCTGCGCCTCATCCAGAGCGGCGGCCAGCGCATGCAGCCGGAGGTGCGGCTGCGCACCCAGGGTCTCGTCCCGAGCGCGTTCGTGCAGGAGAACTTCGGCATGTCCGAGGGCCTGCTGATGTTCGTGCGGTGGGACGACCCGGACGAGGTCAAGCTCGAGACCTGCGGCCGGCCGATCTGCCCCGACGACGAGGTGAGGCTGATCGACGACGAGGGGCGCGAGGTGCCGGCGGGCGCGGTGGGCGAGCTCTCGTGCCGCGGCCCGTACACGCTGCGCGGCTATTTCGGCGCGCCCGAGTACAACGCGCGGCAGTTCACGCCGGACGGCTTCTACCGCTCGGGCGACCTGATGCGCCTGCATCCGAGCGGCAACTACGTCGTCGAGGGCCGCAAGAAGGACCTGATCAACCGCGGCGGCGAGAAGATCAGCGCGGAGGAGGTCGAGAACCTGATCCTGATGCATCCGGCGGTGCAGAACGTCGCCTGCGTCCCGATGCCGGATGCGAACCTCGGCGAGAGGATGTGCGCGTTCGTCGTGCCGCGGCCCGGGAGATCCCTCGCGCTGAAGGAGCTCGTCGCCTTCCTGCTCGAGAAGGAGATCGCGAAGTTCAAGCTGCCCGAGCGGCTCGAGGTCGTGCCGGAGTTCCCGGTGTCGACGTTCGGCAAGGTGTCGAAGAAGGCGCTCGCGGAGACGGTCGCGCAGAAGCTCGCGGCCGAGCGCGAAGCGAAGTCCGCGTGAGCCCCGAGGATCCGTCATGCGCATCATCGATCTGCACTGCTACCCCGGCACCCAGGCCTGGATCGACAGCCAGGGCCCCTACGTCGAGGCGCTGGCGAAGTACTGGAACCGCGGCTGGGTCGGCAAGCCCGAGGAAGAGGTGATCAAGGACTTCACCGAGGCCGGGGTGGAGGCGTGCCTCGTCGCGCTCGACCTCGAGACCACGGTCGGGACGCCGCCGTGCACGAACGACTACGTGCACGCGATGTGGCAGCGCCATCCGAAGCGGATCATCCAGTGCTGGGGGACGCTCGATCCGCTCAAGGGTGAGCTCGCGATCCGCGAGGCGAGGAAGTGCGTGCGCGAGCTCGGCTTCATCGGGTTCCACTTCCACCCGATCATGCAGCACTTCGCCGTGAACGACCGGCGTTTCTACCCGCTGTTCGAGACGATCGACGAGCTCGAGGCCGCGGTGATGATCGACGTCGGCACCACCGGCATGGGCGCCGGGATGCCCGGCGGCATGGGCGCGCGGATCCGCCACGCGCATCCGTCGGCGATCGACGACCTCGCGGCCGACTTCCCGAACCTCAGGATCCTGATGGCGCACCCCGGCTGGCCGTGGGTCGACGAGACGACCGCGGTGGCGCTGCACAAGGGCAACGTGTACTGGGAGATGTCCGGCTGGGCGCCGAAGCACTTCCCCGGCAACCTGAAGGTGGACATGCGCGCGCGGCTGCAGGACAAGGTGATGTTCGGCAGCGACTACCCGAGCATGCCCTACGCGCGGATCCTCAAGGAATGGGCCGAGCTCGGATACAAGGACGAGATCATGGAGAAGATCTTCCACAAAAACGCCGAGCGCATCCTGGGGCTGTAGCGCGGCCCGCCGTGGCGTCCGGCCGGATGCAGGCCCCGGAACCCCTGTGCGATGAACCTGCCTATCGTCCCCACGCCGCTGTCCGTTGCGGTGCGCAAGCGTGGTCTCGCGCGGCTTCCGGCCGCGGTTCCCGGCTCACGCCGTCCGGCGCCGCGCCGCGGCGCGCCTCGCGCCGGGCCGCGCGGCGAGACCCTCGATCTGCAGCGCGAGCACGCGGCGCAGATCGGCGAGGCCCGCCGCCACGCGCGGCGCGGGGGCGGCGATCCACCAGCGCACCGCTGCGGAATACACGAAGAAGATCTGGCGCGCGATGAACTTCGCGTCCGGGCTCGCACGGATCCGGCCGGCGCGTTGCGCCTGCGCGACGAGGCGCTCGATCCCGGCGATCAGCCGGCCGCGGATCGCGTGGAAGGCCTCCGCCTGCTTGCCGGTGGAGTAGAACGTGAGCTCCTGCAGCGCGAGGCGCGAGAGCGCCGGATGCTGGGCGAACTGCTCGTAGTGGCGCTCGAAGATCGCCATCAGCTGGGCGAGCAGCGGGTCGCGCGCGCGCGGCGCGGCGAGCGCCCGGTCGGTGAGCGTGTCGAGCTCCTCGTTGAAGATCAGGAACACGAGGTCACGCTTGTCGTCGGCGTAGCTGAAGAGCGTGCCGAGGCCCACGTGCGCGCGGTGCGCGATCTGGCGCATCGTCGCGGCGCTGTAGCCGTGCCGCCGGAAGAGGGCGCGCGCGGCGGCGCGGATGCGCTCCAGCTTCTCGAGCTTGTTCCGCTCGCGCAGCCCGATGCGGGGCGCGGCGGCGCGTCTGGACTGGCGGGGCATGCTCGGGGTGACCTGGCCGGCGCGCGTGGGGGCGCCGTAATGTACACGAAAGGTCCCGCGGGCAGGAGCGCTCCGGCATGAGCGCGCATCACCTCGTCGGCCCGGACGGTCCCGCCGCGCGCCTGCACCGCGCGCCGAAGGAGGTCATCGAGCTGTGAGGGCGGCGCGGGACGGACTCCATCTCGAGACGGGGCGGCCGGGACGATGATCGACCGCTTCTTCGACCGGGCCACGCGCGCCATCGAGCGCTCGCTCGCGCTCGCCCTCGTCGCCGGCGTGTGCCTGAACTTCGCGAACGTGGTCGACCGCTACCTGCTCGGCGGCACGATTCTCGGCGCCGACGAGCTGCAGGTCTTCATCATGGTGTGGACGACCTTCCTCGCCGCCGGGGTGGTCGCCTGGCGCGGGAATCACCTGCGCATGGACGCGCTCGCCCGCTTCCTGCCCGGGCGGCTGCGCGGCGCGCTGCGCGCCACCGAGCTCGCCGTGCTCGCGCTGCTCGCCGGCATCACGCTCGCGCTGTCGGCGCAGTACACCTGGAGCATGTTCCTGCTGCAGCAGAAGTCGAACACCGCCGGTATTCCGATGTGGATCCCGCACGCCGCGGTGCCGCTCGGGTTCGCGCTGATCGCCCTCGTCGCCGCGCGGCACGCCGTGCTGGCGCTGCGTGCCAGGCGCATGGCGCGGCGGCACGCGCAGCGCGCAGGAGCGCAACCGTGATCTTCGCCCTCGGCGTCGTGCCGGCCGTGCTGCTGTTCGCCGGTTTCCCGATCTTCCTCGTGCTGCTCTCGGCGGTGACGGTGGCGCTCGTCTTCTACATGAACGTGCCGCTCGCCGCCCTGCACCAGAACCTCTTCGGCGCGATCGACGTCTTCGCGCTGCTGGCGGTGCCGTACTTCGTGTACGCCGGCGAGCTGATGGCGCGCGGCAGCGTCGCGCGGCGCATCGTCGACGTCGTGCAGGGCGGGATCGGCGCGGTCCGCGGCAGTCTCGGCGTCACCGCGGTCGGCACATCGGCGATCTTCGGCGCGATCTGCGGCGCGAGCGCGGCCGCGGTGGCGACGATCGGCAAGATCACGCTGCCGGCGATGCGCGGCGGCGGCTACCCGGAGCGCTTCTCGGCCGGCCTCGTGACCGCGGTCGGCGCGATCGACGTGATCATCCCGCCGAGCATCCCGCTGATCGTGTACGGGGTCGCGGCGCAGGAATCGGTGCCGCGGCTCTACGCGGCGGGCGTCGCGCCGGGGCTGCTGATCGCGGCGCTGCTCGCGGCCTACGTCGTCTGGTTCGCGCGGCGCAACGGCATCGGCGCGGGCGAGGCGTTCCGCTGGCCGGTGTTCGCGCGCGCGCTCGGGCGCGGCGCGTGGGCGCTCGGCGCGCCGGTGATCGTGCTCGGCGGCATCTACGGCGGGGTCTTCTCGCCGACCGAGGCGGCCGGCATCGCCTGCGTCTACGCGGCGCTCGTCACGCGCTTCGTCTACCGCGACCTCGGCTGGCGCGAGATCGTCGACGCGGCGGCCGCGACGGTGCTGTTCACCGGGCAGGTGCTGATCATCGTCGCGTGCGCGAACGTGTTCTCGTGGCTCCTGACGGTGAACCAGGTCCCGGCGACCCTGGTGGCGTGGCTCGAGGCGCTCGACCTCGCGCAGTGGATGCTGCTCGCGATGATCAATCTCGTCCTGCTCGTGGCCGGCTGCTTCCTCGATCCGATCTCCGCGATCCTGCTGCTCACGCCGCTCTTGGTGCCGGTCGTGAAGGCGGCCGGGATCGACACGGTGCACTTCGGCATCGTGCTGACCGTGAACCTCGCGATCGGGCTGTTCACGCCGCCGTTCGGCATCAACATCTTCGTCGCGCAGTCGGCGCTCGGGCTGCCGCTCGCGGTCATCTACCGCGGCATCGTGCCGTTCATCGCGCTGTATCTCGTCGCGCTCGTGCTGATCACCTACGTGCCGGACCTCTCGCTCGCGGGCGTGCGGCTCCTGCTGAGGACCGGTTGATCATGCGCGACGCGAGGGACGATCCGGGTCGTGAAACCGGTCTCGGGCGGCGCGGGCCGCGGCGGCGGTCCGCGCGGCGCCCGGGACCATCTGCAAAGGAGGGGAGAATGACGAAGTCGATCGCAGTGATGCTGGCCGCCGCGGCCTTCGCCGGCGCGGCGCACGCGCAGCAGTGGCCGACCCAGCCGGTCAAGCTGATGGTGAACGTCGCACCGGGGGGCGTGGCCGACCGCACCGCGCGCCTGCTCGCGACGCGCCTGCAGGAGGCGCTCGGGCAGCCGATGCTGGTCGAGAACCGGCCGGGCGGCGACGGCTACGTCGGGTTCCAGGCGCTCGCCCAGTTGCCGGCCGACGGCTACACGCTGCTCTTCACGCCGGGGAGCAACGTGATGATCGCGCCCCACGTCGGCAAACGACCGAACCTCGATCCGCTGAAGACGCTGGTGCCGATCGCGCCGGCGGTCACGATCACCATGCACCTGGAGGTCCATCCGTCGGTCCCGGCGAAGAGCGTCGCCGAGTTCGTGAGCTACACGCGGGCCAATCCGGGCCGCGTGAGCTACGGCACGGCCGGAACCGGCACGGCGCTGCACATCGCGGCCGAGGTGTTCAAGCTCGAGACCGGCGCCGACATCACGCACGTGCCCTACAAGGGCGCCGGCCCCGCGATCAAGGACCTGCTCGGCGGACACGTGCAGGCGGTCTTCGATCCGGGCATCGCGCTCGAGCACGTGCGGGCCGGGCGGCTGCGGATGCTCGCGGTCTGCGCCGAGCAGCGCCGGCCGGACTTCCCCGACGTGCCGACGCTCGCCGAAGCCGGCGTGCGCGGCGTGGACGGCGGCCCGTATTTCGGGTTCTACGCGCCGGCGGGCACGCCGGGCGAAGTCGTGCAGCGGATGAACCGCGAGGTCACGCAGCTCCTGAAGGATCCGGCGCTGCGCAAGCAGCTCGAGTCGACCGGCCTGCAGATCGCCGCGCCGATGACGCCGGAGGCGTTCGCCGGCTACGTGCGGGCCGAGAGCGCGCGCTACGCGAAGCTCCTGCCCCAGCTCGGGATCCGCGGCGAGTAGCCATGCGCGACCGCTTCCGCGGCCGGACGCCATGAGCGGGACGACGCGCGTGACGGGCGCGACCGGCGCCGAGGCGCTGCTCCGCGTGCTGCGCGCGATGGGCGTCGAGCGCATCTTCGCCTCGCCGGGCTCGGACTGGGCGCCGCTCTGGGAGGCGCTCGCGAGGCCGTACCGGCCGGACGAGGTGCCCGCGTACACGTCGGTGCGGCACGAGATGACGGCGGTCGCCATGGCGAGCGGCTACGCAAGAGCGACCGGCAAGCTGCCCGCCGTGGTGCTCCACACAACGGTCGGCGCGCTGCACGCGACGATGGGCCTGCGCGCGGCGCTGCACGAGCGCATCCCGATGGTGGTGCTCGCCGGCGAGTCGATCGCGTTTGGCGAAGCGCCGGACGTCCCGGATCCGGGCCGCCAGTGGCTGCGCCTGCTCGCCGACGTCGGCGGGCCGGCGCGGCTCGTCGCGCCGTGCGTGAAGTGGAGCGCCGCCGCGACCACGAGCCGGCTGCTGCCTCACGCCGTCCAGCGTGCGGCGCAGCTCGCCGTGGCGGCGCCGGGCGGCCCCACGTTCCTCTCGGTGCCGGTCGAGTTCCTGATGGCGCCGATGACCGCCGAACCGCCGGCGGCGGCGCTCCCGCGCGCGCCGTCGGCCGACCCGGCGACGCTCGACGAGCTCGCTCGCGCGCTGTGCGAAGCGAGGAATCCGGTGATCGTGACCGAGCAGGCGGGCCGGAGCGTCGCCGCGGTGGCGCGGCTCGTCGCGCTCGCGGAGACGCTCGGCGCGCCGGTGGTCGAGGCGTGGCAGCCGACCTACGTCAACTTCCCGCGCGCGCACCCGCTCTACGGCGGCGTGGCGGCGACGGAGATGGAGGCGCTGCTCGCCGAGGCGGACCTCGTCTTTCTCGTCGAGGCGGTGGCGCCCTGGCATCCGCCGTCCGCGCTGCCGGCGCCGGGGACGCGGGTCGTCGCGCTCGGCGAGGCGCCGCTCGGACCACAGTTGCCCGCATGGGGCTTCCGCGCCGATCTCGTAGCGACCGGCGACGCCGAGCGCTCGCTCGCGATGCTCCTCGAGCGGGTGCAGGCCGTCGTGGCTTCCGGGTCGCGCGCCGCGATCGCCCAGCGCTGGCGCGAGCGGCACGACGCGCGGCGCGCGGCGGTGCGCGCAGAGGCGCGCGCCGCGGGCGGACGCTCGCCGATCGAGACGCGCTGGGTCGTGCACGAGCTCGGGGAGCTGCTCACCGCCGACGCGATCGTCGTCGACGAGACGATCACCCACCGGCTCGACGTCGTGCGCATCCTCGATCGGCTCGGGCCGGGCGCCTTCTTCGAGGCGAGCTACGGCGGCCTCGGCGTCGGGCTCGGCACCGCGCTCGGGGTCAAGGCCGCCGCGCCCGGGCGCACGGTGGTCGCCACGATCGGCGACGGCGCGCTCCACTACAACCCGGTGCCCGCTTCGTTCGGCGCGGCGCAGGAGCACGCCCTGCCGATCCTCGTCGTGCTGTTCGACAACGCCGGCTATCTCTCGCAGAAGTCGGACGTCGCGAAGGAGTTCCCCGACGGGTGGGCGGTGCGCACCGGGAGGTTCGCCGGGACCGCGATCGCGCCGCGCCCCGACTATCCGGCGCTCGCGCGCGCCTACGGCGGCCGCGGCGAGACGGTCGCCGCGCCCGGCGAGGTGCGCGCCGCGCTCGCGCGCGGGCTCGCGGCGGTCGCGCGCGGGCAGCTCGCGCTCGTCCACGTCGTGCTCGCGCCGGTCGACCCGGCGGCGGGCGGCTGAACGGGATGCTCGACCCGATGTACAACCAAGAGGAGGCCACGTCATGAGGAGATCGATGCGGAATCTGGCCCGCCTGGCGGCGGCGCTCGCGCTCGGTGCGCTCGCCGCCGGCGCGCAGGCGCAGCAGTTCACGATGAAGCTCTCGACGCCGACCAACAACGACGTCACCGTCGAGTGGATGAAGGCGTTCAAGGCCGGGGTGGAGGCGCGCGCCGGCGGGCGGATCAAGGTCGAGATCTATCCGGCGAGCCAGCTCGGGCCGATCCCGCGCACCGTCGAGGGCGTCGCGCTCGGCACGATCGAGCTCACCGCGCCGGCGGTCGGCTTCATGATCGGGCTGGAGCCGCGCTTCCAGGTGTTCGACGCGCCCGGCCTGTTCGACAGCGTGGCGCACGCGCAGAAGGTGCTGACCGACCCGGAGATCAAGCGGCGCCTCGCGACGTTCGGCGAGGCGAAGGGCGTCGAGCCGCTCTTCACGTTCGTGAACGGCCCGCTGATGCTGCTCTCGCACAAGCCGATCCGCTCGCTCGCCGACTTCAAGGGACAGAAGATCCGCGTGCCGGGCGCCGCGCCCCTGCAGGTCGAGCCGTTCAAGCAGCTCGGCGCCTCGCCCGTCTCGATGCCGCTCGGCGAGGTGCTGCCGGCGATGCAGAATCGCGCGATCGACGGCCTGATCGCGGGCTTCGTGATCTACGTCGCCTTCAAGTACTATGACGTCGCCAAGGGCCTCACGCAGCTGCCCGGCTCGTTCCTGGTGGCCGCAGGGCTCGTCAACCGCAAGTTCATGAAATCGCTCGGGCCGGAGCTCGAGGCGATCGTCCGCGACGAGGCGCGCAAGGCCGAGGACCTCTTCGCCACGCGCGGCGTCGAGGACCTGAAGCGCATCCAGGGCGCGTGGGAGAAGAACGGCGGCGAGACGATCACGCTCGCGCCGGCCCAGGCCGCGCGCTACATCGAGCAGACGACCTCGGTGCTGCCGCCGATCCTGGCGAAGGACCTGCAGCTCAAGGCCGACTACGATGCGCTGGTCGCGGCGGCGAGGAAGCATCGCTAGCCCGGACCACGAGAGGAGATAGCCATGAATGCACGCACGACGCCGCCGTTCCGCGCCGACCACGTCGGCAGCCTGCGGCGCCCGGAGAGACTGATGCAGGCGCGCGAGCGCCTGCTCGGGCCGCACGACCTCGACCACAACTTCGGCCCGCACGAGAACGCGGAGCTCCGCGCGCTCGAGGACGAGTGCATCCGCGAGGTGGTGAAGCTGCAGGAGGACGCGGGGCTTCGCTCGATCACCGACGGCGAGTTCCGCCGGCGCATCTGGTGGAGCGAGTTCCTGCTCTCGCTCGAGGGCGTCGCGGGCTCGTACCGGGGCGCCGAGCGCTTCCGCGACGAGAAAGGGCACACCGTGCCCGCGCCGCGCATCGACGTCACCGGCCCGATCCGCTGGCGCCGGAGCGTGAACGTCGGGCCGTTCCGCTTCTTGAAGTCGGTCGTGACGAAGGGAACGCCGAAAGTCACCATGCCGGCGCCGCAGACGCTCTACGGCTTCGCGAGCCGCGAGACGATCAGCAAGACCGCGTACCCCGACCTTGCCGCCTTTTGGGACGACCTTGCCGACGCGTACATCGCGGAGCTCCGGGCGCTCGGCGAGGCCGGCTGCACCTACGTCCAGCTCGACGAGGTGATGACCTCGTGCCTGTGCGACGAGCGCCAGCGCGCGAAGTTCCGCGCGCGCGGCGACGAGCCGGACGCGATGCTCGATGACTACATACGCACGATCAACAGGATCGCCGCGAATCGGCCGGCGGGCATGACGCTCGCGATGCACACCTGCCGCGGCAACTACCAGGGCCACTGGATGGCCGAGGGCGGCTACGACCCGATCGCCGAGCGCGTGTTCAACGGGATCAACGTGGACGCGTTCTTCCTCGAGTACGACAGCCCGCGCGCGGGCGGCTTCGCGCCGCTGCGCTTCATGCCGCAGGACAAGATCGTCGTGCTCGGCCTGGTGTCGACCAAGACCCCGGAGCTCGAGTCGGCCGACGCGCTCGCGGCGCGCGTCGCCGAGGCCGCGCGGTACGTTCCGCTCGAGCGCCTGTGCCTCTCGCCGCAGTGCGGCTTCTCGAGCAACTACCTCGGCAACCCGGTGACGATCGACGACGAGCGCCGCAAGCTCGAGCTCGTCGTCGAGGTGGCGCAGTCGGTATGGGGGAGCGCCTGAGGCGCCGCCGGGGCGCGACGCTGCCGCGACGCTCGAAGCAGGACGTCGTTCCCGCAATCTGGATCCAGGTGCCGTCGCGCGGCGGCGGACCGGATCCGCCGCGTACGCGGGGACGACCTCATCCGCCGCGGCCCCAGAGCCGTCGCGTGGCGAGGCGCGCGCCCTCGGCGAGCGCCGCGAGCTTCGCCCACACGATCCGCTCCTGGATCTCCTCGGAGCCGGCGAAGGTGCCGAAGCCGCAGTCGGCGCCGGCGATCACGTTCTCGCGACCGACCGCGGCGGCGAAGCGCTCGATCCGATCGGCGACCGTCTCGGGGTGCTCGACCATCACGTTCGAGTGCGTGATCACGCCCGGGATCAGCACGGTGCCGGCGGGACGCTTCGCGTCCTTCCACACCTTCCACTCGTGCTCGTGGCGCGGGTTGGCGGCCTCGAACGAGTAGGCGCCGGCGTTCACGCGCAGGATCATGTCGATCATGTCCTTCACGTCCATGTCGTGCACCCGCGGGCCGATGTTGATGCCGTAGCAGGTGTGGAAGCGGATGCGCTCGCGCGGCAGGCCGGCGAGCGCGTGGTTCAGCGCCTCGACCCGCGTCTCGGCCCACCTGCGGCAGTCGGCGACGCTCGCCTCCGGCGTGACGTTGTAATAGGTCACCAGGCGCGGATCGTCGATCTGCAGCACGATGCCCGCCTCGACGATCGCCTTGTACTCCTCGCGCATCGCCTCGGCGACGGCGAACACGAACTCCTCGTCGGTCTTGTAGTAGCGGTTCCGCTGCCACTCCTCGACGTTCGACGGCGAGACCGCCGGCATGAAGGCTTCCTCGACCTCGACTTCGGCGAGCGCGGCCTCGAGATTGGCGATGTCGGTGGCGAGCGCCTCGTGGCCGCAGTAGGTGATCGGCCCCACGCACTCCATGTGCGGCGCCTTGGCCGCGGGACTCGGATGCGCGCGGGCCTCCGCCGCGTAGTACTCCGGGAACGCCCGGTACTCGCGCGAGTCCGCGAACGGGCTCTGCGGCGGTGCGCCGCTCGCCGGGGCAAAGCCGGTCAGCCGCTGATTGACGTAGTGGATAAAGCCCGGCTTGCCGAACTCCCCGTCGTCGACGACGTCGATGCCGGCACGGGCCTGCGCCCGCACGACCTCGGCCACCGCCGACCGCAACCGGGCGGGGTACGCCTGCGCGTCGTACGGCTCGCCGCGGTCGCGGGCGAGCGTCATCTCGAGCAGATCGGCCGGCCGCGGCAGGCTGCCGACGTGCGTGGTCAGGATGCGGTCGGTGCTGCGCTTCATGCGCCGCTCGCGCCCGCCGCGCGGATCGCCTCCCACACCCGGCGCGGCGTCGCCGGCATGTCGATGTGCTTCACGCCGAGCGGGCGCAGCGCGTCGAGGACCGCGTTGATCACCGTCGGCGGCGCGCCGACCGAGCCGGCCTCGCCGATGCTCTTCACGCCGAGCGGGTTGGTCCTGCACGGCACGTTGTGGAAGTCCATCTCCGTGCCGGGAAGGTCGTCGGCGCGTGGCATGGCGTAGTCGCCGAACGACCCGGTCACGAGCTGCCCGGACTCGCGGTCGTAGATCACGTGCTCGACGAGCGCCTGGCCGATGCCCTGCGCGAGGCCGCCCTGCACCTGGCCCTCGCAGATCAGCGGGTTGATCGCGATGCCGACGTCGTCGACGACCGTGTAGCGGTCGATCGCGACCTGCCCGGTCTCGGGATCGACCTCGACCTCGCAGACGTGGCAGCCGTTCGGGAAGTTCGGCGGCTCGGTCGCGGCCGAGCCGCTCGCTTCCAGACCGATGCCGAACTGCCTCGGCAGGCCCACCGGCCGGTAGAACGCGCGCGCGACCTCGGTGAGCGGCATCGCGCGGTCGGTGCCCTTGATGCCGAACTTGCCCTCCCTGAACTCGACGTCGCCGGCGGCGGCCTCCATCAGGTGCGCGGCGAGCGGCCTTGCCTTCTCGATGATCGCGTCGGCGGCCGCGCGCAGCGCGCCGCCGCCGAGCATGACGCTGCGCGAGGCGTAGGTGCCGCGGCCGAACGAGACCTGGTTCGTGTCGCCCTGCACCAGGCGGATGCTCTCGAACGGCACGCCGAGCCAGTCGGACACCATCTGCGCGTAGGCGGTCGCGTGGCCCTGGCCGTGCGAGAACGTGCCGGCGACGATCGTCACGTTGCCGCTCGGATCGAACCTGAGCTCCATGCGCTCGTTGAACACGCCGCAGTCCTCGATGTAGTAGGTGAGGGCGCGCCCGCGGCGGCGGCCCTTGGCCTCGGAGGCCTTGCGGCGCGCGTCGAACCCCTTCCAGTCGGCGAGCGCGAGGCACTTGTCCATCGCCTGCGCGAACTCGCCGCTGTCGTAGGTGAAGCCGGTCGGCGAGGCGAACGGCATCGCGTCCGGCGCGATGAGGTTGCGGCGCCGGATCTCGACCGGATCGATGCCGAGGTCGATCGCCGCCTGGTCGATCAGCCGCTCGGCGAGGTAGACGCCCTCCGGGCGCCCGGCGCCGCGGTACGGCGCGGTCGGCGTGGTGTTGGTGAACACCGCCTTCGCCGAGACGTGGACGGCCGGAATCGCGTACGCGTTCGGCACCAGCTTCAGCCCGTAGAGCACCGGGACGACTGCCGCACCGGTGACGCACGCACCCATGCCGTGCACCGCGGTGGAGCGGATCGCGAGGATCCTGCCGTCGCCGTCGAGCGCCATCTCGCCGTAGACGACCTGGTCGCGGCCGTGGTCGTCGTTCTGCAGGCTCTCGGAGCGCGTCGGCGCCCACTTCACCGGCCGGCCGACGCGGCGCGACGCCCACAGCACCAGCGCCTCCTCGGGGTAGGTGTCGCCCTTCATGCCGAACCCGCCGCCGACGTCGTGCGCGATCACGCGGAGCTTGGTCTCCGGCATGCGGAACACGGCCTGGGAGATCACGGTGCGCACGCCGTGCGGATTCTGCGTGCTGGTGTAGAGCGTGTAGGCGTCGTCGGCGGCGCTGTAGTCGCCGATCGCGCCGCGCGGCTCGAGCGCGTTCGCCGAGAGGCGGTTGTTCTCGAGGCGCAGCTTCACTACGTGCTTCGCCCGTGCGAACGCCGCGTCGGTCGCGTCCTTGTTGCCGAGCGCGAGCGGGAAGGCGAGGTTGCCCGGCGCATCGTCCCACACCCTCGGTGCGCCGTCCGCGAGCGCGTCCTCGGCGTTCGCCACGGCCGCGAGCGGCGCGTAGTCGACCTCGACCAGCTCGACCGCGTCGCGCGCCTGCGCCGCGGTCTCGGCGACGACGATCGCGACGCGGTCGCCGACGAAGCGCACCTTTTCGGTCGCGAGGATCGGCCGGAACGTGCGGTAGCCCTTGGGGCCGCCCATGTCCTCGGGCATGAACTGCGGCGGCAGGCCGCCGAGCTTCTCGGCGACGACGTCGGCGCCGGTCAGCACGCAGAGCACGCCCGGCGCCGCGAGCGCCTTCGACGCGTCGACGCCATTCACGCGCGCGTGCGCGTGCGGCGAGATCACGAGCGCCGCGTACGCCTGGTGCGGCAGGTTGATGTCGTCCACGTACCTGCCGCGTCCGGTGAGGAAGCGCGGGTCCTCGACGCGGCGCACCGGTTGACCGATTCCGAACTTGTTCATGTTCGCCTCGCGTGCCTCCTTCGAGGTGGCCGAGTTTACTGCATCCCTCGGCGCGCGCTCCGGCCACGCGCGACGCCGCGGCCGGCGTAGCCATGGTGCAATGCAATGCGCCGGTCGTCGCGACGGCACGGGGCCGTCGGTCCGGAGGAGTATTCTTTCCCGCGAAGACCACTCTGGAGGGGGAGAGGACGATGATGCGACTGATGACCGTCGGCGTGTGCGCGGCGCTCGCGGGCGGCTGCGCGACGAACGCGATGATGGAGGCTGCCGAGCGCGACGCCGTCGATCGCTCGAAGACGCTGGTGCCGGCCCCGCCGTGGCCGGCCGGCGACGAGCGCGGCATGGCGAACGCGATCGGGGCCGGCACCTTCATGCGCTGCGCGCATTTCCTCGCGCAGCCGAACGCGAGGGCGTACGAGCTCTCGCACGTCCGCTCGAACACGATGCCGATGTCGCCGTTCAGCGGGCCGTACGCGTACAAGTTCAATCCGACCGCGGTGCTTCCGGGGACCGTGCACGCGTTCAACACCGAGACCGTCACCGGCGAGCCGCAGGCGCAGGGTACGCAGATCGACGCGCTCGGGCATTTCGCGTACCTGAAGCAGCCGTGGGACGGAAAGAGCCCGAACCCGGCCGCAGGCGCTCTGTACTACGGCGGGTACACCCAGAAGGACGTGAAGCCGACGCCGGACGCCTTCCTGCACCGGCTCGGCATGGAAAAGGCGCCGCCGCTCGTCACCAGCGCGGTGCTGCTCGACGCCAAGAGCCGCCTCGGCAAGGGCCGCGCCCTGGCAGCCGGCGCGCTCGTCACCGCGAAGGACATCGAGGCGATGCTGAAGGCGCAGGGGCTCGAGTGGCGCGGCATCCTGCCCGGCGACGTGCTGTACGTGTACACCGGGTGGGGCGACGCCTGGCGCGACCCCGATACCGAGAAGGTCTACTACACCAAGGCGCCCGGGCTTTCGTACGACGCGGCGAGATACCTGGCCGAGAAGCGCGTCGTCGCGGTCGGGCTCGACACGCCGTTCGTCGACCCGGTGAACGAGGGGCAGCTGCAGGGCAAGGCCGGCCCCCCGGCCGGCACGCCGCCCGGCACGCCGTTCGCGGTGCACCATCACCTGCTCACCGAGGCGGGCATCCATCACATCGAGAGCGCGAACCTCGGCGAGCTCGCACGCGACAAGGTGTGGACCTCGTGCACGATGATCCTGCCGCTGCGCGAGCGCGGCAGCGCGGGCTCGCCGATCCGGCCGGTGGCGATCGGCGTGCCGGCGCGCTGAGGGGCGCGCCGCCGCGCGCGGCGCGCGACGCGCGACGCGGCCCGCCCTTCCCCCGCCGCAGGGGAAGGGCGAGGGCGGATCAGCCTTCTTTCGCGCAGTCGCGCGGGGTGATGTTCTTCTCCTTCGCGTACCTGGCGGCCGACTGCTCGACCATCGGACGCACGAGCGACTGATCGGAGGTGATCCAGTCGCTGATCACGTTCCATTTCGCGCCGTCCCACTGCAGGAACTTCACCGCGCCGCCGCCCTCGTGGTCCATGCACGAGACCTTGAGCGGCTGCATGAAGCCGGTCGCCCCGATCTCCTTCAGGCGCTTCTCGTCGATGTTCAGGTTCTCGAGCCCCCAGCGAACCTGCTCGCCGGTGAGGGGTTTCTTGCCGAACTTGGCCTGCGCGGTGCGCAGCGCCTCGACGTTGATGATGCCGTGCACCACCCCGCGGTTGTACAGGATGCTGCCCAGCCGCGAGCGGTCCTCCATCTCGCCCTTGCTCTTGGCGTAGACGTGCTTCTCGATGTCCTTGATCACCGGGTAGTTGGTTCCGGAGACGTTGAAGCCGGCGGCGATGTAGCCCTTCGCCGCGTCGCCGGCCGGGATGGTGTCTTCCTCGGCGCCGGACCACCACACGCCCAGCATCTTGTTGCGCGGGAAGCCGACCCGCTGCGCCGCCTTGATCGCGGTCGGGTTCATCACCCCCCAGCCGCGCAGGATCACCCAGTCGGGCCGGATCTGGCGCACCTGCAGCCACTGCGCCCCCTGCTCGTTGCCCGGGTGCGCCACCGGGATGTGCGTGACCTGGAACCCGTACTTCTTCGCCTGGGCGTCGAGGATCGGGATGGTCTCCTTGCCGTAGGCCGAGTCGTGATAGACGTTCACGATCTTCTTGCCCTTCAACTTGTCCATCCCGCCTTCGCGCATGCCGATGAACTTGATCTTGGCGGTGCTCTGCGACCAGTAGTTGGTGATCAGCGGGAAGATGTACGGGAACACCCGCCCGTCGGTCGCATCGGTGCGCCCGTACCCGAGGGTCACCAGCGGGATCTTGTCGCCCGTCGCCTTCTCGATCAGCGAGTAGGTGATGCCGGTGGAGAGCGGATGCACCAGCGTCGCCCCGGTCGGACCCTTGGTCTTCAGGCGCTCGTAGCACTCGACTCCGCGCGCGTTGTTGTACTCGGTCTCGCACTTCTCCCAGGTGAGTCTGACCCCGCCCACGCCCCCGTCGCGGGCGTTCACCATCGCCATGTAGTCGATCATGCCGCCGAAGATCGCCGATCCGCCGGCCGCGTACGGGCCCACCCAGTAGCCGTTCATCGGAAAGAACTGCTCGTTCTGCGCGAGTGCCGGAGCACCGAAAAGCGCGAGCGAGGCGATCGTGCCGACCACGATGCTTCGTTTCATTTTCCCCTCCCCTGTGGGTGATGTTTGAGCCCGGAAGCTGCCCGGGCCCGACGACGAGATTGTGCCTTCATTGCCGCGAACGCGTGCGATGCCGACGTCCCGGCGGCGGAGCCTATTCGGCGGCGAAGTGCCGCTCCCGGACGTTGGCCCGGAGAAACCCGATGAACGCCTCGGCCGACGAGCCCGGCCCGAAGACCTCGCGGACTCCCATCTCCTTCATCGGGCCGATGTCGCGCTCGGGGATCACGCCGCCGAACACCACCAGGACATCCTCCATCGCGCGCTCCCGCAGGCGGCGCATGACCTCGCGCGCGACCGGAATGTGGCCCTCGACCGAGCTCGAGATGCCGATCACGTCGACGTCCTCGTCGACGGCGACGTCGATGATCTCGCGCGGCTCGAGGAAGTTGATGAACACCACCTCCATGCCCGCGTCGCGAAGCTTGGTCGCAAGATAGCGCACGCCGCGGTCGTGGCACTCCATGGTGGTCTTGCCGAGCAGCACGCGGATGATTCGGTCGGTCATAACTGGTTCCGTTCTTGTGCGGGTCATCATAGCGAGGAGGCGCCCGCGCCACCCCCTCCCCGACCCTCCCCCTCACAAAGGGGGAGGGAGCGTCGTGCCTTCCCCTGCGGGGAAGGGTCAGAGGCTATCTCAGAATCGCGGCCGTGCTTCTTCCCGAACCGAGGTCGTACGAACAAGGGGCAGATTGCCCCTTGTGTATATCCCGAACGAACAAGGGGCGAGCCTTTTGTAGATCCCCTCTTTCGCGACCGCATTCGCATTTTGAGATCGGTTCTAGTAAGGAGAGCCCCACCCCACGCGCTTCTTGAGCACGCCCATCAGCTCGCCGGTCGTGGCGTCGGCGTCGGCGGCCTCGATCATCGCCGGCATCAGGACGCCGATCTCGCCGCCGGCGAAGCGCCCGGCGGCGGCGTCGAGCGCCGCCATCGCGGCCTCCCAGCGCTTCGCGTCGCGGCGCGCGCGCAACCCGCGCACCCGCTCGACCGCGATGCGCTCGCTCTCCGGGTCGACGCGGAAGATCTCGATGTCCTGCACCTCGGCCGACTCGTACTTGTTCATGCCGACGACGATCCGCTCCTTCGCGTCGACCTGGTCGCGCCAGCGCGCGGCGCTCTCCTCGATCGACGAGCGCACGAAGTCGTGGCACTTGTGGTAGCCGCCGCGCGCCTCGACCGCGTCGAAGATCCTCTCCGCCGCCGCCTCGATCTGGTCGGTCAGCGCTTCGACGTAGTAGGAGCCGCCGAGCGGGTCGGCGACGCGCGTGATGCCCGACTCCTCCTGGATGATCTGCTGGATCCTGAGCGCCATCGTGTGCGCGTGCTCGGTCGGGATCGCGAGCGCCTCGTCGAACGAGCTCACCTCCATCGCCTGGGTGCCGGAAAGCGCGGCGCCGAAGGCGTGCAGCGTGGTACGGATCAGGTTGTTGAGCGGCTGCTGCGCGGTGAGCACCGAGCCGGCCGTGTGCGTATGGATGCGGACGTGCATGCTCTTCGGGTCGCGCGCGCCGAGCGCGTGGCACTTGCGCGCCCACAGGCGGCGCAGCGCGCGGATCTTGCAGATCTCCTCGAAGAAGTCGTTCGACTGCGAGATCTGGAACCCGAAGCGCGAGAGGAACCGGTCCGGCGCGAGCCCGCTCGCGACGCAGGCGCGCGCGTAGTCGATGCCCGCCGCGACCGAGAACGCGACCTCCTGCACCGCGGTGGCGCCGGCCTCCTCCATCCCGTAGCCGAAGATGTTGACCGTGTTCCAGCGCGGCATCTCGCGGGTGCAGAAGTTGACGAGCTCCACCGCGAGGTCCATGCCGCCCTTGGGCGGGAAGCAGGTCATGCCGACGTAGGCGCTCTGGTAGTACCAGCTCATCGAGTTGCCGCCGAGCTTCGACCAGGGCACGCCGCGCCGCCGCGCGTAGGCGAGGTAGTGCGCGAGCACCGGCAGCACCTCGTAGTACGAGATGTGGATGACGTTGATCCTGTCGAGCGCGAGACCGTCGAAGAGCCGAGCGTTGTCCTCGACCGAGTAGACCGCCATCCCGCACTGCCCGACGCGCCCCTCGGCGGCCGGGTGGTCGGGATCGAGGCCCTCGTGCGAGACGAGGTCGTACACCAGGTTGTAGAACGTGTTGCCGAAGTACCCGGTCATCCCCTGCCGCTCGAGGTAGTCCATGCGCTTGCGCGTGTCCTCCGGCAGGCCGTACCCGATCACCGGCTGGTTCGCCCAGTACATGAACTGGTACTGCGCCGGGTAAAGGCCGCGGGTGAACGGATACACGCCCGGCGCGGTCAGCATGTCGTAGCGGCCGTTGGCCACGTCGTGCGGGAAGTACGCCGGCTTCACCGGCAGGCCGGAGTCGGTGCGGCGCTGATAGGCGGCCGGGTCGACGCCGAATTTCCGCGCGACGGCGTCGAACTTCGCGCGCCACTCGTGCTCGAGCCGGCGCGTCGCCTCGAGGAATTCCGGGTTGAATTGCGGCGGATACTCGGCCGGCGCGGCCGCGGCGCCTTCCGCCGCACCTTTGCCCTGCGGTTCGAGCACAGCGCTCATCGGTCTCTCTCCTGTCTAGCAAAGCTCGAGCACCGCGGCCGTGGCGATGCCGCCGCCGCCGCCGATCGTGCAACAGCCGTAACGGATGCCCTCGCGGCGCATCGCGTGCACCATCGTCACCAGCGTCCGGCAGCCGCTGTTGCCGACCGGATGCCCGAGCGCGATGCCGCCGCCGGCGGGGTTCACGCGCTCGAGGCCGATGTCGAGCTCCTTCATCGACGCCAGCACGACCGAGGCGAACGCTTCGTTGATCTCCCACCAGCCGATGTCCTTCGGCCGCAGCCCGGCGCGCTCCACCGCGAGCTTGCCCGCCGGGCCCGGGCTCATGCAGATCAGGCGCGGATCGACGCCGACGCGCGCGGTGCTGCGGAACCTCGCGAGCGGCTTGACGCCGAGCGCAGCGGCCTTGGCGTGCGACATCAGCAGCACGGCGGAGGCGCCGTCGCTCACGCCCGAGGCGTTGCCGGCGGTGACCGTGCCGCCCTCGCCGAAGCTCGGCTTGAGCCGCGCGAGCTTCTCGAGCGAGGTGTCGCGGCGTAGGTGCTCGTCCACCGCGAACTCGACCTGACCGGCGCGCGTCTGCACGGTGACCGGCGTGATCTCGGCGGCGAAGGCGCCGCAGTCGATCGAGCGCACGGCGAGCTGCTGCGAGCGCAGCGCGTACTCGTCCTGCTCGGCGCGCGAGATGCCGTAGACCTTCGCGATGTGGTCGCCCGACATGCCCATGTTGAAGCGGCCGAACCTGTACGTCGATGCGCTCCAGGTCGATTCCTCGAACTGGTCGATGATCTCCGAATGGCCGCGCCGCATGCCCCAGCGATGCCCGGTGACGCGGTAGGGCGCGGCGCTCATGTTCTCGACGCCCGCGCCGATCATGACCTGGGCGTCGCCGCAGGCGATGTCGCGCACCGCGCAGCTCACCGCCTCGAGCGAGGAACAGCACGCGGCGTTCACCGAGTAGCCGGCGACGGCGAAGGGCAGGTCCGCCTCCATCGCGCAGAAGCGCGCGATGTTGAGCGCCTCCGAGCTCTGGTAGACCTGGCCCATCGCGACGCCCTCGATCTCGAGCGGATCGATGCCGGCGCGCCGCACGGCCTCCTTCACGACGTGGCGCGCGAGCGCGTGCGCCGGGACGTCGCGCAGCGTTCCGCCGAACGTGCCCTGCGCGGTCCGGCAGGCCTCGACGATCACGACCTCGTTCATGACATTTCTCCGTTGCAGCAGTGGCAGCTTCCAGAGCGAACGGGCTCTGGCGGCTGCGGGGAGCAGCCGTACGAACAGGGCGAGCGCTCCCCTTGCATATCGCCCGGTCCAATCATCGGCTCGGGGGTCTCAACCCGAAATAGTCGTACCAGCCGCCGCGGCTGCCGGGCTTGAGCGCGGGCGCGCCGCGGTAGCCGGCGCCGAACACGCGGCGCGCGATCGGCGGCACCGCGTAGCGCTCGCCGAGCGTCGCGTGCAGGTACTCCTGCGCGTGGTACCAGGAATCGAACGACGCGGTCCTGTCGAGGAGCTCGAACACGCCCATCGGCCAGCCGAGGCCGGTCTTCACCATCTCGTCGACCTCGGCGATGCCGCAGATGCCGCTCTCCACCGAGCGCATCGCCTCGGCGATGAAGAGGTTGATGAAGCGGGTGGTGAAGAAGCCCGGCGCGTCGTTCACGACCACCGGCTTCTTGCGCAGGCGCGCGAGGAAGTCCACGACGGCGTCGACCGCCCACGGCGCGGTCTGCTCGCCGCGCGCCACCTCGACCAGCGGCATCACGTTCGCCGGGTAGAACCAGTGCGTCCCGACCAGGCGCTCGGGATGCGCGAGCGCGCCGGCGAGCTCGCCGATCATGATCGACGACGTGTTCGTGGCGATGATCGCCGAGCGGGGCGCAGCCGCCTCCACTTCGCGGAGCACCGCATGCTTGGCCGCGACCGCCTCGGGGACGGTCTCGAAGACGAGCTCGGCCCCGCCGGCTGCCGCGCCGATGTCGAGGCCGGGACGCACGCGCTCGAGCGCCGCCGCGAGGGCTTCCCCGGAGAGCTTGCCCTTCTTCACCAGGTTCTCGAGCCCGAAGGGGCCGCTCCGCAGGAGCGCCATGCCGTGCTCGAGCGACTCCCGGCGGCGCGAGACGAGATGCACTTCGGCGGTCGGGTGACCGGCCAGGCAGGCGGCGACGATCCCGTGGCCCATGAGCCCGCCGCCGCCGACGACGACGATGCGGCGCAAGGTGGGCCACTGCAGGGCTTCGCTCATGGGCGGGGGGAGGGCGGAACGGGCGACCGCGCCATTCTAGGCCGCGCCCGGGGAATTAATCAAGCGCTTGCTCAGTTAATGGGCGCCGCCTAGAATGCGCCATGGCCCGCCCCGAGGACCCGGAGCGCCGCCGCCGGCTGATCGCCGCCGCGGCCGCGCTCTTCCGCCGCTACGGCTACGAGCGCACCACGGCGCGCGAGATCGCGCGCGCGGTCGGCGTCCAGTCGGGCAGCATCTTCTATCACTTCGCGAGCAAGGAGGAGCTGCTCGTGGCGGTGATGCTCGAGGGGATGCGGCAGTTCGCCGCCGCCGCCCGCGGGCCGCTCGCGGCGGCCGATTCGCCGCTCGAGCGGCTGCGCGCGCTCTTCCTCGGCCACCTGACCGCGCTGCACGGCGGCGGCGACGAGCAGGCGGTCGTGATCCAGGAGTGGCGCAGCCTCGCGGCGCGGCCGCGCCGGCGCGTCGTCGGCCTGCGCGACGAGGTCGAGGCGATGTGGCGCGAGGTGCTCGACGAGGCCGCCGCCGCGGGGCTGGTGAGCGGCGATCTCAGGCTGCTGCGCCTCGCGATGCTCGGCGCGCTCAACTGGACGCTGCAGTGGTACCAGCGCGACGGGCCGCTCGGCATCGCCGAGCTCGCCGACGACCTGCTGGCGGTGTTCGTGCCGGCGGCGGCGCGCGCGGCGAAGCGCAGGCGCGCGAGGCGCCCGACCGCCACCCTGACCCTCCCCCTCGCTTCGGAGGCGAAGGGAATGCACGCGCAGCGGTAGCGCCAGGGCGCTCGGCCCCCGCGCGGGCCCGCTCTCCGCCGGGCGGGCGACAAGATCAGGGCGCGGGAAGAAGGGACCCTCCCCCTTAAGGGGAAGGGCAGGGGTGGGGGGTGCGAGAGCTCAGCCGCGCCGTGAGCCGCTGCAGCTTCACTTGCGCACCGCGCCATCGAGCAGCGCATGCAGGCGCGCACGATCGATCGCGCCCGATTCGGTGAGCGGCAGCGCGTCGAGGAAGTGCACCTCGCGCGGCAGCTTGAATCCCGCCAGCCGCTCGCGCAGCCGGCGCCCGAGCTCGGCGGCATCGAGCGTGCGGCCGGCGTGCAGCGTGCAGCAGGCGATCACCCGCTCGCCCCACTTCAGATCGCGCCGGCCGACGACCGCGGCCGAGCGCACCTCCGGCGCGCACGCGAGGATCGCCTGCTCGACCTCGATCGCGTCGACGTTCTCGCCGCCCGACTTGATGCTCGCGCCGAGGCGCCCGGCGAAGAAGAGGCACCCCTCGGCGTCCATCGTCGCGAGATCGCCGGTGCGCAGCCACCGGTCGGGCGTGAGCGCCGCAGCCGTGGCGAGCGGCGCGTCGTGATAGCCGAGGAAGACGTTGGGGCCCTTGACCCGGATCTCGCCGGACTCGCCCGGCGGCGCGTCGGTGCCGTCGCTCCGGACGAGGCGCACGCGGTTGTACCAGACCGGCCAGCCGAGCGCGTTCTCCTTCCAGAGCGTCTCGGCGCTCGTCGCCGCGACGGTGACGATCGGGGAGGCCTCGGTGAGCCCGTAGCCGAACAGCATCTGCTCCAGGCGCAGGCGGTAGAGCGCCTCGGCGAAGAGCGCGCGGTCGTACTGGCCGGCGGCGCCGATCACCCGCGTGAGCGAGCGCAGGTCGGCGCGCGCCAGCGCCTCGCTCTCGAGCAGCTGGCGCAACGCGGTCGGCACCATGACCGTGATCGTGCAGTGCTCGCGCGCGACGAGCTCGCACACGATGTCCGGCCGCCACTGCCGTGCGATCACCACCGTCGCGCCCTGGACGAGCGCTGCGATGGTCAGGATGTGCAGCCCGGCGACGTGGTTGAGCGGCATGCCCTGCAGCACGCGGTCGCGCGCGTCGAGGCGCGCGTAGGTGAGGGCGGTGAGCGTGTCCGCGAGCACGTTCGCGTGGCTGAGCGTCGCGCCGAGCGGTTCGCCCTGGCCCTTCAGCGTGTACAGGAGCAGCACCGGCGCGTCGGCCTGCGGCTCCGGCCCGGCGAACGGCGCGCCCGGCGCGGCCTCGATCAGCGCCTCGTAGCGCGCCCACCCGGGGCGCGCCGGCTCGCCGCGGTGGACCACGACGCCGAGCTCGATCGCATCGGCCGCGCGCTCGAGTCCGCCCTGCAGCTCGGCCTCGGCGAGGACGAGCCTCGCGCCCGCGTGCCCGAGCGTCCACGCGACCTCCTCGGCCGAAGAGCGCGGGTTGAGCGGGCACATCGCCGCGCCGAGCCGCGCGCAGGCGAAATAGGCCTCCAGCAGCTCGTGCCCGTTGAGGCTGAGCACCGCGACGACGTCGCCGCCGCGCACGCCGCGCGCGGCGAGCGCGTGCGCCAGCCGGTCGACGCGACCGTCGAGCTCGGCGTAGGTGATCCGGCGCGCCCCGTCGACGATTGCCTCGTGGCGCGCGTTGCGCGCCGCGCTCGCCCGCAGGACTTCGCCGAGGCTCAGCGATGGCACGGTTGCTTGTCGTTCCCGCGCAAGCGGGAATCCAGGTCAGAGGTCATGAGCTCTCTACGCGAACATGGATCACGGTCTGCGCGGGGATGGCGAGGCGAATCAAAGCACCTCGAACAGCCCGGCGGCGCCCATGCCGCCGGCGACGCACATCGTCACGACGACGTGCTTCACGCCGCGGCGCTTGCCTTCGAGCAGCGCCGCGCCGACCAGCCGCGCGCCGCTGACGCCGTACGGGTGCCCGAGCGCGATCGCGCCGCCGTTCACGTTGAGGATCTCGTCCGGGATGCCGAGCCTGTCGCGGCAGTAGAGCACCTGCACGGCGAACGCCTCGTTCAGCTCCCAGAGCCCGATGTCGTCCATCCCGAGGCCGGTTCGGTTGAGGAGCTTCGGCACCGCGTACACGGGGCCGATCCCCATCTCGGCGGGCTCGCAGCCCTCGACCGCGAAGCCGCGGAACACGCCGAGCGGCGCGAGATGGCGGCGCTCGGCGAGCCTCGCGTTCATCACGACGCAGGCCGCGGCGCCGTCGGAGAACTGGCTCGCGTTGCCGGCGGCGATCACGCCGCCCTCGACCGCCGGTTTGATCTGCGCGACGCCCTCGTAGGTGGTGTCGGCCCGGATGCCCTCGTCGCGGTCGGCGAGGACTTCGCGGACACTCTCCTTGCCCGTCTCCTTGTCGACCACCTTCATGCGCGCGGTGATCGGGAAGAGCTCCTCCTTGAACTTGCCCGCCTTCTGCGCGGCCGCCGCGCGCAGCTGGCTCTGCACGCCATAGCGGTCCTGCGCCTCGCGACCGATGTCGTACTTCTTCGCGACGTATTCGGCGGTCTGCAGCATCGGCCAGTAGATCTCCGGCTTGTGCCGCAGCAGCCAGTCGTTCGCGAGCATGTGCCTGTTCATCTCGTTCTGGACACACGAGATCGACTCGACGCCGCCGGCGACGAAGATGTCACCCTCGCCGGCGATGATGCGCTGCGCGGCCATCGCCACGGCCTGCAGGCCCGACGAGCAGAACCGGTTCACCGTCACGCCGGGCGTGCGCACCGGGCAGCCGGCGCGGATCGCGATCTGCCGCGCGATGTTCGAGCCGGTGGCGCCCTCCGGCAGCGCGCAGCCCATGATCACGTCCTCGACCTCCGCCGGCGCGACGCCGGCGGTCTCGAGCGCGTGCTTGACGGCGTAGCCGCCGAGCTTCGCCCCGTGGGTGTTGTTGAACGCACCGCGCCAGGACTTGGTGAGCGCGGTGCGGGCGGTCGAGACGATGACGGCTTCGTTCATGCCGGCCTCCCAGGAGATCGTGCGGATCGGGCCGGGCAGGCCGGCCGTGGGGAGATTATCCGGGAAAAGAACGTCTCAGGGCGCCTTGCCGCGCTCGATCGCCTCGGCGACGAAGCGACGCGCCTCGGCGACGTCGCCCCACCGCACGATCTTGACCCACTTGCCGGGCTCGAGGTCCTTGTAGTGCGCGAAGAAGTGCTCGATCTGGCTGCGCGTGATCTCGGGCAGGTCGGCGACCGTCTTCACCGAGTCGTACCGCTTGGTCAGCTTGTGGCTCGGCACGGCGATGACCTTCTCGTCCGGGCCCGCCTCGTCCTCCATCACGAGCACGCCGACCGGGCGGCAGCTGATCACCGAGCCCGGTACGAGCGCGCGGGTGTTCGCGACCAGCACGTCGAGCGGATCGCCGTCGCCGCACAGGGTGTGCGGGACGAACCCGTAGTTTCCCGGATAACGCATCGGCGTGTACAGGAACCGGTCGACGAAGAGCGCACCGGAGGCTTTCTCGAGCTCGTACTTGATCGGCTCGCCGCCGACCGGCACTTCGATGATCACGTTGACGTCGTCGGGCGGATTCTTCCCGACGGGAATGGCGTCCAGTCGCACTTCGCGGCCTCCGCAACCGAGGTGCAGGTGCGGTCGAGTGTACAAGCTGACGGCCGCATGTGCGCCGTCGCGCGCCGGGGCGCTCAGCGCCCGGTTTCCGGCCGGGCCCGCGGCGCGGGCCGGGCGGCGAGCCGCTTCGGCGCCATGTACTCGCTCCGGAACCATGTTTGCACCGATACAGCCTCGGACTCCACCCAGTCCGCATCGAGCGCGTCGCGGCGGTAGGCCGCCTGGAGGTAGTGCACGAACTCGTGTGCGAGCGAGTCGTCCGGCGTCCCGCCGTGCCGGCGGTAGTGCGTCGCATCGTCGATCAGGTAGATCGCGTTTCCGGCCGGCGCATAGACGCTGACGAACGCGCGCGGCCGGAATCCCCATTCGCGCTCGGCCGCGGCTTGCAGGCGCGCAAGCGGCGTCCGGCTCTCGAGGCGGATCGCGGGAAGCGGGACCTCCGGCCGCAGACGAATGCCCATGCGTCGGGCCACTGCTTCGAGGATGAAGCGGGGATCGTGCCGCAGCGCGGCGGCGCGCTCGGAGGCGCCATTCAACGCGCCCGATGGCGCGGTGGCGCCGGCGCAGAGCGCCGCCACCGCAGCCGCCCACAGACGGCCCTGGGTCCGGTTCACGGGGACGCTCCGCGCGCCGCTCAGTGCATGCACGCGGTGCGGACCAGCACCGTCATCGGATCGATCCCGAACTCCTCACCGAGCGTGCGGCCGAAGAGCTCGAGCCAGCGGCTCTGCGCGACGTAGGCGGGCTTCTCGCGCGCCTGGGCGCACTCGTAGCGGAGGCCCGCCGCGTTCTGCAAGTGATGGACCATCTCGTGCACGAGCACCGAGAGCTCGCGGGGCGTGCGGCCCGTCCACTCCTCGGGCAGGTAGAGCGTGCGGGTCGCGTCGTCGTAGAGCGCCTCGACCTCGGGCAGCTGGCCCGGCCGTACCGTGCGGGCGGCGGGCTGCGCATGGGTCGCGCCGGGTCGCCGGTAGCGCACGGCGTGCATGGTCTCCGCGGACGCCAGCTCGATGCGGGGATGCTCGTATACCGCAGGCAGGTTGAAATTGACCGCGAGCCACGTGACGATCGCCGTCAGCAGGGTTTCCATGTCTGCGCCTCCACAAGCGTGCGAACGACGAGCCCAGTGTGGCAGCGCGCGCGGGCCGGGAAAATCAGTCAGGCGTCCTGCTACCGCGGTCGCGACGACCGCTTCGGATGCCGCCCGCAGGTGCATGGGTCCCGGTACTAAAGTATTCTTCGAGCGGACTCTCCCGGCGGGGCCTCCGCGCATGAAGGTGCTCGTAGTCGACGATCACGCGCTGGTTCGAGACGCGCTGCGCGGCGTGCTCGGGGAGCTGCGCGCGGAGCTCAGGGGAGGTGCGGGCGTCGTCGAGGCGGCGAACTGGCGGCAGGCGGCGCAGGAGATCGCGCGGCATCCGGACGTCGACCTCGTCCTGCTCGACCTGGGATTGCCCGACCGCGACGGCCTCGAGGTCCTCGCCGAGCTGCGCGAGCGCCATCCGGCGACGTCGGTCGTCGTGCTTTCGGGCCGGCAGGACCGCGAGAGCGTCGCCCGGGCGCTCGAGCTCGGCGCGAGCGGCTTCATTCCGAAGTCGGCGCCGCGCGAAGTGATGCTGAGCGCCTTCAACCTCATTCTCGCCGGCGGCATGTACATCCCGCCCGAGATCCTCGCTCATCGGGCGGGCGAGCGCGGGGCCGCGCGGCCCGGCACCGCGGGTGCCGATCCGGCGCTCACCGAGCGGCAGCTGGAGGTGCTCGCGCTGCTGATGCAGGGCAAGAGCAACAAGGCGATCTGCCGGGCGCTCGACCTCGCCGAGCCGACGGTCAAGAACCACGTCACGGCGATCCTGCGGGCGCTGAAGGCGACCAACCGCACCGAGGCGGTCGTCGCGGCGCGCGCGCTCGGGCTCGGCCCGCGGACGGGCTAGGAAGGTGGTCGCTACGCGGCCGCGAGCGGCGTCGCGCGCGCGGCCAGAAGCCGGCCGAGCACGGCGCGCAGCGCGATCGGCGGCACCGGCTTGTGCAGCAGCAGATAGCCGCTCGCGCGGGCGTCGCGCAGCCCCTCGGGCGCCGTGTCGCCGCTGATGAGGAACGCCGGGATGGCGACGCCCAGCGCGCCGCGCAGGGCGGCGATGGCGTCGATGCCGCTCGCGCCGTCGGCCAGCCGATAGTCGGACACGATCGCGTCGGGCGGCCGGCCGAGCTCGGCGAGCCGCGCCAGCGCGGCCGCGCCCGAGCTCGCGGCCACGACCTCGCAGCGCCAACTCCGCAGGAGCCCGCGCATGCCGTCCAGCACCAGCGCGTCGTCGTCGATCACGACGATCAACCTGCCGCGCAGCGGATCGGCGAACGCGGCAGCCGCGGCGGGAGGCTCCGCCGAAAACCCGCGCGCCGGCGCCTGCGGCACCGAGACCGAGAAGCGCGATCCCGTGCCGAGCCGCGAGGCGAGCTCGACCGGGTGCCCGAGCAGCTCGCCCAGCCGCTCGACGATCGCGAGTCCGAGACCGAGGCCGCCGCGTCGAGCCGGCTCCGGCGGCGCGAGCCGGTAGAACTCGCCGAAGACGTTGCGCCGCTGGTCGGCGGGGATGCCCGGGCCGGTGTCCAGCACGTCCAGGCGCAGCTCGCCGCCGCGGCGGCGGCAGCCGATCAGCACGCCGCCTCGCGTCGTGTAGCGCACCGCATTCGACACCAGGTTGAGCAGGATCCGCTCGAGCAGGCTGAAGTCGCTGCGGATCCACACGCGGCGCGGCGCCACGCGCAGCCGCAGCCCCTTCTCGCGCGCGGCCGCCGCGAACGTCGTTTCCATGCGCGCGAGGAGCTGCTGGACCGGGAACTCGGTCGGGCGGACCTCGAGCACGCCGGCGTCGAGCTTCGACATGTCGAGCAGACCATCGAAGAGCTCGTTCATCGCATCGACCGCCGCGTCGATGCGCGCCACGAGCCGGTCCTGCGCGGCGGGATCGCGCTCGGCCTTGAGCTGCGCGACGAACAGGTTCAGCGCGTGCAGCGGCTGGCGCAGGTCGTGGCTCGCCGCGGCGAGGAAGCGCGACTTGTACGTGTTGGCGAGCTCGAGCCGGCGGCTCTTGTCCTGGATCTCGTCGAACAGCCTGACGTTCGCGATCGCGATCGCGGCCTGGTCGGCGAAGGCCTGCAGCAGCTCCTCCCGGGCGCGCGGCACCGGTCCGGCCTCCGCCCAGCCGACGACGACGGCGCCGAGCGGCCGGCCCTCGCGCAGCATCGGGACGCCGAGCATCCGCCGCCAGCCCATCGCCGCCGGAAAGCGCTGGTCGTACTCCGGATCGACGCTCACGTCCTCCACCCGGACCACCGCGCCGGCGAGCACCACCCGCCCGGACACCTGCGAGCGGTCCGGGCGCATCGGGTACTTGGCGCGAAGCAGCTCGACGTAGTCGGGCCCGGTGTTGTGGCTGGCCGCGTAGTGCAGCAGCTCGCCGTCGTACAGGAAGACGTTCGCGAAGCGGCTCCGGCAGAGCGTCACCGCGTTCCGCACGATGGTCTCGAAGACCGGGCGCGCATCGGCGGGCGAGCTGCTGATCACCGCGAGGATCTGCGCCATCGCGGTCTGGCGGTCCAGGGCCTCGGTGAGCTCGCCGTTGCGCGCCTCGAGCTCCCGCAGGAGGCGGACGTTCTCCAGCGCGATAACCGCCTGGTCGGCGAAGGTCTCGAGCAGGCGGACCTGCTCGTCGGAGAAGGGCCGCACCTCGCGCCGCCAGACCGAGAACACGCCGAGCAGCGCATCGCCGCGGCACATGGGCACGGCGAGGACGGTGCGCACGTTCTCGACGCGGTGCGCGTCGGTGACGACCATGCCGGGCTCCGCCTGGAAATCGGGCACCTGAACCGGCCGGCGCTCGAGCGCCGCGCGGGCGGTGGTGCTCGCGCGGCTCGGCGCCTTCCCGCCCTTGAGGAACTCGACGAACTCGGGCGTGCAGGCGGTGTGCGCCGCGAGCGCGAGCCGCCCGCCCTCGTTCAGCATGACGAACGCGAAGTGCGCCTCGCAGAGCCGGGCGGCGTGGGCGACGATGGTGTCGAGCACCGGGCCGAGGTCGGTCGGCGCGCGGCTGATCGTCCCCAGGATCTCGGCGGTCGCGGCCTGCTGCGCGCGCGACGCCTTCAGCGCACGCTCGAGCTGCGCCCCCGACCGCTCCAGCCGGCCGACCTCGCCGTCCAACGGTATCGCGTGCCGCGGCATCGAAGCCTCGCACAGCCGCCCGGAAGTCGCCCAGTATTGGACGCCCGGCCGCGCCGGTCAATCATACTTAGGGAGTCATACCGACGCCGCCCGGCGCGCCGAGCGCGACCGGCGGCGACCGCCTATCCTTGAGGCCTCGGCGCGCTGCGATGCCGGTCCGCGCGCCCCCCTCGCAAGCGTTCAACGGGAGATCGTGATGCCTGTCGAGTCCGTCGAGCGGTCGCTCGCCGCCGCCCTCGCGCCGCTGCTCGGCGAGCGCCTGTCCACCAACCCGGCGGTGCGCGAGCGGCACGGGCAGGGCGAGTCCTACCACCCCTCGCAGCCGCCCGACGCGGTCGTCTTCCCGCAGTCGACCGAGGAGGTGGCCGAGATCGTGCGGCTCTGCGCGAAGCACCGCACGCCGGTCATCGCCTTCGGCACGGGGACCTCGCTCGAGGGGCACGTCGGGGCGGTGCGCGGCGGGGTGTGCATCGACCTCGGCGGCATGAACCGCGTGCTCGAGGTCAACGTGGACGACCTCGACTGCCGCGTGCAGGCGGGCGTCACGCGCAAGCAGCTGAACGCCTACGTCAAGGACACCGGGCTCTTCTTCCCGATCGACCCCGGCGCCGACGCCTCGCTCGGCGGCATGACCGCGACGCGCGGCTCGGGCACGATGGCCGTGCGCTACGGCACGATGCGCGAGAACGTGCTCGGCCTCACCGTCGTGCTCGCCGACGGACGCGTGATCCGCACCGGGACGCGCGCGCGCAAGTCCGCCGCGGGCTACGACCTGACGCGCCTCTTCGTCGGCTCGGAGGGCACGCTCGGCGTGATCACCGAGATCGCGCTCAGGCTGCATCCGGTGCCGCAGGCGATCAGCTCGGCGGTGTGCGCCTTCCCGGCCCTCGCCGATGCGGTGAGCACCGTGATCACGGCGATCCAGTCCGGCATCCCGGTCGCGCGGATCGAGCTGCTCGACGACGTGATGATGCGCGGCGTGAACGCGCACGCGGGATTCGACTACGCCGAGCGGCCCACGCTCTTCTTCGAGTTCCACGGCACCGAGGCCGCCGTGGCCGAGCAGGCCGGGATGCTGGGCGAGATCGCGCGCGAGCGCGGCGGGCTCGGGTTCCAGTGGGCGACGCGGCCCGAGGAGCGGAGCCGCCTGTGGCAGGCGCGCGACAACACGCTCTACGCCGGCATGGCGCTCAGGCCCGGCTCGAAGGCGCTCATCACGGACGTCTGCGTGCCGATCTCGCGGCTCGCCGAGTGCATCGTGGAGACGCGGCGCGACATCGACGCGTCGGGCCTCGTCGTTCCCATCGTCGGCCACGTCGGCGACGGCAACTTCCACCTGCTCGTGCTGGTGAAGCCCGGCGACGCCGGGGAGCTCGCGCGCGCCGAGGCGCTGAACGAGCGCCTGGTGCACCGCGCGCTCGCGATGGGCGGGACCTGCACCGGGGAGCACGGCATCGGCGCCGGCAAGATCGCGTTCCTCGCGGCCGAGCACGGCGAGTCGGTGGCGGTCATGCGCGCGGTGAAGGCCGCGCTCGACCCGCAGAACCTGATGAACCCCGGGAAGATCTTCGCCGCCTGACGGCGCCCCGCCGTCATCCCCGCGCGGGCTTGCGCGCCACGAGGTCGACGAGCGCCGACATGCCGCTGTGGCGCGCGCCTTCGTGGATCTCGTCGTCGTGCTCGACGAGGTGCGCGATCTCGAGCCCGCCGAACGCCTCGCGCAGGAGCGCCTCGGTGTACATGTTCTCGGCGTGCGGCGGCCCGCCGGTCTTGTAGTCGAGCTGGCGCGGCGTGTAGCCCTGCAGGAGGAGCAGGCCGCCCGGCGCCAGCGCGCGCCGCAGGCCGGCGAACACTTGCGCGCGCTCGGCCGGCGGCGAGAACTGGATGAAGATCGCGACGACGAGATCGTACGCGCGCGCGTCCCAGTCCCACGCGTAGATGTCCGCGAGGCGGTGGTCGACCGCGACGCCGCGTTCGGCGGCGAGCTTGCGCGCCTTCTCGACCGCGGGCGGCGAGAAGTCGAAGGCGGTGACCGCGAGCCCCTGCCCGGCGAGCCAGACGCTGTTGCGCCCCTCGCCGTCGGCGACCGAGAGCGCGCTCATCCCGGGGCGCAGCAGATGCGCCTGGCTCGCGAGGAAGGCGTTCGGCGCGGTGCCGTAGTGGTAGTGCGCGCCGCCGAAGCGCTCGTTCCAGTAGGCAAGCTCCCCGGAGTTCTGCATCGGGCTCAGTTGAAGGTCTTGCCCGCGGCGGCGAGCTTCTCGAGGAGCGGGGCGGGCCGCCAGCACTCGCCATGGTAGCCCTTGGCGAATCCGCGGACCGCCGCCAGCACGCGGTCGAGCCCGACGGTGTCGGCGTAGAACATCGGGCCGCCGCGGTAGACCGGAAAGCCGTAGCCGGTGAGGTACACCATGTCGATGTCCACGGCGCGGAGCGCGATGCCCTCCTCGAGGATGCGCGCGCCCTCGTTCGTGAGCGCGAAGATGCAGCGCTCGACGATCTCGCCGGCCGGCACGCCGCGCGGGCTCACGCCGATCTCGCGGCGGTAGTCGTCGATCAGCTTCTCGATCTCGGGGTCGGGCCGCGGCGCGCGGTCGCCCTTCTCGTACTTGTACACGCCCGCGCCCGCCTTCTGACCGAAGCGGCCGAGCTCGCACACGCGGTCGATCCAGCCCGAGTACGGCCGCGCCTTCGGGTCCGCCTTTGATTCCTCGTTGCGGCGCTTGCGAACGGCCCAGCCGATGTCCTGGCCGGCCATGTCGAGCATCGCGAACGGGCCCATCGCCATGCCCCAGTCCTGCAGGGCCTTGTCGACGTCCTGCGGCGCGGCGCCCTCGTCGACCAGGAAGAACGCCTGGCGCACGTACTCCTCCATCATGCGGTTGCCGATGAAGCCGTCGCACACGCCGGAGACGATGCCGACCTTGCGCAGCCGCCGGGCGAGCTTCATCGCCGAGGCGAGCACGCTCTTCGAGGTCTTCGCGCCGCGCACGATCTCGAGCAGGCGCATCACGTTCGCCGGGCTGAAGAAGTGCAGGCCGACCACGCTCTCGGGCCGCTTCGTCGACGCCGCGATCTCGTTCACGTCGAGCGTCGAGGTGTTGGTGGCGAGGATCGCGTCCGGCTTCATGACCTCGTCGAGCCGGCGGAACACCTCGCGCTTGAGGTCCATCTTCTCGAACACCGCCTCGATGACGAGGTCGCAGTCCTTGATCTCGCCGTACGAGAGGGTCGGCTGGATGAGCCCCATGCGCCTGTCCATGTCGGCCTGCGCGAGCCGGCCCTTCTCGACCGTTGCGGAGTAGTTCCTGCGGATCACGCCGATGCCGCGCTCGAGCGCGTCCTGCTGCGCGTCGAGGAGCCTGACCGGAATGCCGGCGTTGGCGAACGCCATCGCGATGCCGCCGCCCATGGTGCCCGCGCCGACGATCGCCGCGGACTTCACGTCGACGGTCGGGATATCCTTGGGCACGTCGGGAATCTTCTCCACCGCGCGCTCGCCGAAGAAGGCGTGGCGCATCGCCTTCGACTCGGAGGTGACCACCAGCTCCTCGAAGCGGGCGCGCTCGAACTTGCGTCCCTCGTCGAACGGCAGCGCCACCGCGGCCTCGACGCACTCGACGATCTTCGGCGGCGCCGGATAGCCGCGCGACTGCTTCGCGACCCGCTCTCTGGCGGCCTTGAAGAACGCCGCCGGATCGCCCGCGAGCGTCGCCCGTTCGTCGCGCAGGCGGCGCAGCGGGCGCTTCTCCGCGACGATCCTCGCCGCGTACTTGAGCGCGAGCTCGAGCAGGTCGCCCTGGACGATCTCGTCGACGAGCCCCTTCGGCGCCTTCTCCGGGGTCACAGGGTTGCCGGACACCATGAGCTCGAGCGCCGCCTCGGCGCCGATCGCGCGCGGCAGCCGCTGCGTGCCGCCCGCGCCGGGCAGGATGCCGAGCTTCACCTCGGGTAGCGCGAGCTGCGTGCCGGGCGCGGCCACGCGGTAGTGGCAGCCGAGCGCGAGCTCGAGTCCGCCGCCCATCGCGAAGCCGCCGATCGCGGCGACGACCGGCTTCTGCATCGCGTCCAGCATGTCGATGATCTGGTGCAGCGTCGGGTCCGTCGACGCTTTCGGCGTGTTGAACTCGCTGATGTCGGCGCCGCCGGAGAACGCCTTCGCCGAGCCGATGATCACCACGGCCTTCACCGCCGCGTCCGCGGCGGCGCGCCGGAGGCCCTCGGTGATCGCCACGCGCAGCGGGTGCCCGAGGCCGTTCACCGGCGGGTTGTGCATCGTGATCACGGCGATGCCGTCGCGGACGGCGTAGGGAGTGGGGTCGCTCATGCTGGATCTCCGGAGGCGTGCGCTCCCGCGCGCCCGCGGGGCCCGCGGGGCGGGGAAGAGAGGTTCCGGATTGTACCGGCTTCGAACCGGCGCTACCGTGATGCGGGTCGTGGATCCCGCCCCGGCGGATGTGGTCGCTCGCTCGAGCGGCAGACCGAGCAGCGACTGGATGCCCCCGCCTTCGTGACGCCGACGCCGACCCGCGTCGCGCGTCAGTCGACCGCGCGGCCGTATTTCGCCGCGAGCGCGTCGATGCGCGGGTTCGCGAAGCAGCCGAACGGCGATACGAATTGGAAGCGGAGCTCGATCGGCGGGGCTCGGACTTCGCCGGCGCCCGGCCCGCCATGGCGGCGTCGCGCCGCCCCTACCGCTTGCGCTTCGCGGCCGCGCGCTTCTTCGCCTTGGCCGGTTTCGCCTTGCGACCGCCGCGCGCCGGGCGTTTCTTCGCGGCCTTCGGCGGCGCGAATCGCGCGACGACCTCTCCCGACACCGGATCGGTGACGCCGAGGCCGCCGCCGAGGTCCTCGAGCATGCCGCGCAGCCGATCGAGGGTCGTGATCATCGCGGGCCGCGCGGCGGCGAGCGACTGCATGTTGCGCCACTCGCCCACGTAGCAGAACGTCCGGTCTCCGGTCTTGATCACCGCTCCGCCGAGGGAGCCCTTGTAGACCTGACGCACCTTCCGGTACGTCTCGACGAATTGCGTCTCATACCCCGGTCTCACGCGGAACCGGACCACGTTGAACGCCGTCATGATGTCCTCCTCCTCTTTGTGCTGCATCACATGGACCACACCTCGCGCGCGACCTCGACCACCCGCTCGAGCTTGCGCCACTGTTCGTCCTCGGAGAGCGCGTTGCCGTGATGGGTGCTGGAGAAGCCGCACTGCGGCGAGAGGCACAGGTTCTCGAGCGGAACGTACTTCGCGGCCTCGTCGATCCGCCGCTTGAGCGCGTCCTTGTCCTCGAGCGCCCCGACCTTGGTCGTGACCAGGCCGAGCACGACCTTCTTGCCGCGGTTCTTCCCGTCACGGGGCAGCAGGCGCAACGGCGCGAAGGTGCCGGCGCGCGCGCTGTCGAACTCCATGAAATAGGCGTCGACGTCGGTCGCGAACATCGCCTCCGCGACCGGGTCGTAGCCGCCGGAGGCGACCCACGCGCTCTTGAAGTTGCCGCGGCAGGTGTGCATCGCGATCGTCATTCCCGCCGGCCGGCCGGCGAGGGCGGCGTTGATCGCGTCGGCATAGATGCCGGGCAGTGCATCGGGATCGTCGCCGTTCGCGCGGCAGCTCGCGCGCACCTTCTCGTCGCAGAGGTAGGCGAACGCGACGTCGTCGAGCTGCAGGTAGGTGCAGCCGGCCGCGGCGAGGTGGGCGATCGCCTCCCGGTAGGCCGCGGCGGCGTCGGCCCAGAACCCGGCGAGGTCGGGATAGGCCGCGCGCGAGATCGACGCGCGTCCGCCGCGCAGGTGAAGCATCGAGGGCGACGGGATCGTGAACTTCGCGGTCCGCGCGGTCGCCGACTTCAGAAATGCGAAGTGGTCGGCCATGATCGGCCGCGTGCAGCGCACCCTTGCGGTCACGGTGGCGATCGGCGGCTGCTCCTCGGTGCCGCCGAACTTCGGCCCCGGGTTCGCGTGCAGGGTCACGCCCTCGAGCTGCGCGAGGAAGTCGAGATGCCACCAGTCGCGGCGGTACTCGCCGTCGGTGACGCCCTGCAGGCCGATCGCTTCCTGTCGCGCGACCGCGGCCCGGATCGCCGCGTCCTCGACCGCGCGCAGGCCCTCGGCGTCGAGCTCGCCGCGCCGGTGCCGCGCGCGCGCGGCGACGAGCTCCGGCGGGCGGAGCAGGCTGCCGACGTGGTCGGCGCGGAACGGAGGTTTCATCGGCGAGCGGCGCAGGGCGGGCGGTGAACGGTCGGCCGGCGGCGCGTCAGCGCGATCGCGCGCCGAACGCGCGGCCGCCGTCGGTGTAGCCGTAGAGGCCCGAGTTCATCGCGCGCTGCCGCGCGAGCCCGAGCACGGTCCGCGACCAGGGCATCGGAATGCCCAGGCGCGCGCCGATCTCGCACGGCGCGGCGAGGATCGCGTCGAGCTCGGGCGTGCGGCCGAGCTCGAAGTCGAGCAGCATCGATGTCTTGAACGCGCCGAGCTTCCGGGTCACCGCGAAGCGCTGCTCGATCGTCATCCCCAGGTCGATGCCGAGGGCCCGGCCGACGGCGGCGGCCTCGGTCATCATCCCCCGCACGAGCTCGAGGGTGAGCGGATCGTCCATGATCACGTCGGCGGTCGACCCGGTGAGCGCGCTGATGGGGTTCATGTTCATGTTGCCCCACAGCTTGATCCAGACCTCGCGCTGGATCGCGTCGGTGGCCTGCGTCTCGAAGCCGGCCCGGCGCAGGAGCGAGACGGTCTGCTCCAGCCGCGCGCTCGTCGCGCCGGACGGCTCGCCCAGGATCAGCAGGTTGCCTGCCTTGCGCCGGATGACCCCGGGCGACTCGACCGCGGCCGAAAGATGCACGACCGCGCCGATCACGTTCCGCGGGGGCAGGGCGCGCGCGATGGCGCCTTCCGGGTCCACCGACGCGAGCCGCGATCCGGCGAGCGTCCCGCCGAAGCCGTGGAAGAACCACCACGGCACGCCGTTGATCGCCGGCACGACCACGGTATCCGGACCGACGAGCGGGACGAGCGTCGCCGCGGCATCGCGCAGCTGATGCGCCTTCAGCCCGACGACGAGCACTTCCTGCCGCCCGAGCGCGGCCGGGTCGCTCTCGGCGCGGACCTCGGCACGCGCGCGCACGCCCGTCTCGTCGACGAGCTCGAGGCCGCGGGCCTGCATACGCTCGAGATGGGCGCCGCGCGCGAGCACGCTTACCTGCGTTCCCGCCAGGGCGAGCCGCGCGGCGATCAGGCCGCCGACGGCGCCGGCCCCGGCAACGCAGACGCGCACGGCGGCCTCGCTCACGCCTTGTACCCCGGGTCCTTCGCGTCGACCGCGCGCACGAGCGCGGCGAACACCGCCTCGCACAGCGCCGGCTCGGCCGGCCCGGCCTCGCGGTTCGCCTGCTCGAAGACCTCCGGTGCGATCGGGTGGAGCGGTCCCGCGCCCGCCGCGGCGATCTGCAGGTCGCAGGCGCGCTGCAGCGTCCACAGCCACATGAACGCCTCGGGCAGGGTGCGTCCCCAGGTGAGCAGGCCGTGGTTGCGCAGGATCAGGATCTGCCTGTCGCCGATGCTCGCGAGCAGGCGCGCCCGCTCGCCCTCGTTCACGGTGACGCCCTCGAACTCGTGGTACGCGACGCGGCCGTGGAGCTGCGCGCCGTAGAAGGTGTCGTGTGCGAGCCCCGCGGCGAGCGAGGCCACCGCCATCCCGGTCGTCGTGTGCGTGTGCATCACGCAGTGGGCCGCCTCGATCGCGCCGTGGATCGCGCTGTGGATCACGAAGCCCGCGCGGTTGATCGGATGCGGCGTCGGCCGCACCGGGTTGCCCTCGAGGTCGATCGTCACCAGGTTCGAGGCGGTCACCTCGCGGTAGTGCAGGCCGAACGGGTTGATCAGGAACAGCCGTTCCGGCCCCGGCACGCGCAGCGTGATGTGATTGAAGACGAGCTCGGTCCAGCCGAGGTGGTCGAACACGCGGTAGCACGCGGCGAGCTGCACGCGCGCGGCTCGCTCGGCCTCGGTCAACGGCGCCGCCGCGTCGGATCGGGCCTCCTTCGACATGTGAAGCGGCACGTGCCTGCTCCTCAGTGCGCGGCGATGCGCGCGACGAGCACTGCGGCGCGCCCGCTGCGCAGCGCCTCCAGGCAGCGGCCGATCGCCGCGGGCAGCGCTTCGGGGTCGTCGACCGCCTCGGCGTGCGCGCCGCATGCCTCGGCGACCTTGTGCAGGTCGATGCCGCGCGCGAGCATCGACTGGTACTCGCCGGCCTCTTTCGCCGCGCCGTCGGGATAGACGCGCAGCGTCGAGGCCTTCACCGCCGCCCAGCCGCCGTTGTCGAGCACGACGGTGAAGATCGGCAGCGCGTACTGCTTCGCCACCGCGTACACCGCGAGCGGCGTCGTGAAGTAGAAGCTGCCGTCGCCGAGGATCTGCACGACGTCGCGGTCGGGCTGCGCGAGCTTCAGGCCGAGCGCCATGCCGCCGGAGAAGCCGAGTCCGCCGCCGCCGGTGCCGACGTAGGTGCCGGGCCGCGTGCGCACGACCTGGTCCTGCACGACCCCGCCGTTGCGTACCGCCTCGTTCAGCACGATCGCGTCCGAGCCGATGGCGCGGCCGACCTCGGCGCAGACGTATGCCGCCGACAGCGCGCCCTTCGCGCCGCGCTCCGCGGCCGCGCGCGCGACCGCCTCGCGCCGCGCGGCGTTCGATCGCGCCCACGACTCGATGCGGCCGTGCGAGCGCGCACGCTGCGCCTCGCCCGCGCGCGCCTTCAACGCGGCGACGAGCTGCGCCAGCACGCGCGCCGACGAGCCCTGGATGCGCTGTTCGGCGGGGAAGTCCCACAGCGGAATGTCCTGCTTGATCGGGTCGACGTCGATCTGCGCCCAGAACGTCGCCGGGTTCTCGCGCCGGTCCTTCAACACCCAGGGCACGTCCACGTCGACGAGCAGGCCGAGGTCGGCCTCCGCGAGCGCTTCGGTCGGCGCGAACCCGCCGAAGCACGGCGAGGTGCGGTCGATGTTGAGATGGATCGGGTTGTGCTCGAACACGCGGATGCCGGCGAGCTGCGCGAGCTCGTCGACGAGCGCCGGCGCCTCGCGATACCGGCCGGCGTACGCGGTGACGAGGATCGGCCGCTCGGCGGCGAGCAGCCGCTCGGCGAGCGCGGCGACCGTGTCCGGATCGGCGCCGCCCGCCTTGAGCGGGCCGTACTTGCCGGGCGGATAGCTCGCCACGTCGGCCTCTTCCCACTGCGCCGTCAGCGCCTCGCGCGGCAGGCTGAGGTAGACCGGCCCGGCGGGATCGCTCTCCATCATCGCCTGTGCCCGCCGCAAGAGCTCCTTCGCGACGACGCCCGCGTCGAGCGAGTGCTCCCACTTCGCGTACGGGCGCACGATCGCCGGCATGTCGCGCACGTCCTGCATGTAGTGGATGTAGCTGTCGCGGGCGCCGACGAGCTCGCCGCGCGAGGTCGCGGGCGCCTTGCCCGCCATCACCAGTGCCGGCAAACGGTAGCGCTGCAGGTTGTGCATGCCGGCGGCGACGTTGCCGGTGCCGACGTCGACGTGCACCAGCACCGCCTGGCCGCGCCCGGTCGCGAGCGCGTAGCCGCCCGCCATGTGGATTGCGACGTTCTCGTGCGGGCACAGGACGAACCGCGGCGCCCGCCGCCGCTCCTGCCGCCAGCGCGCGAGCTCCTCGATGATCGGCGCGTGATCGGTCCCGAGGTTGGCGAAGACGTGCTCGACGCCGAGCTCGACGAGCCCCTCGAGAAAGTAGTGCGCGGTCGAACGCAGGGCCACCCGGGCCTCCTCGGCGTGGCGGGAACCGCGTCGAGTATAGCCGAGCGGCCGCGCGCGCCGCGTCGGGGCCGCACCGTTGACACCCACCCGGAGGCGACGGTAACTTGCCCCGACTGCGGGGAACGAACAGGAGGGAACCCACCCGGGTTCCCTCCCGTAACCCTCCTTCCGCGGGGAACGAACAGGAGGTAACCCGCCCGGGTTCCCTCCCGTAACCCTCCCTCTGCGGGGAACGAAACCCCTCGCGCCTCGTCGATCACGTCCGCCAGGAGGAGTCCGATGCGTGGCCAGATGATGGACATGCCGCTCTTGATCTCGTCGCTGATCCGGCACGCCGACCGCTGCCACGGCGACGCCGAGGTCGTCTCGCGCGCGGTCGAAGGGCCGATCCACCGCTACACGTATGCGGCCCTGCACCGGCGCGCGCGGCAGCTCGCCCAGGCGCTCGCGCGGCTCGGCGTGCGAGAGGGCGACCGGATCGGTACGCTGGCGTGGAACGGCTACCGGCATCTCGAGCTCTACTATGGCGTCTCGGGCATGGGCGCGGTGACGCACACGATCAACCCGCGGCTCTTCCCGGACCAGATCGCCTACATCGTGAACCACGCCGAGGACGCGTACGTCTTCTTCGACCTGACGTTCGCGGAGCTGGTCGAGAAGCTCGCGCCGCGGTGTCCCGGCGTCAAGGGCTGGGTGGCGATGACCGGCCGCGCGCACATGCCGCAGGCGCAGATCGCGGGGCTCGCGTGCTACGAGGAGCTGGTCGGCGCCGAGACCGGCGACTACGAATGGCCGCGGCTCGACGAGTGGGCCGCCTCCGGCCTGTGCTACACCTCTGGCACGACCGGCAACCCGAAGGGCACGCTGTACGCCCACCGCTCGACGGTGCTGCACGCCTACGCGGCGTCGCTGCCGGACGTCTTCAACGTGTCGGCGCGCGAGGTGATCCTGCCGGTGGTGCCGATGTTCCACGTCAACTCGTGGGGCATCGCCTACCTCGCGCCGATGAACGGGGCGAAGCTCGTGCTGCCCGGCGCGGGGCTCGACGGCAAGAGCCTGTACGAGCTGTTCGAGGCCGAAGGGGTCACGGTGACCGCGGGCGTGCCGACCGTGTGGCTGGGGCTCCTCGCCTACGTCAAGGAGCACGGCCTGCGCTTCTCTTCGCTCAGGCGTGCGGTGGTCGGCGGCTCGGCCTGCCCGCCGGCGATGATCACGCAGTTCGCCGAGTACGGCGTCGAGTGCATCCACGCCTGGGGCATGACCGAGATGAGCCCGCTCGGCACCTTCGGCATGCTGAAGGGCAAGCACCTGGCGATGCCGCCCGAGCGGCAGTTCGAGACGCGGGTGAAGCAGGGCCGGGCGATCTTCGGCGTCGAGATGAAGATCGTCGACGGCGCCGGCAACGAGCTGCCGCGCGACGGAAGGGCGTTCGGCGACCTGCTGGTGCGCGGGCCGTGGGTGACGAGCGGCTACTTCAAGGGCGAGGGCGGCGACATCCTGCGCGACGGCTGGTTCCCGACCGGCGACGTGGCCACGATCGACCCGGACGGCTACATGCAGATCACCGACCGCTCGAAGGACGTCATCAAGTCGGGCGGCGAGTGGATCAGCTCGATCGAGCTCGAGAACATCGCGGTCGCGCACCCGGCGATCGCCGAGGCGGCGGCGATCGGCGTCGCGCACCCGAAGTGGGACGAGCGGCCGTTGATCGTCGCGGTGAAGAAGGCGAATGCGCAGGTCACGCGCGAGGAGCTCCTGCAGTTCTTCGAGGGCAAGGTGGCGAAGTGGTGGATTCCCGACGACGTCGTCTTCGTCGAGAGCCTGCCGCACACCGCGACCGGGAAGCTGCTCAAGACCCAGCTGCGCAAGGACTTCGGGCGGCACAAGCTGCCCGCGGAGCGAAGCGAGCAGTGACCGGCGAATAGCGGGCGCCGAGCGGGGCGGGCGCGCGCGGGCCGCCGGCGCGCCCGTTTCTCCACTGCGCGGCCGATCCCGCCGCGCTACACTCCGAGGCATCGCTGCCGCGGGGCAGCACCGAGGCCGCAAAATGAACGACCTGCTCCTACGGCGCGAGGATGCGATCCTGCGCATCCAGTTGAACCGGCCCGCCAAGAAGAACGCGCTGACGGCCGGCATGTACGCCGCGCTCGCCGAGGCGCTGCGGAGCGCGAACGCGGATCCGGGCGTGCGGGCGGTGCTGGTGCACGGCACGCCCGAGGCGTTCACCGCCGGCAACGACCTGCAGGACTTCCTCGCGAACCCGCCGACGGGCGACGCGGCGCCGGTGATGGAGTTCCTGCACGCGCTGTCGCACGTCGAGAAGCCGTTCGTCGCCGCGGTGACCGGCGTCGCGATCGGCGTCGGCACGACGATGCTCCTGCATTGCGATCTCGTCTATGCCGCCGAGGACGCGCGCTTCGCGCTGCCGTTCGTGAACCTCGGGCTGTGCCCCGAGGCGGCGTCCTCGCTCCTGCTGCCGGCGATCGCCGGCTACCAGCGCGCGGCCGAGCTGCTGCTCCTCGGCGAGCCGTTCGACGCCGCAAGGGCGCGCGAGGTCGGCATCGTGAACGAGGTGCTGGCGCCGGACCTGGTGCTCACCGCCGCCGAGCAGGCGGCGCACAAGCTCGCGGCGACGCCGCCCGCCGCGGTGCGGGTGACGAAGCGGCTGATGAAGGCGCAGACCCGCGCGATGATGGAGGCCGCGCTCGCCGAGGAGCTGCGCGAGTTTCTCGCGCGCCTGGTGTCGCCGGAAGCGAAGGAGGCGTTCGCCGCCTTCCTCGAGAAGCGCAAGCCCGATTTCGCGCGGTTCGGCTGACGGCGCGCAGGGAGGAAGCGCAAGTGAAGCGACGTTTCAAGCAGGTGGACGTGTTCACCGCGAAGCCGTTTCTCGGCAACCCGGTCGCCGTCGTGCTCGAATGCGCGAATCTGTCGCCGGCGGACATGCAGGCGATCGCGCGCTGGACGAATCTCTCGGAGACGACGTTCGTGCTGCCGCCGGAGAAGGGCGGCGACTACCGCGTGCGCATCTTCACGCCGCTGAGCGAGCTGCCCTTCGCCGGCCATCCGGCGATCGGCACGGTGCATGCGGCCCTCGAGGCGGGCGTGCTCTCCGCGGACAAGCCGCGATTCGTGCAGGAGTGCGGCGCCGGGCTGCTGCCCGTGCGCGTGGAGCAGGCCGGCCCCGAGCGTCACTTCTTCATCGAGGCGCCGCCCGCCTCGTTCCGCCCGGTCGAGGACAACGAGCTCGACGAGCTCTCGGCGGCGCTCGACGCCGACGCCGGGCCGGCGGTGCGCCCGCTGGTCGTCAGCGTGGGTCCCACGTGGGCGGTGCTCGATCTCGGCGACGCCGCCGCGGTCTCCGCGGTGCAGCCGAACATGAGCACGCTCGCGGGCCTCTCGCGCGCGATGCGGATCACCGGCGCCGTCGTCTTCGGGCGCGACCAGCGCGGCGACGCGCCGCTGCGCGTGCGCGCGTTCGCGCCGGCCGAGGGCGTGCCGGAGGACCCGGTCTGCGGCAGCGGCAACGTCTGCGTGGCCGCGTTCCTGCGCGAGACCGGGCTGCTCGCGGGCGTGGGCAACTTCTACTCGGTCAGCCAGGGGCGCGAGGTCGGTCGCGACGGTCGCGTGCACATGCGCGTCGACGTCAAGAGCGGCGCGATCGAGCTCGGCGGCGCGGCGGTGACCTGCATCGACGGGACGCTCATTGCATGAGAGTGGACAGTGGGCAGTAAGAGAAAGTTGGCAGTGGACAGTTGGCAGTGGGCGGTAGACGGAGCGATGCGAGCGTCTAGACTTCGTTGAACCGCCAACCGCCAACCGCCAACCGCCAACCGCCAACCGCCAACCGCCAACCGCCAACCGC
>JAHDYJ010000007.1:0-6738 GCA_023383795.1 Burkholderiales bacterium | reverse complement strand
CAACTTGCCAACTGGTTTTCTCCCATGAGCCTCAAAGGCAAGACCCTCTTCGTCACCGGCGCCTCGCGCGGCATCGGCCTCGCCATTGCGCTCCGTGCCGCGCGCGACGGGGCGAACATCGCGATCGTCGCGAAGACCGAGCAGGCCCATCCGAAGCTGCCCGGCACGATCTACACCGCGGCCGAGGAGATCGCGCAGGCGGGCGCGCGCGAGGGCGCCCAGGCGCTGCCGATCCCGGTCGACATCCGCGACGACGCAAAGGTCGTCGAGGCGGCCAGACGGGCGGCAGACCACTTCGGCGGGATCGACATCCTGGTCAACAACGCGAGCGCGATCTCGCTCACCGGCACCGCCGAGACGCCGATGAAGCGCTTCGACCTGATGTTCGGCGTCAACGTGCGCGGCACCTTCGCCTGCTCGCAGGCGTGCCTGCCCTACCTCAAGGCCTCGGCGCAGGCCGGGCGCAATCCGCACATCCTCAATCTCTCGCCGCCGCTCAACCTGAACCCGCGCTGGTTCAAGAGCCACGTCGCCTACACGATGGCCAAGTACGGCATGAGCATGTGCGTGCTCGGCATGGCCGAGGAGTTGCGCGGCGACGGCATCGCGGTGAACGCCCTGTGGCCGCGCACGGTGATCAACACGGCCGCGCTGGCGATGATCCCCGGCGTCGATCCGAGGATGTGCCGCACCCCGGAGATCCTGGCCGACGCCGCGTATGCGGTGCTCAATCGCGATGCGCGCAAGCACACCGGCAACTTCTACATCGACGAGGAGGTTCTCGCCGCCGAAGGCGTCACGGACCTCGGCAGGTACGCCGTCCTGCCGGGCAACAACAAGTTCCTGCCCGATCTGTTCCTCGACTGATGCCTCCGCCCCGCTCGCGCCGTCCGCCCGGTTCCGAGCGCCCCGCGGCCCGGGGAGGCGCACCGCGCGCGGCGCTCGCCGCCGCGCTCGCGGCCCTGCTCGCCGCGGCGGCCGCTCCGGCGCACGCCCAGGTGTACAGCTGGCGCGATTCGCAGACCGGTCAGCTCCGCATCTCGACCGTGCCGCCGCCGTGGCTGCGCGCAGGCGGGGCGACGGCCGCCGGACCGAAGGTCAACGTGATCAAGGACGGCAAGGTGGTTCCGCCGGAGCGGATCGGCCCGGGCGGCACGGTCCTCGAGCTGGAGCCGCCGCCGCCCGGCGGGGTGGACGGCGCCCGCGCCGCGGCGGCGCAGGCGGCGGCGAGCGTACCCGAGCTGATCGGGCGGCGCGGCGCCCTTCACGCGCAGCTCGTCGCCGATGCCCTGCGGCTGGGGCCGACGAGCGCGAACCAGGCGTTCTTCGAGAAGCTCGACGCGTATCTCGCGGTGCTCGAACAGCTCGACGCCGCCGATCCGGCCGGCGCGGCGGCGCGCCGGGGCGAGCGCGACCTCGAAATCCAGCGGGTCAAGGCGAACATCGAGCGCGTGCTGCGCGACCCCGCCCAGCGCGCCGATTTCCAGGGCGAGGCGACGCGCTGGCTGAGCAGGAAGTCCGACCTGACCGCGCAGCGTATCGTCCGCTGCTTGCGCGACGGATTCTGCTGAACGCGTCCGCGGACGCGCATCCGGGCGCGGGCGCGCGACGTACCATCGGCGTGCACCTGGCGAACCGGAGGCAAGCGTCATGAGGACGGCATCGCTGGCGGCGGCGTTCGCCGTCGCGCTCCTCCCGGGTCCGCTCGCGGCGCAGTCGCTGAACGGCTTCGACCTGCGCGGCGCGCTCGTGGATCCGGGCCGGATCCATCAGGGCGGGCCGCCCAGGGACGGCATTCCGGCGATCGACCGCCCGAAGTTCGTCGCGGCCGGTCGGCCGAAGCTCGACGCGGGCGACCGCGTCCTCGGCGTGGCGCTGAACGGCGAGGCGAAAGCGTATCCGGTGCGCATCCTGAACTGGCATGAGGTCGTGAACGACAAGGTGGGCGGCGCGCCGGTCGCGGTCACCTACTGCCCGCTGTGCGGCTCGGGGGTCACGTTCTCCGCGCTCGTCGACGGCAAGCCGCGCTCGTTCGGGGTGTCGGGGCTGCTGTACAACTCCGACGTGCTGCTCTACGACCGCGAGACGGGCTCGCTCTGGTCGCAGCTTCTTGCGCAGGCGGTCACCGGCCCGGCGAAGGGCGCAAAGCTCGAGATCGTCCCGACCGCGCACACGAGCTGGGAGGACTGGCACGCCCGCCATCCCGGCACGCTGGTCCTGTCCGAAGACACGGGCTACGCCCGCAACTATGCGCGTGACCCCTATGCCGGGTACGACGTGAGCCCGATCGTCTTCTTCCCGGTCGCCAACGCGAGCGCACGGTTCGACAGCAAGGAGGTCGTGCTCGGCGTCGAGATCGACGGCCGCCGCAAGGCCTATCCGTTCGTCGAGCTCGAGAAGACCGACGGGAGCGTCGCGGACAGGATCGGCGGCCGCGACGTGCGGATCGCGTACGACCGGCGGCACCGCACGGCGCGCGTGCTCGACGCCTCCGGGAAGGAGCTGCCGGGCGTCGTCAGCTACTGGTTCGCCTGGTACGCCTTCTATCCGCAGACCGCGGTCTTCTACGCGGGCGGGCGGTAGCGCGACGCGCCGTCACGGCAGGTCGCCCGGCGCGCGCCGGCGCAGCATCAGCGCGACCCCGACGCCGGCGACGAACCCGCCGATGTGCGCGCCGTGCGCGACGCCGCCCATGCCCGAGGCGACCAGGAACGGCAGCAGGTTGTCGACCAGCAGGTAGATCGCGAGCACGACGCGCGCCGGGACGTACAGGGTCCCGACGAAGAACGGGAAGAGGAACGCGAACAGGCGCACCGTGTGGCGCGGGAACCAGATGAAGTAGAAGCCGAGCACGCCCGAGATCGCGCCCGAGGCGCCGATCATCGGAATCTGCGACCGGAGGTTGAACGCGGTCTGGAACGCGGCGGCCGCGATCCCGGTCGCGAGGTACCAGAACAGGAAGCCGGCGGGGCCGAGCCGGTGCTCGACGTTGTTGCCGTAGATCCACAGGAACAGCATGTTCCCGACGAGGTGCATCAGGCTGCCGTGCAGGAACATCGAGGTGAAGAGCGTGACTGCGCTCATCGCGGCGGGACGGAAGCCGTACTCGAACACGAAGAGGTCGTACAGCGTCGTCCGGCGCGCGACGTCGAGCAGCGGCACGCCCGGCGGCAGCGAGTCGGCGATCGCGCGCAGGTACTCGTAGAGCAGCGGGTCCTGCGGGTCCGGGCGCTGCGCGACCATCGGCACGGTCACCAGCGCGAACACGAGCACGTTCGCCGCGACGAGCGCGATCGTCACCCACGGCACGCCGCGCGGATTGGGATGGTCGCTGAGCGGAAGGAGCATCTCGCGCGAGTGTGCCACCGCGCGGCGCGGCGCGCCGGACCCGCGCCGCGCGACGGGTGCGGGGCCGAGCCCCCGCGCGCGCGCTCAGTCCCCCGCGGCGATGACGATCAAGTACACGAGCGCCGCGATCCCGGCCGAGACGCCGAGGATGCCGCGTATGCGCTTCCTGTCGGTCCAGGTCACGCCTTCCTTCTTCTTCTTCGCCATGTTCCACTCGAGTACGGCGATCAGGCAGCCGATCCCGAAGGCGATCAGCGCGTACTTCAGCTCTGGCGACATTGCGGCCCCCTTGCTCGGTCGATCGCTATTCTAGGGGCTCGCGGCCCCGCCGCGCGTGCAACGCGTCACACGCGCGCGCCGCGCAGCGCCCAGGCGTGCAGCGGCCACAGCGCCGCGGCCAGCGCGAGCGCGAGCGCGCCGAAGACCGCGACCGCGATCCCGATGCCGAAGAGCTCGGCGAGCGCGCCCATCGTGAGCGGCGTCACGAAATGCGAGATCTGCCAGCCGAGCCCGGAGAGCGCGAGCGCCGAGCCGCGCTCCGCGGGGGTGCTCGCCTCGGCGACGCTCAGTTGGAAGTAGACCGTCATCACGCCCGAGCCGATGCCGACGCCGACCATGAAGAGGCCGACCGGCAGGGCCTGCGCGACGAACGCGACCGCCGCGATGCAGGCGCCGATCGCGATCCCGGCCGCCACCGGCACGCGCGCGCCGCCGATGCCCCGGAGGTAGCGGCCGGCCCATGCGCCGACGAGTGCCGCACCCGCCGCGCGCAGCGCGATCAGCCACCCGGTCGCGTCGCTCGCGTGGCCGTGCTCGACGAGCAGGATCGGGTAGAACGACATCGAGAGCGACAGCGGCAGGCCGGCCATGAACGCGCACAGGATCGCGTAGTACGTCGAGCGCCGGCGCGCGATCGCGGCGTAAGCCGCGAAGATGCCGCGCGGCGCCTGCGCCTGCGGCGCGCCGTGCGCGAACGCGAGCATGGCGGCGAGGGCGCACAGCCCGGCGCCGGCGAGCGCCCAGAACCCGTAGCGGAACCCCGCAGCCGTGACGAGCAGGCCGGCCGCCGCGGTGCCGACGATCTGCGCGACGTTGGTGACCGAGTTCAGGCGGCCGGTCTGTCCGCCGCGATCGCCGGGCAGCTGCATCGCGAGGCCCCAGATCGCCGGCCAGAAGATCGCGCGCGAGATCACGAGGCAGGTCTGCCCGGCGAGCAGGGCGGCGTAGCTCTGCGAGAGCGCGAACAGGATCCCGGCCAGCACGCACGCGGTGTAGGACGCGAGCGCCATGCGCCGGCCGCCGAACCGGTCGGTGAACGCCCCGGCGATCAGGGTGAAGGCGAAGTGCACCAGCACGGGGGCGGAAAGGATGCCCCCGATCGCGAGCGCGGAGTAGCCGAGCTCGTACGCGTAGAGCGGCACGAGGATGTGGCTCATCCCGAGGGTGACGCTCCAGGCGAACGCCGACAGGAAGAACGGCGCGAGTGCGGTCGGTTTCATGGTCTTCTTCTTGCGGGGCCCGATTATCGTCCGGCCGGCGCCGGCGCGAAACCGGCGGGCCGCGGCTGAATCCGGCGCCCGCTCTTGCACGTACCGCGGAACGGGTGCGGAGAATGCGTGCCGAGGCATGCGTGCCACGAGGCGCGTCGGCCCGCGCGCGCCCGGTGCACCGCGCCGGCGACGACCCGGAGGGAGCGACGATGCGAGCGGTCAAGTGGATGGCGGCGGCCGCGCTGGCCGGGGCGAGCGGCGCCGCGCTCGGCGCGGCGGACGCGTGCGCGGCGACGAGCCCCGCGCACACCGTGGCACTCGTCGAGCTCTTCACCTCGGAGGGCTGCTCGAGCTGTCCGCCAGCGGACGAGTGGATGCGCCGGCTTCCCGAAGCCGGCTTCGACGCGACGCGCGTCGTCCCGCTCTCGCTGCACGTGGACTACTGGGACTACATCGGGTGGCGGGACCGCTTCGCCTTGGCCCGCTTCACCGAACGGCAGCGGCGCTACTCGTCGCTGAGCGGGCTGCGCTTTGTCTACACGCCCCAGGTCGTGCTCGCCGGGCGCGACTACCGCGCCTGGCATGGCGGCGGCTTCGGGCGCGACGTGCGCGCGGTCAACGCGCGGGCGGCCCGCGCGGCGATCACGGTCGCGCTCGATCCGCTCGCCGCGGGCGCGTCGAACGTGCGCGTCCAGGCGCAGGCAGCCGGGCGCGCCGACGGCGCGGCGCTGCACGTGGCCGTCTACGAGAATGGCCTCACGAGTGAGGTGAAGTCGGGCGAGAACCGCGGCGCGACGCTGCGTCACGACTACGTCGTGCGCGAGTGGATCGGGCCGGTCGCGCTCGACGGCGCCGGCCGGGCCGAGGTCGCGCAACGGATCGCCCACGGCGGCCGCGGCGGCGTCGCGGCTTTCGTCCAGGACGAGCGCTCGGGAGAAGTCCTGCAGGCGACCGCGCTCGCGCACTGCGGCGGATGAGGCGCGGCGAGCGCGCGGGCCTCGCGCGCATCGTGCGTCGCCGGACGGCGCCGGACGGCGCCGGCGCCCGATGTGATCTAATAGCGCGTTGAGAAACGCCATCGCTTCGCACTTCGTGCCGCTGCTCGCCCGCATCCTCGGCTTCGCGCTCGGGGTCGTCTTCTTCGCGATCGCGCTCGTCTTCGCGTCGGTGCTCGCGCTCGTCGCGGGCGTCGCCGTGATCGTGCTGTGGGCCTATCTCTACTGGCGCGCGCGCACGCTCGGCCGGCGCGCGCCGGGCCCGGCGCGTCCCGGCGCCGTCGTGATCGAGGGCGAGTACCGCGTGGAACGCGAGCCGGATCGCGACGCGCGCCGCGACGCCGCCGGGCCGCAGCGCGAATCCGATTCGGGCCCGCGCGGCTGACGGCGTCGCGCGGCGAGCGACGGGATCTCGACGCTGCGGTCGACCCCTGGCGCGTCTGCGGCGGGCCGCCCAGCGCCGCCGCGACCCGTGGCGCGGCCCACGATCAGCGTATCCGCGGATCCGCAGTGTTCACGATTTCACGCTCCGGGCGCCTGTAAGACCCGCCGCCGCCGCCGGACTAACGCCTGCTGGCCCGACGCGTGCTAGCGCGCGGATCGATAACGCAAGAACTTTGCGCCGGAGCGGCGTGCTCCCGGCGCGGCGCGGAGAGACCGATGTACGTTGCCTGGATGACCATCGTCGCGATGGTGTTCGCGAGCGGCCTGTGGCTGGCGTGGGAGGGCTGCCGGCACCGCGGGCCGGCGTCCGCGGGACCGCTGCGCGAGCGCGCGATCCTCGTGATCGGCATCGTGCTCGCGCTCGCGGCGGCGGGCGTCGGCGCAATCGGGTACGCGTTCGTCGCCGACCCCGAATCCCACGGACGGCTCTTTCCCGGCTTCGCCTTCGCCGCCGCGCGCGC
>JAHDYJ010000006.1:66462-75567 GCA_023383795.1 Burkholderiales bacterium | reverse complement strand
GTGTTCTCGATCAGCCACACGCCGTCGGCGATGTTGCCCTGGTAGATGCCGTTCATCACCAGCACGATCGTGAGCAGCAGCCCGACGCCGACGATCGTCGCGACGAACTTGCCGAGGTGGCGGCGGATGTCCTTGACGGCGAGGTCCATGGCGCCGCCGCGCTCGCGCTCAGTCTGCCTGGCGCACGCGCGCGCCGGGCTTGACGCCCTGCGGCGGCGCCACCACGCGCTCGCCCGCGGCGAGCCCCTCGGCGACGACGACGCGGCCGGCGTCGGCGGCGCCGGTGCGCACCGGCTGGAACACCGCGCGGCCCTCGCGCACGACGAGCACGCCCGGCTTGCCGGCGTTGCGCACGAGCGCGGCGACCGGCACGACGACGCCCTTCTCCTCGCCGGCGCGGATCGACACCTCGGCGTCCTGGTCGATCGCGAAGCGCTCGAGCGGCGCGTCGAACGCGACGTTGATCTCGAGCTCGCGCGCCGCGGCGTCGGCCTGGTGCGAGATGCGCGCGACCGTGCCGGTGCGCTCCTCGCCGGTGCGCAGCCGGATGCGCGCCGGCTGCCCGACGCGCAGCCGCCCGGCGACCGACTCGTCGACGCGCGCCGCGACCCACAGCGTGGCCGGATCGACCAGCTTGAAGAGCGGCGTGCCCGGCACCACCGTCGCGCCGACCTCGACCAGCCGCTGGATGACCACGCCGTCGAGCGGCGCGCGGATGCGCGTGTGGGAGAGCACGGTCTCGGCGTAGCGCGCCTCCTGCGCCACGCCCTGCACCTCGCTGCGGCGGGCGGCGAGCACCGCCTCGGCGTTGTCGAGCCCCGCCTCGGCTGCGCGCAGCGCCGCGACCGAGCCGTCGAGCGCCGAGCGCGAGATGTAGCCCACCTCGAAGAGCTCGGCGTCGCGGCGGTGCTTCGTCCGGGCGAGCTCGAGGTCGGCGCGCGCCTTGGCGAGCGCCGCCTCGGCAGCGTCGACGTTGCGCCGCACGGTCTGCTCCGATTGGCTCGCCGCCGCGCGCTTCGCGGCGAGCTCGCGGTCGTCGAGCACGGCGAGCAGCGCGTCCCTGCGCACCGCGTCGCCCTGGTCGGCGTGCAGCGCGGCGACGGTGGCGGTGATCCTGGCGCTCAGCGTGACGGGCGTGCGCGCCTGCACGGTGCCCGGTCCGGTGATCCACACCGGTACCGTCGCCTCGGCCGCGGCCGCCGCCGCGACCGGCGCGCCGCGCGCGAGCAGCCAGTAGCCGGCCGCCGCGCCGGCGAGCGCGACCGCCGCAGCCGCGGCGGCGAGCAGCCCGACGCGCCGGCGGCCCATCAGCCCTCCTCGACGCAGATCTCGCCGCGCACGATCGCGAGCACGGTGCGCGCAAAGAGCGCCGCGACCACGAGCGTCAGCACCGCGAGCAGCCCTGCCCCGATCCAGGCGAAGCCGGCCGCGCCGGTGCGCTCGGCCATGATCAGCGTGGCGACGGTGACCGCCGCGAGCGGGAAGGTGTAGGCCCAGGCGGACAGGAAGAACCTCGCGCGCAGGAAGCGCACCGCGTTCGAGGCGAGCAGCAGCGTGAGGAAGAGCGCGGTGTGGTAGAGCACGCGCGCGAAGACGTCGATCGCGCCGGTCAGGGCGTGGTAGGCGACGAACGCCACCGCCGGCGGCGCGATCAGGATGAAGAGCGTCGGCGTGAGCCGCACCGGCAGCGGCGCGTGGAAGAAGAGGCGGTACAGCACGATCGTGAACAGCGCGAGCCAGAACACCAGCCCGACGCTGAAGAAGAACCACGAGACCTCCGCCGGCGCGTGCGCGACGCCGGCGATCGGCACGAGCACGTTGCCGACCACCGGCAGGAACCACGCCGGGTTCAGGTGCGTGATCTCGAACTTGGTCTGGTGGATCCAGGCGGTCATCACGTACAGCGTCAGCGCGATGTGCGCAACCGCGCCGCACGCCCACAACCACCGCGCCGCCGCCGCGTCGCCGAGCTGGATCGCGACCAGCAGCAGGCCGATCGAGAGGGTGGCGAAGAAGTTGAGCCGCACCGGATGACCGAAGTCGGCGGCGACCGCCTGCGGATGCAGCACGAGCTTGGCGAGGTAGAACGCGCCGAGCGCCGCGAACACCGCGACGTTCAGCGCGAGCAGCCAGCCGCTCGCCGCGAACGCCGTGCCGAACAGCGTCTCGGCCTTGCCCCAGGCGAGGCCGAGGCCGCCGATGCCCATCACGACGCCGAAGAACGAGATGGGGAAGAGCGCGAGCCGCGGAACGGCGGCGGCCGGGCGGTCGGTCTCGAGCACGCTCATCGGAACATTCCAGAAGCTATCTCGGAATCGCGGCCGTGCTTCTTCCTGGACTGAGGTCGTACGAACAAGGGGCGAATTGCCCCTTGTATATCCCGAAGCGAACAAGAGGCAAGCCCCTTGTGAATCCCCCCCTTCGCGACGGCATTCTCATTCTGAGATGGGTTCTATTCGCGCCGGCGGCGTCGCCTCGCTACGCGGCCGGTTCCGGCGCCGGCGCCGCGCGCCCGGCGGCGGCGCGCAGCTCGGCCTTGCGCCAGCCCACCGCATAGTAGAGCACCGGGATCACCACCAGCGTGAGGAGCGTCGAGACGAAGATGCCGAAGATCAGCGATACCGCGAGCCCGTTGAAGATCGGGTCGTCGAGGATGAAGAAGGCGCCGAGCATCGCCGCGAGCCCGGTCAGGACGATCGGCTTCGCGCGCGTCGCCGCCGCGTTCACGACCGCCTCCTGGAAGCCGACACCCTCCTCGACCTGCAGGTTGACGAAGTCCACCAGCAGGATCGAGTTCCGCACGATGATCCCGGCGAGCGCGATCATGCCGATCATCGAGGTCGCGGTGAACTGCGCGCCGAGGAGCGCGTGGCCCGGCATCACGCCGATGATCGTGAGCGGGATCGGCGCCATGATGACGAGCGGCACGATGTACGACGAGAACTGCGCCACGACGAGCAGGTAGATCAGGATCAGGCCGACGGCGTACGCGATGCCCATGTCGCGGAAGGTCTCGTAGGTCACCTGCCACTCGCCGTCCCACTTGATCGCGTAGCCGGCGTACGGGTCCTCCGGCTGGGTGATGAAATGCTCGACTAGGCCCTCGCCCTGCGGGACGGCGAGCGACTTGACCTCGCCGCGCATGCCGAACATGCCGTAGAGCGGGCTGTCGAGGCTGCCCGCCATGTCGCCGAACACGTAGGCGACCGGCAGCAGGTCCTTGTGATAGATCGTCCTCTCGCGCTCGGCCGGGACGACCGTCACCACCTCGGAGAGCGGCACGAGCGTGCCGTCGGCCGCCTTGACCTTGAGCCTGAGCAGCGCGTCGGCGCGCGAGAGGCGCTCGGGCGGCAGCGAGAGGCGCACCGGAACCTCGTACTTCGCGGTGCCGGTGTGCAGCGGCGTGACGTCGTCGCCGGCGAGCGCCGCGCGGATCGTGTACACGACGTCGCGCTGCTCGACGCCCATCAGCGCCGCCTTGCGCTGGTCGACGCGGAAGTGGAGCTTCGGCGCCGCCTCCTCGACGCTCGAGTCGACGTCGACGATGTCCTTGCTCGATGCGAAGACCTTGCGCAGGCGCTCGGCGGTCTCGAGCTGGCCCGCGTAATCCGGTCCGTAGACCTCGGCGACGATCGGCGAGAGCACCGGCGGGCCGGGCGGCACCTCGACCACTTTCACGGTCGCGCCGTACCTCGCGCCGATCTCGGCGAGTTTCGGCCGCGCGGCGAGCGCGATCTCGTGGCTCTGGCGGTCGCGGTGCGCCTTGTCGACCAGGTTGACCTGGATGTCGCCGAGCTCGGACGAGGCGCGCAGGTAGTACTGCCGGACGAGCCCGTTGAAGTTGATCGGCGCCGCGGTGCCGGCATAGGTCTGGTAGTCGGTGACCTCGGGCAGCGTGGCGAGGTAGCCGCCCATCTCCGCGAGCACGCGCGAGGTCTCCTCGACCGGCGTGCCGACCGGCATGTCGACCACCACCTGGAACTCGCTCTTGTTGTCGAACGGCAGCATCTTCAGCACCACGAGCTTCACCGCCGCGAGCGACACCGCCAGGAGGATCGCGGCCATGATGCCGCCGAGAAGCGCCCAGCGCGCCTTGCGCCCCGCGTCGCGGCGCAGGAACGGCGTCATCACGCGACCGAAGAGCGCCTGCAGCCGCGCGGTGAGCCGGTCCTCGCCCTCGGTCGCGTGTTCGTGCCGGCGGACGAGCTTGGCCGAGAGCCACGGCGTCACGATGAACGCGATCGCGAGCGAGATCAGCATGCCGATGCTCGCGTTGATCGGAATCGGGCTCATGTACGGCCCCATCAGACCGGTCACGAACGCCATCGGCAGCAGCGCCGCGATCACGGTGAACGTCGCGAGGATGGTCGGTCCGCCGACCTCGTCGACCGCGTTCGGGATGAGGCCGGTGAGCGGCTGGTCCGGATACAGGCCGTGATGGCGATGGATGTTCTCCACCACCACGATCGCGTCGTCGACCAGGATGCCGATCGAGAAGATGAGCGCGAAGAGCGAGACCCGGTTCAGCGTGAATCCCCACGCCCAGGAGGCGAAGAGCGTCGCGGCGAGCGTGAGCAGGACCGCCACGCCGACGATCACGGCCTCGCGCCGGCCGAGCGCCGCCCACACCAGCGCCACCACCGAGAGCGTGGCGAAGACGAGCTTCTGGATGAGCTTCATCGCCTTGTCGTTGGCGGTCGCGCCGTAGTCGCGGGTGAGCGCGATCTCGACGCCCTCGGGGATCACGCTGCCCTTGAGCGACTCGATCCGCTCGATCAGCCGCTTTGCGACGTCGACCGCGTTCTCGCCCGGCTTCTTCGAGATCGCCAGCGTGACCGCCGGGTACTGGAGCAGCGGTCCGGCGTCCTTGCCCGCGCCGGCGCCGGCGCCGTGGCTCACGTAGCGGCTGGGGAGCTCCGGCCCGTCGACCACGCGAGCGAGATCCTCGACGAACACGGGCCGCCCCGCGAAGGCGCCGACCGCGATGCGCCGCACGTCCTCGGCGCCCGAGAGGAAGCTGCCGGTCTCGACCAGCGTCTCGCGATTGCCCGCGATCAGGCTGCCTGCCGGCATCGAGATGTTCGCGGCGAGCAGCGCGCCGCGGACGTCCTGCGCGGTGACGCCGTAGGCCTGCATGCGCTCGGGATCGAGCAGCACGCGCACCGCGCGCCCGGGGCCGCCGATCGTCTCGACGACGCGCGTGCCGGGCACACGCTTCAGCTCCACTTCGGCCGCGCGCGCGACCTGCTGCAGCTCGTAGGCGCCGCGCTCGGGGTCCGCGGTCCACAGCGTGAGCGTGACGATCGGCACGTCGTCGATGCCCTTCGGCTTGATGATCGGCTCGCCGACGCCGAGGTTGGGCGAGATCCAGTCGCGGTTCGACATGATCGTGTCGTAGAGCCGCACCAGCGCGTCGGTGCGGTTCTCGCCGACCTCGAACTGCACGGTGAGCACCGCCAGGCCCGGCTTCGACACCGAGTAGACGTGCTCGATGCCGGTGATCCGCGCCAGCACCTGCTCGGCGGGCGTCGCGACCAGCGATTCGACGTCCTTCGCCGAGGCGCCGGGGAACGGGATCAGCACGTTCGCCATCGTCACGTTGATCTGCGGCTCCTCCTCGCGCGGGGTCACCAGCACGGCGAAGATGCCGAGCAGCGCGGCAACCAGCCCGATGAGGGGCGTCAGCTGCGAGCCGACGAAGAAGCGGCTGATTCTTCCGGAGATGCCCATGTTGCTAGGGTGATGCGTAATGCGTAACGGGTGATGGACGCGGGCGCGTGCGCGCTGGGCGATGAGCGGCGAGGGATCCGGCCAGGGGCGCGCTTCGCGCGCCCGAGCCAACCTCCTCTCCCCTCATCACCCATCACCCATCACCCTTCACCCGGATCAGCGTCACACGCCCGAGATCTTCTCCGGCGCCTTGAGCTTCGTGATCCCGAGCGCGTTCATGATCGTCTTCTCGTAGAACGGCTCGGATGTGCCGCACTTCATCTTGCGCAGGAAGTACTTCTCGAACGCGACCTTGGCGAGGTGCACCCATTTGCCCTCGGCGAACCAGTTGACGTTGCGCGGCGGGATCTGCGGCAGCGCGACGAACGCCATGCCGGTGTCGCCCATGTCGGCGAGGCACACCGCGTTCCAGGTCGCGCGGTGCGTCGGCTCCCTGCCGTCGATCGCCGCGCGGATGTTGTGCGCGGCGGCGGTCACCATCGACTCGATCATGAAGCCGGTCTTCGGCGCGCCGGTCGGCACCGGCGTCGTCTCCACCGGCGGGATCGCGACGCACACGCCGACCGAGTACACGTTCTCGAACTTCGTGTTGCGCTGGAACTGGTCGATCAGCACGAACCCGCGCGGGTTGACCAGCCCCTCGACGCCGAAGACGGCGTCGACGCCCTTGAACGCCGGGATCATCATCGAGTGCTTGAACGGCAGCTCGTGCTTGCGCTTCTCCTTGCCGTCCTCGTCGTGCTCGGTCACGTGCATCATTCCGGCCTCGATCTTCGTGACCTTGGCGTTGGTGATCCACTTGACGTTGCGCTCGCGCAGCGCCGCCTCGAGCAGCCCTTTGGAGTCGCCGACGCCGCCCAGGCCGAGATGGCCGATGTACGGCTCGCTCGTCACGAAGGTCATCGGCACGCGGTCGCGGATCTTCCGCTTGCGCAGGTCCGACTCCATGATGAACGCGAACTCGTATGCGGGGCCGAAGCACGAGGCGCCCTGCACCGCGCCGACGACGATCGGGCCGGGATCCCTGACGAAGCGGTCCCATTCGCCCGCCGCATGCTCCGCATGGTCGACGTGGCAGACCGACTGGGTGTTCGCCTCCGGCCCGAAGCCCTCGATCTCGTCGAAGGCGAGCTTGGGTCCGGTCGCGATGACCAGGTAGTCGTAGTCGAGCGTCGTGCCGTCGCCGAGCTCGACCCGGTTCTGCTCCGGATGCACGCGCTTCGCGCCGGTCGGGTTGAACCCGATACCGCGCCTGGCGAGCAGCGGTCCGATCGGGAGCTCGATGTCCTTGCGCTTGCGCCAGTTCACCGCGACCCACGGGTTCGACGGCACGAAGTGGAAGTTCGGCCCGTTGCTGACCACCGTGACGCGGTCCTGCGGGCGCAGCGCGGCCTTCATCTCGTAGGCCATCGGCATGCCGCCGAGACCCGCCCCCAGGATGACTACGTGTGCCATGCGCTCCTCCTGATCGGGTAATGGGAGATGGGTGATGAGTGATGCCGGGCGAAGTGGGCGGTTCGGGCGCGCGAGCGCGCGCCCGCGGCCGGTGCATTCGCCTTCCGTCGCCCATTGCGCATGCTCATGCGACCATCACCCATTACACATCACCCATTACCGCTCATTTCGCGGCGACTGTGCTCGCGCCGTCGCCGCGTTTCAGCCGCGCGAGCGCCGCCACCGGGTCGAGCGCGACCTGCTCGCCATCGGCCAGCCCGGCCAGCACTTCGACGCCCACGCCGGGAATCGCCTCGCCGATGCGCAGCTGGCGGAACACGATCGCGCCGCTCGGCGTCACCACGTACGCGCCGGTCACCTCGCTCCGGCGCACGATCGCGGAGGCCGGCACGACGAGCTTTCTCGCCTCGCCGAGCGTGAAGCGTCCGCGCGCGAACATGCCCGGATAGACGCCCTTCACCCCGTCGGGAAGGTCGAGCCGTACCTGCGTGGTGTGCGTGCGCGCGTCGGCGGCCGGCAGCACCGTGACGCCGTGCGCATCGAGGCGCTCGCCGAGCGTCGGCAGCTCGATCCGCGCGACGATCGGTCGCGCCATCGCCGCGAGCTTCGCCTGGGGCACGGTGACGACCGCGCGCAGATCCTTCGGATCGAACAGCGTGACGAGCGCGCGGCCCGGCTGCGCCATCTCGCCCAGGTCGACGTGGCGCGCCGAGATCACGCCGGCGAACGGCGCGCTGATCACGGTGTAGCCTTTGCCGGTGCGCGCCTGCGCGGCGCCGGCGCGCGCCGCGGCGACCTGCGCCTTGGCCGCGTCGTAGTCGGTCTGCGCCTTGTCGAGCGCTGCCTCGCTCACGAACTTCTGCGCCACCAGCTTGCGCGTGCGCTCGAAGTTGACGCGCGCGTTGGCGAGCGCCGCCTCGGCCTGCGCAACCTGCGCCTCCGCGGTCGCGACGACCTGCGACGCCTCGCGCTCGTCGATGCGCGCGATCACCTGGCCGCGCGCGACCCGGTCGCCGGCTTCCACCGCGAGCTCGACGATCCGGCCCTGGGTCTGCGCGGCGATCATCGACTGGCGCACCGCCTCGACGACGCCTTCGGCGGCGTAGGTCTCGCCCACCTCGCGCATCGACACCGGTGCGGTCTCGAGCGGGCTCGCGGCCCTGGCCGCGCCGGCGGCGAGCGCCGCGGCGAGCGTGAGCGCCGCTGCGGCGCGGGTTGCCTGCTCGGTCCTGAAGATGCGCATGACCACCCCTCGAGAAATATAAGAGAATCCTGATGGACCGAATGTAAACGCCCGCAGCCGCGCCTTCAACCGTTGTGTGACTCAGGTCACGCTAGCAGAATGACCTGGCCGCAAGTTGAGGCGGCGCAAACCGTAAGCTCTTTTTTCGCCGGGGGCGGCGGAGTCGAGGCAACATGTCGATCGGGAAGGACTACTACGCCATCCTCGGGATCGCGCACGACGCGAGCGCGGAGGACATCAAGCTCGCCTACCGGCGGCTCGTGCGCCGCTATCACCCCGACGTCTCGGTCGAGCCCGACGCGGAGGCGCGCTTCAAGGAAGTCGTCGAGGCGTACGCGGCGGTGACCGGCAATGCGCGCCTCGGCGGCTTCGCCGGCCCGCAGGCGGGCCACGCGCAGCGGCGCGGCGCGGAGTCCGCGCGGCGCCGGCGCGAAGCCGACGACGGCTATCCGGTGCAGGGAGAGGACTACGGCGTCACCGTCGCGATCTCGCTCGAGCACATCGTGCACGGCGCGAAGCTCAACGTCGGCTTCGACGTCACCGAGCGCAAGCCCGACGGCACGCTGCGCAACGTCCGGCGCAACGTCACGCTGCAGGTGCCGAAGGGCGCGCGTCATGGCGACGAGCTCTCGGTGCGCGGCCAGGGCGGACCCGGCCTGCGTGGCGGCCCGCCGGGC
>JAHDYJ010000006.1:0-66452 GCA_023383795.1 Burkholderiales bacterium | reverse complement strand
GTACGTGACGCTGACCGTCGCCAAGCACCGCCTGTTCAAGGTCGTCGGCGACGATCTCGAGCTCAGGCTGCCGGTCTCGCCGTGGGAGGCGGTGCTCGGCGCGAAGATCAAGGTGCCCTCGCTCGAGAAGCTGATCCCGGTCAAGATCCCGCCGCTCACGCAGACCGGCGCGCGGCTCACCGTGCCCGCGCGCGGCCTGCCCACCGCCGACGGCAAGCGCGGCAACCTCTACCTGCTCGTCGAGGTCGCCACGCCGAAGTGGGTCACCAACGCCGAGCGCGAGCTCTTCGAGCGCCTGGCGAAAGCGTCGAGCTTCGATCCGCGCTGGGGAATGAACGACGAGTAGCACGAGGCGTCGATCGGACGGGGCACTCTCTCTATGTGCCGCCCACGGACCGATGCAGACGCCCGCAGCGCCCGGCGCCGCGAGCGCGCGGCCCCCTTGAGAAACCGCGCGCGCGGTTTCATATTCCCTCATGCGCGGGCGAGCGCCCGCGCGCGGGGAATGACTTGAAATACAAGGACTATTACGCGATTCTCGGAGTGGAGCGCGGCGCCTCGGAGGACGAGATCCGCAAGGCGTACCGCAAGCTCGCGCGCAAGTACCATCCGGACGTCTCGAAGGAGGCGAACGCCGAGGAGCGGTTCAAGGAGATCGGCGAGGCCTACGAGACGCTCAAGGATCCGGAGAAACGCGCCGCCTACGACCAGCTCGGCCGCCATCGCCCGGGCGAGGATTTCCGTCCGCCGCCCGGCTGGGAAAGCCAGTTCGGCGGCTTCGGCTTCGAGGACGTCGTCGATCTCTCCGACCTCTTCGCGCAGTTCGGCGGGCCGCGCACGCACGGCGGCGGGCGCGGCGGCGCGCGCGGCTTCGCGATGCCGGGTCAGGACTACGAGGTGACGGCGCACGTGTCGCTCGCGGACGCCGCGCGCGGCACCGAGCTCGCGGTCGACGTGTCCGCGCCCGAGCGCGGACCCGACGGCATCCTGTGGCGCGTGCCGAAGACGATCCGCGTCCGCGTGCCGAAAGGCGCCACGGACGGCCAGCGCATGCGCGTTGCCGCCAAGGGCGGGCCGGGCATCGGCGGGGGCGCGGCGGGCGACCTCTACATCAACATCCGCCTCCTGCCGCACCCGCTGTTCAAGGTGTCGGGGCACGATCTGTATCTCGACCTCCCGGTGACGCCGTCGGAGGCCGTGCTCGGCGCCAACGTCGAGGTGCCGACGCTCGCCGGGCGCGTGCGCGTGCAGGTGCGGCCGGGCTCGCGCGCCGGGCAGAAGCTGCGCCTCGCCGGCAAGGGGCTGCCGAAGCCCGGCGGCGGGCACGGCGACCTGTACTGCGTGCTGCAGATCGTGACGCCGGCGGCGCTCTCCGAGCGCGAGAAGGCGCTCTACGAAGAGCTCGGCAAGCTCTCCACGTTCGATCCGCGCGGCCACTTCGGCTGACGACCGCTCGAGGCACATGCCATGATCGACCATCCGCGACCCGAGTTCCTCGACGCCGAGACCACGATCGCGCTCGAGGAGCTCGTCGCCGCCTCCGGGCTGCCGCGCGAGACCGTGGTCGAGCTCGTCGAGTGGGGCGTCTTCCAGCCGGCCGGCGAGCCGTGGACGTTCGCCTCGCGCACCGTGGTGCTCGCGCGCCGCGCCGCGCGCCTGCGCCGCGCGTTCGATCTCGACCCGGCCGGCCTCGCGCTCGCCGCCGCGCTGCTCGAGCGCATCGACGAGCTCGAGGCGCGGCTGCGCGAGCTCGAGTGCCAGCTGCTGCGCTAGCGAAGGCGCCGCTGCGCGGACACAGGGCGCGCGGCAGCGTTCGTCAGAGTCCGTCCGCCTCGCGATCGAGCGAGAAGTCGACCACCTGCCGCCCGCACACGCGCGCGGCAAGCAGAGCGTCGAACGCCTGCGGCAGCGCCGCCAGCGGGATCCGCCGCACGAAGCAGTCGAAGTGGCGCGGCTTCCAGTCGGTCGCGAGCCGCCGCCAGATGCGCAGCTTGGTCTCGACCGGGTTGTTGACGTTCACGCCGACCAAGCGGACGCCGCGCAGGATGAAGGGCAGCACGTTGCCGTCGAACGTGTTGCCCGAGGCGTTGCCGATCGACGCGATGACCGCGTCGCGGCGCGCCGTACGCAGCAGCCACTCGAGCTGCGCGCCGCCGACCGAGTCGAACGCCGCCGCCCACCGCTCGTTCTCGAGCGGCCGGCCCTCGAGCTTCACTTCGTCGCGCGAGAGCACCTCGGCCGCGCCGAGCGCATGCAGGTACTCAGTCATGCCGGGCTTTCCGGTGAGCGCCGTCACGTGGTAGCCGAGCTTCGAGAGGACGTCCACCGCGATGCTGCCGACGCCGCCCGTCGCGCCGTTGACCAGCACCTCGCCGCGCTCGGGGCCGATCCCGTTCAGCTGCACGAGCTCGATAGCGACGCCCACCGAGTGGCCGGCGACGCCGAGCGCCGCGGCCTCGAGCAAGCTGAGCCCGCCGGGAAGGGCGAAGATCCAGTCGGCGGGGAAGCGGCCGATCTCCGCGAATCCGCCGTCGTGGTGGCTGCCGAGCCCGAAGCTGTGGATGAGGATCTCGTCGCCCGGCGCGAAGCGGCGGTCCTCGGAGGACTCGACCACGCCCGCGAGGTCGGTGCCGCCGACCAGCGGGAACTTTCGCGCCATCCGCGCCCGGCCGCGCGCGGTGAGCGCGTCCTTGTAGTTGACGCCGGCGTACGCGACGCGCACCACGACTTCGCCGTGATCGAGCTCGGCGCGGCTCATCCGCTCCAGGCGGCCGGCGCCGAACCGGCCGTCGTCGCGGATGCGGTAGGCGCGAAAGCCGCTCACCGCGGCGCCGCGGTCAGTTCACCCGCGCGCCCGATTCCTTCACCACCTTCGCCCACTTGTCGATCTCGGCGCGGATGAAGGCCCCGAACTGCTCGGAGGTGCCGCCCACGATCACCGCCGATCCCTGCTGCGAGATGCGCTCCAGCACGTCCGGCATCTTGAGAATACGGTTGATCTCCTCGTTCAGGCGGCCGACGACCGGTTGCGGCGTGGTCGCAGGCGCCAGCACGCCGAACCACGCCGTCGCCTCGAAGCCCGGCACGCCCGCTTCGTCCATGGTCGGCACGTCTGGCAGCACCGGGATGCGCTGGTCGCTGGTCACTGCGAGCGCGCGCAGCTTGCCCGCCCGCACGTGGGTCACGACGTCCGCCATGGTTCCGAAGAGCATCGAGACCTCGCCCCCGAGCACCGCCGTCACCGACGGCGCGCTGCCTTTGTATGGCACGTGGATCAGGTCCACCCCGGTCATCATGCGCAGCATCTCGCCCGACAGGTGCTGCGACGAGCCGCTGCCGGCGGACGAGAACGTGAGCTTGCCGGGCGCGGCCCCCGCGAGCCCGATCAGTTCCGTCACGCTGCTCGCCTTGACCGAAGGATGCACGACGAGCACGTTCGGCGCCGAGGCGACGTGGACGACGGCCGCGAAGTCCCGCGTCGGGCTGTACGGCAGCTTCGGATACATGCTCGGATTGATGCCGTGCGGTCCGATGCCCCCCATCATGATCGTGTACCCGTCGGGCGCGCTCTTCGCGACGTAGTCGGTGCCGATCATGCCGTTCGCGCCGACTCGGTTCTCGACGACGAACGCCTGGCCCAGGCGCTCGTTCAGCTTCTGCCCGATCACCCGCGCGAGCAGATCGTAGTAGCCCCCAGCCGGATACGGCACGATGAAGTGGACCGTCCTGGCCGGCCACTCCTGGGCGACGCCGGTCGCGGCGACCGCCGCCAGCAGGCATGCGAGCAGTCCCCTAAGCGCATTCCTCATGACGCCCTCCTTTCAGCGTGGACAAGGGAAGCCGAATCGGCCGCGCGCTGCTGTAGTGCGCGACGATCGATCTTGTCGCCGACCATCGGCAGCACTTCGAGCAGCAGGAGCCTCTCCGGAAGCTTGAACGGCGCGAGTCCCGCGCCGCGCAGGTGCGCGCGCAGCGACTCCAGCCCGGGCGCGCGCCCCGCGACCGGCACGATGCACGCGCACACGCGCTCGCCGAAGACCGTGTCCGGCACGCCGATCACCGCCGCCTCGGCGACGTCCGGATCGGTGCGCAACAGGGCCTCGACCTCCGACGGGCTAACGTTGTCGCCGCCGCGGATGATCACGTCCTTCAGGCGCCCGACGATCACGAGGTTGCCGTCGTCACGCCAGTACCCGAGGTCTCCCGTATGGAACCAACCGTCGCGCCAGCGCTCGCTTCCGGGTCCGCTCAGGTAGCCGCCGACGCAGCACGGCCCGCGGCCCACCACCTCGCCAACCGCACCTTGCGGCAGCGCCCTGCCCTCGGGGTCGATCACTTTCATCTCGGTGCCGCCGCGCGGGCGGCCCACCGTGCCGTGACGCACCGCCGGCGGGTCGTCCAGCGCCGGCGCCGCCCAGCCGCCGAAGTCCGCCCCGCCGTAGGTGGACACCACGCGCGCACCGGTGCGCGCCTCGAGCTCGGCGGCGAGCGAGGCCGACAGCACGGCGCCCGCGGTGTACCACAGGCGCACGCTCGACGTGTCGGCGTGCTCGAGCCGCGCCGCGAGCATGGCGAGCTGCGAGGGGCTCCCGCACACGATCGTGGTGTGCTCGGCCGCGATCAGTTCGAGCGCGGCCTCGGTGCCGAAGACCGGCAGCGCAACCACGCACGACCCGGCGACCGGCGCCGCGAGCCACGCCGCGCGCGCCGGTCCCACCCCGGGGGAGAGCGTGAGCAGGACGTCGGCGGGCGAGAGCGCCAGCAGCGCGGCCTGCGCGTGCGCCCGCGCGCAGGCCGCGGCGAGCGTGTAGACCGCGAGCTTGGGGACGCCCTCGCTGCCGGTTGTCGCGAGCGCGTGCGCCGGCTCCTCCGGCCGCAGCGGCTCGGCGGGCCCGGCGCCTTCCAGGTCGAGCAGCGCCTCCGGGCGCACCGTCGCGCGCAGCGGCGCGAGCCGCAACGCCGCCAGCACCTCGTCCAGCTCGGACGCGAAGTCGCGCTCGCGAAAGCGCCCGAGCGCGACCACAGCGTGCGGGCGCACCCGCTCTGCGATCGAGGCGAGCTCGCGCTTGCCCTGGCTCGCGGGCACCGGGACCCAGAAGAGGCCCGCCTGCTCGCAGGCGAGGCGCACGAGGTAGAGCTCGGCGCAGTTCGGCAGCCATCCCAGCACCGCGGCGCCGCGCGGCAGGCGCTGCGCTCCGAACCATCCGGCCGCGCGATCGACCCAGGCCTTCACCGCGCCCCAGGTCAGGCGGTCGCGGTCGTCGACGAGCGCGGCCGCTCCGGGCCGCTCGCGCGCGTGGCGCTCGAGCGCCGCAGTCAGCGTCTCGTCGCACCGCGCGGTCAACGCCGCTCCGCGCGTTCCATCGCCTGGAAGAAGTCGCTGTAGGGAACCGCCGTGAACGCCTCGGGCAGCTCCTCGACGATGCGCACGCTGCACGGCTGCGGGTCGCGGTTGCCGACGACCGAACGGATCCATAGCCGCGGCTCGCCGGAGCGCGGCGGCCGCGAGACGACGGCGCGGACGTTGACGCCGCGGTACTTGCGCCGCCCCGGCGTCAGGTCCCGCAGGGTCAGCACCACTTCGCGCCCGGAGAGCAGGCGCTGCGGATCGCGGGCGAAGGTCTCGTATTCGTTCGACATCGGGGTCGGCTCCTCAGAGCCCGAGTGCCTTCCAGCGCTCGAGCACGCGGCGCTGGATCTCGGGCGAATACATAGAATCGAGGGTGGCGCGCACCGGCGTCGCGTCGGCCGCCCAGTCCGGCGGCCAGGTGGCGTCGAACGCGACGCTCGCGCCGGAGCGGCTCACCCGCTCCTCCTGCGTGTAGGCCGGGGTGAGCGTGTTGGCGCGCCCGACGTAAGTGGTGAGGTGCATGCCCCGCGCGGGGTGGCACTTCGTCGCGAACGCGTGCAGCACCGCCGCCATGTTGAACACGTCGACGTCGTCGTCCACCACGATCACCTTGGAGATCAGCGCGCGACGCACGGTGAGCACGTCGACCACCTTGCGCGCGGTCTCGGCGCCGCCCTTGCGCACCGACACGATCGCGAGGTGCACGCCGCCCTCGGGCGGGATGTATACCGCCCTCACCGGAACGCCGTTCGCCTCGAGCCGACGCTGAATTGCAATCGCCCCGGAAATCGAGGTCGAGGTCGCGCTCGAGTCCATGAAGCCGGTGGTGTCGAGCGTGAGGATCGGGTCCCTGCGGTGCGTGATCGCCGTCACCCGGGCGCAGATCGCGTTGCCCATCTCGCCGCTGCGGTAGCCGGGGTACTCGCCGTAGGGCCCCTCCTGGTTCACGCGGTCCGGGTACACCTCGGCCTCGATCACCATCTCGGCGCTTGCCGGCACGTAGAGCTCGGAGGTCTCGCACTTGACCAGCTCGACCGGCGCCTGGCGCAGCCCGCCGGCGAGATCGGCCTCATTGCCGGCGATGCGGAAGGTGGCGGCCGCCGCGAGGTGGCTCAGCGGGTCGCAGCCGATCGCGATCGCGATCGGCATCGGCCGGCCCTCGGGCACGTAGCCGTCGAGCAGCATCTTGCCGAGGTGGCTGGTGGGGCGCGGGAAACCGGTGAGCAGGCGCTCGTTGTGCACCATGAAGCGGTACATGCCCCAGTTCACCCAGTCGCTCTTCGCGTCCTTCGACACGACCAAGTCCCACGTGCCGAGATAGCGCCCGCCGTCGCCCTCGTGGACCATCGGCACCGGCAGGTCGAACAGGTCGACCCGGTCACCCGGGATCACCACCTCCTTGCACGCGCCGGTCTTCACCTTGACTGGCGGGACGAGCTGCTGCTCGCGCACCGCGTAGGTCTCGTAGAGCTTCGGTACCGGGCTATCCGCCGGCAGCCCGAAGGCGACTGCCATGCGACGCCAGGTGGCGATGGGGTTGCACATGATCCGCCAGCCCGGATAGTCCTTGATGTTGTTGAAGCGGAACGAGGGCGCGCCGCGCTCGCAGCCGAGTCGGCCGATGCCGGCGAGCTCCTGGTCCCAGTCGACCTCGTCGTCGATGTCGACCAGGTCGCCGGTGGATTGGATCGCCGCCAGAAAGCTCCTGAGGTCATCGTGTGCCAAGTGCCGCTCCTCGTGCGGGTGACCGGGCGGTGCGCCCGACACGGACACTCTAATGACTTGCCGCGGCGCCTCGTTTGACGCGTGCTAAAAGCGCCGCAAGCTGCGTGCGCATGGCGCACAGTATGCTGCAGCGCGAGATCCGGCGCGCCTGCGGCGCCGTGCGTGCGCGGCGCCGGGCGCACGGGCGCGCGCCCGTTACCGGCGGGGAGCGGCGTTCAGAGCATGGCGGAGAGCGATTGCCCGCCGGCGCGCAGCACCGGCAGGAGCTGCTCGACCATGCGCGCGGCGGACATGCGCGCGGTCTGCAGGCTGATGCTCATCCCGAGGACCGTCTCGCCGCGCGAGTTGCCGACCGGCACCGCGATCGAGCGCAGCCCGAGCTCGAGCTCCTCGTCGCAAACCGCGTAGCCGTGCTGCCGCGCAGTCGCGACCGCCTGCAGCAGCTCCCGGTACCCAGTCTTGGTCCGGCTGGTGAGCTTCCTCGGCCGCACGGTGCGCAGGAAGCGCTCGACGTCCGCCTCGGGCCGGCCCGCGAGCAGCACCCGGCCGATCGCGGTGCAGTAGGCCGGGAACCGGCTGCCGACGCTGCTCGCCACCGACACGATGCGGCGGTTGCGTGAGTGCGCGAGGAACAGGATGTCGGCGCCGTCGAGGATCGCGACCGAGGCGACTTCCTGCGTCTTCTCGCCGATCGCCTCGAGCACCGGCTGCACCAGCTTGGGCAGCGGCGAGGTCGAGAGGAACGCATAGCCCAGCCGCAGCACGCGCGGCGTGAGCGAGAAGCGCTTGCCGTCGTACTCGGCGTACTCCAGCCGCGCGAGCGTAAGCAGGTAGCGCCGCGCCGCGGCGCGCGTGAGGCCGGTCCGGTGCGCGACCTCGGAGAGAGTGAGCTGCGGGCACGCCGGCCCGAACGCTTCCACCACCGCGAGACCCTTCTCAAGCGCGGCGACGAAGTCGCGTTCACGCGACATCGGAAGCCGCTCCATCGGCACGCGTTCGCATCGCGCACATCGTAGTGGACGGTCGAGACCGCGGTCAACTTCCGCGCAACCAGTCGATCGAGCGAGTGTGCACGGCTGCTCGAGCGCATCGACGAGCTCGAGGCGCGGCTGCGCGAGCTCGAGTGCCAGCTACTGCGGTGATGGGTGATGGGGTGATGCGCAGTGCGCAACAGCGGCGGCCCGGGATTGCCGTGCAAGCAAAGGGCGCGCACGCCCGATCGACTTGCCTGACCCCCATCACCCATCACCCGCCAGTCAGTCGACAGGCCAGGGCGGGCCCTTCGCCTCGACGATCTGCCCGTCGACGAGCTCGATACGCCGGTCGCAGCGCGCGGCGAGGCGCGGATCGTGCGTCACGATCAGGAACGCGGTGCGCGACTCGGCGTTGAAGCGGCGCAGGAGCTCGAAGATCTCGTCGGCGGTATGCGTGTCGAGGTTGCCGGTCGGCTCGTCGGCGAGCACGAGCGGCGGGTTCATCGCGAGCGACCGCGCGATCGCCACGCGCTGCTGCATGCCGCCGGAGAGCTCGGCGGGCTTCTTGGCCGCGGCCGCCGCGAGACCGACCTGCTCGAGCAGCCACGCCGCGCGCTCGCGCATCGGGGCGTCCGGCGCGCCGCGGTCGATCAGCATCGGCATCATCACGTTCTCCAGCGCGGTGAACGCGGGAATCAGGTGATGGAACTGGAAGACGAACCCGATCGTGCGCCCCCGGAGCTCGGTCAGCCCGGCCTCGTCGAGCCCGCCGATCTCCCTGCCGCGGATGAAGAGCCGTCCGCCCGTCGGCCGCTCGAGCAGGCCCACGGTGTTGAGCAGCGTGCTCTTGCCCGAACCCGAAGGTCCGATCAGCGCGGCGAACTCGCCCTCGTCGAGCGAGAGGTCGACCCCATGCAGCACCTCGGCCTCCACCGGCGTGCCGACGTTGTACGACTTCCGGATGCCTTCCAGCCGCAGGATCTCGCGGTTCGCGCCGCTCATCGGAACTGACCGGTCCCCGGAGGGGATATACAAGGGGCGTGCCCCTTGTTCGGATTGGGGGATATACAAGGGGGATCTCCCCCTTGTTCGTACGACCGGGGTTTGTGATGCACGCTCGCCGCCATGATCGAAGGCGCCTTGGCAGGATCTGCCGCTACCCCCGTATCGCCTGCACCGGGTCGAGCTTGGCGGCGCGGCGCGCCGGCGCGACGGCGGCGAGCAGGCCGGTCGCGAGCGCGACCAGCGCCCCGCCGGCGAGCATGTAGGGCTCGATGCCGCCGGTGATGAGCGGCGTGCCGTCCTCGGCGAGCAGGACGCGCTTCGCCACCGCCACCATGGCCGCGGCGACCGCCGACCCGACCACGGCGCCCGCGGTGCCGACGATCGCACCCTGGATCAGGAACACCCGCATGATCCGCCCGGGCGACGCGCCCATCGCGCGCAGGATGCCGATCTCCTTCTGCTTCTGCACCACCGAGACCACCAGCACGCTCGCGATGCCGAGCGCGACGATCAGCACGACGAACGCGCGGATGACGCGCGTGGTCATGGTCTGGTTGTCGAACGCGGCGAGGAGCTGGGTGTTGATCGCCATCCAGCTCTCGGCCTTGAGGCCGGTGCCGCCCTCGATCAGCCGCGCGACCTCCTCCGCCGCGAAGATGTCGTCGACCGTGAGGTCGACGTTGGTGACCCCGCCCGGCAGCGCGAGCAGCGCCTGCGCGGTCTTGAGCGGCACCAGCGCCCAGCGCTTGTTCACGTCCTTCACGCCGAGATCGAAGAGCCCGGTGACCAGGAAGACGTCGTTGCCGCCCTCCGGCGTGGTCACGCGGATGCGGTCGCCGACCGTCGCGCCGAGGTCGGCCGCGAGCTCGACCCCGATCACCGCGTTGCCCGGGCTCACGCGGAACTCCCCGGCCACCATGAAGTCGGTGATCTTTACGATGCGAACGTAGCGCTCCGGCTCGATGCCGAAGAGCGCGATCGCGCGGTTGGCGTTGCCGCGCAGGGCCGTGCCCGAGCCGCTCACCACCGGCGACACCGCGGTGACGCGCGCCGTCCCCTCGAGCCGCCGGAAGACGGCCTCCCACTGGTCGATCGAGCGCAGCCGCTGCGCGCGCGCCTCGACGCGCGCCGCGACGCTCGCGTCCGCGGGCGCGAGCGCGCGGCTCGCCGCGTCGTCGGGCGGCCGCACGACGATGTGCGCCTGGGTGTTCAGCGTGCGCGTCGCGAGGCTCACCTGCAGGCTGTTGATGAGCGCGGTGATGAAGAGGATCACCGCCACGCCGACCGCCGTCCCGCCGAGGATCAGCGCGGTCTGCATGCGCCCCTCGCGCAGGAAGCGCGTCGCCACGATCCACTCAAAGCGCATGAAAGGGGTGAACAGTGAACGGTGAACGGTGCCGATCAGCGCCTCGCGCTGCGTAGCAGGCCCGTGAGCAGTCTGGAAACGCGTTGCATCACGGCGTGAACTTCCTTGTCGGCGTGCAGGTAGCCCAGGTTGCTCGCGCTGAGCAGCTGGGTCTCGAGCGCGGACAGCGACCCGCGAGCTATTGTCAGGAACTGTGCGAATTCCTTTCTGGTTTCCCGTGCTGCGCCTTCGGCGATATTGCTCGGGACCGATACCGCCGCACGGCGCATCTGTGCCGCGAGCCCGTACTTCTCTTCGCTCGGCAGTGTCGAAGTGAGACGATAGACTTCCGTGACGAGCGCCATCGCCTGCTTCCAAGCCTCGAGCCGGTAGTGCGGCTTGCCGATCGGAGGCAATGCCGAGCGCGCGACGCGCGGCGATGGTGCGACGCCTCGCGCCCCGTCTGCGGCTCTCATAACCCCGCCTTGGCTTCGCCCCTCACCGCTCACCGTTCAGCGTTCACCGCTCACCATCCGCCACCGCACGCACCCTCGCCCCCTCCATAACTCCGGCGACCGAAGGCGGGATGACCAGATCGCCGGGCGCGGCGCCTTCGAGCAGCTCGGTCTTGCCCACGCCGCGGATGCCGAGCCTGACCGGGCGCCTCGCCGCGCGGCCGTCGGCGGCGATCATGATCCAGGGCGAGGGACCGGCAGCGTCGCGGACCGCGTCGCTCGCGACGATCACGGCGTCGGACTTGCGCGCGGCCTCGATCTCGGCCGAGACGGTCATGTCCGGCCTCAGGAACTCGGGCGGATCGGGCACGCGCAGCTTCACCTCCACCGAGCCGCGCTGCGCATCGACCGAGGGCGCGATGTAGAAGATCTCCGCGGAGAACGTCCCGCCGGGATACGCGTCGGCCACCGCGAGCGCGGCCTGGCCGAGCCGCAGGAAGCGCAGGTTCTTCTCGTCGACCTGCAGCACGAGCTGCGTCTCGCCCGCGACCGACATCTCGAAGAGCTTCTTCCCCGGCTGCACGACGTCGCCGGGCTCGACGAACTTGCGGAGCACCGTGCCGTCGGCCGGCGCCCTGATCACCGTGTTCGCGAGCTTCGCCTCGGCCACCTCGACCGCCGCGCGCGCCTGCGACTGCCGCGCGATCGCGAGCGCGTAGTCGCTGCCCTGCGGGCGGTTGGACGCCGCCTGCGCCAGCGCGGACTTGTGCGCCGCGCGGGCGTTGTCGAGATTGCGCTCCGCCTCGTCGAGCCGCGCCTTGCCGTAGAAGCCGGACTCGTAGAGCTGCTTGATGCGGGCGTGCTCGCGCTCGGCGAGCTCGAGGTTGGCGGCGGCCTGCGCGACCGTCTGCTCGGAGACCGGCAGGCCGACCTTCGCGAGCTGGGTCACGCGCGCCTCGGCCTCGCGCAGCGCGGCGCGCGCCTGCGCGAGCGCCGCGCGCAGCTCCTCGTCCTGCAGGCCGGCGAGCACCTGGTCCTGCTTGACCTGGTCGCCCTCCTTCACGCGCACCGCGACCGCCGTGCCGGTGATCACCGCGCCGATCTCGACGCGCGCGGGCGTGATCACGCGCCCGGTCGACACGACGGTCTGCACGATGCCGCCCCGGGTCACCGCGACCGCGGGCACCTGCGGCCCGAGCCACCAGCGCACGGCGAAGAACGTGGCGGCGACGACCGCCGCCGCGGCGAGCAGGGTGACCGGCCTGAGAAGGTGCCGCATCGAGCTTCGCGTTCCGCGCAAGGATCGCTATGGTAACGGCCGCCGGACCCCGCGAGCAGGCTGCGTGACCGAGGTCACGCGTGGCATACTTGCCCGGCGCCCATGCCGCTCGTCGCCGCATCGCTTCGCCGCCTGGCTGCCGGCTCGATCTGCGCCGCGGCGCTCGCCGCGCCCGTCGGCGCCCAGCAAGCCACCTTGCCCCAGCCGGTCGCCCAGGCGCTCGCCAGAGCCGGCGTAGCGCAAGCAGGCGCGGCGCTCTTCGTCCAGGAGATCGGCGCGCGCGCGCCGGTCGTCGCGTTCAACGCGGCCGAGCCGATGAACCCGGCCTCGACGATCAAGCTCGTCACGACTTTCGCGGCGCTCGAGCTGCTCGGCCCGACCTTCACCTGGAAGACCGAGGCCTACATCGCCGGGCCGCTCCACGACGGCGTCCTGGACGGCGACCTCGCGCTGAAAGGCCACGGCGACCCCAAGCTCACGCTCGAGCGCTTCTGGCTCTTCGTGCAGTCCCTGCGGGCGCGCGGCCTGCGCGACATCAAGGGCGACCTCGTGCTCGACCGCGGCTACTTCGACGTCGTCGGCCACGACCCGGCGCGGTTCGACGGCGAGCCGCTGCGCTCGTACAACGTGGGCGCCGACGCGCTGCTCCTCAACTTCAAGACCGTGCGCTTCCTCTTCGTGCCGGAGATCGAGCGCGGCACTGTGCGCATCATCCCCGAGCCGCACCCGGTGCAGCTCGCGGTCGACAACCGCGTGAAGCTCGCCGCGGCGCCGTGCGGCGACTGGCGCGCCAACCTGCGCATCGACGTGCGGGACGGCGCGGCCGGCGCGCGCGTCGCGTTCTCCGGCCACATGCCCTCGGCGTGCGGCGAGCGCTACTGGAACGTGAGCCTCCTCACCCACCCCGAGTTCGTCCACGGCGTGTTCCGCCAGCTCTGGACCGCCGCCGGAGGCACGCTCGCCGGCGGCTACCGCGACGCCCCGGTGCCGCCGATGGCGCGCCTGTTCGCGACCTACGAGTCGGCGACCGCGGCCGAGATGGTGCGCGACATCAACAAGTACTCCAACAACGTCATGGCGCGCCAGGTGTACCTCACACTCGCGGCCGAGGCGCTCAAGCTGCCCGGCCGCTACGACCGCTCGGCGCGGGCGGTGCACGCCTGGCTCGAGGGCCGCGGCCTCGCGTTCCCCGAGCTCGTCATCGAGAACGGCTCCGGGCTCTCGCGCATCGACCGCATCAGCGCGCGCAGCATGGGGCAGCTGCTGCTCGCGGGATTCGCGAGCCCGGTGATGCCGGAGCTCGTTGCTTCGCTCCCGATCGTCGCGCTCGACGGCACGATGAAGCGGCGGCTGAAGCAGCAGGGCGTCGCCGGCCAGGCGCATGTGAAGAGCGGCTCGCTCGCCGACGCGCGCACGCTGGCGGGCTACGTGCTCGATCGCAACGGCCGGCGCCTCGTCGTGGTCTTCTTCGTCAACGGCCCGAACGCGAACGCGAGCCAGCCCGCGCACGACGCGGTGCTGCGCTGGGCCTACGAATCCGCGCTCGACTAGGGCACCGCGGCGCCGCCCGGACGGGCCAACCGTCCCCGCAGCCCGACGCCGGCCGCGCAGACCCGCAAATGGCCGCAGTTTGTCCTTGCGGCGGCCGCGGCAAAGGCGTAACGTTTCAGGCCCTTTATCCTAGAAATCAAGGCTTTCCCGGTCCGCCGGGGCCGACGACCCACCGCACACGCACGATGGTCCGCATGCTTCTCCCGCGCCCCCTGCCCGCCCTCGTTCCGGCGCTGCTCGCTGCGGTCATCCTCGCGGCCTGCGGCGGCGAGCAGCCGACCGGGAAGGCGGCCGCGAAGGTGAACGGCGAGATCATCACGGTGCAGCAGGTCGACCACGAGCTCGCGCGGCTGCGCGGCCTGAACGAGGAGCAGAAGAAGGGGGCGGCGAGACAGGTGCTCGACCGGCTCGTCGACCAGGAGCTGCTCGCGCAGCGCGCAAGAGCGCGCGGGGTCGACCGCGACCCGCGCGTCGTGCAGGCGATCGAATCGTCCCGGCGCCAGATCCTGGCCCAGGCGTATCTCGAGGCGGTCGGCGCCGGCGCCGTGCGCCCCACGCCCGAGGAGGTGAAGCAGTTCTACGCCGCGCATCCCGAGCTCTTCGCGGAGCGCAAGCTGTATCGCCTGCAGGAGCTCGCGATCGGCGCGCGCGCCGGGCTCACGACCGAGCGGCTGGAGGCCGAGCTCAAGCAGGCAGGCTCGCTGAACGACGTCGTCGCCTGGCTGAAGCGCGAGCAGATCCCGTTCAACGCCAGCTCGACGGTGAAGGCGGCCGAGCAGCTGCCGATGGAGGTGGTGCCGCGCATCGCCGCGCTCGAGGTCGGCCAGGCGATGCTGATGCCCGCGAAGCAGGGCTACCTGATCGTCCAGATCGGCGCGATCGAGCGCCAGCCGCTCGACGAGGCGCAGGCACAGCCGTTCATCGAGCAGTACCTCGCGAACCAGAAGCGGGCCGAGCTCGCGCGAAGCGAGGTGAAGTCGCTGAAGGCGTCGGCCAAGGTCGAATACGCCGACGAGTACGCGAATGCGCCTCCGGCCGACGATTCGGCCCGCGCCGCGATCGGGCCGGGCGGCCGCGCGATGGAGTGATTGGCGCCCGGACGAGCCAACGCACGCGAGAGCGATCGATGACCCTCAACCAGTTCAAGACCGTCCTCAAGGCGCGCAAGTGGGTCGTGCTGACGACGCTCGCGATCGCGCTCGGCGCCGCGGTCGCGCTGAGCTGGCTGCTGCCGGCGCGCTGGACCGCCACCGCGGCGGTGCTGGTGGACTCGAAGAGCCCGGATCCGGCGAGCGGCATGCTGGTGCCGTCGCAGACGCTGCCCGGCGCCATGGCGACCCAGGTGGAGATCATCCGCAGCCGCAAAGTCGCGCTCAAGGTGGTCGAGGCGCTCAGGCTCGACCAGAGCCAGGCCGCGCAGCAGCAGTGGCGCGCCGAGACGCAGGGGCGCGGCTCGCTCAAGGTCTGGCTCGCCGACCGCCTGGTGGGGCGCCTCGATGCGGCCCCGGCGCGGGATTCGAGCGTGATCCGCATCAGCTATGCCGGCGACGACCCGCAGCTCGCCGCCGCGGCGGCGAACGCCTTCGCCAGCGCCTATTCGGCGGCGAACCTCGAGCTCAAGGACGAGCTCGCTCGCCAGTCCGTGCCGGGACCGGCGGAACGCACGCAGGCCGACGGCGCCGCGCCGCGCGCGCCGCCGGGCGAGAGCCTCGCCGCGCAGACGAACATCGCCGTCCTGTCGCCCGCGGTCGAGCCGATCGAGCCGTCGTTCCCGAAGTGGCCGCTGAACATCGCGCTCGCGCTCGGCCTCGGCGCGCTGCTCGGCGTGTGCATCGCGCTCGTGATGGAGGCGCTCGACCGGCGCCTGCGCTCGGAGGCCGACGTCGCCGGCGCGCTCGGGGTGCCGCTCCTCGCCACGCTGCCGCACGCGCGCTTCCCGCGCATCGTGCGGCGCCTGCTCACCCACCGCCCGCAGGGCGCCGCGTGAGGCCCGACCAGCCATGGACATGAACCAGCGGCGGCTGCGACCCGATCAGCGCCAGCAGGCCCAGCCGGTGAAGCGCGACCGCTCGATCGGCGCGCTCCTCGTCGACAGCCGCCGGCTGAGCGCCGCGGACGCCGAGGCCGTGATGCGCTTCGCCCGCGAGGAGAACCTGCGCTTCGGCGACGCGGCGATCCGGCTCGGCCTGGTCACGCGCGCCGACGTGCAGCACGCGCTCGCGCGCCAGTTCGATTATCCGTACCTCTCGCCCGACGACGACTCGATCAGCCGCGAGGTGATCGCGGCGTACGCCCCGTTCTCCCCCGCGGTGGAGGCGCTGCGCGCGCTGCGCACGCAGCTCCTGCTGCGCTGGTTCGACGCCGAGCCGCGGCGCAAGATGATCGCGGTGGTGAGCGCGGGGCGCGGCGACGGCCGGAGCTACCTCGCGGCGAACCTCGCGGTGGTCTTCTCGCAGCTCGGTGAGCGCACGCTGCTCATCGACGCCGACCTCCGCAACCCGCGCCAGCACGACATCTTCCGCGTGTCCGACCGCCTCGGGCTCTCGGCCCTGCTCGCACGCCGCGGCGACGAGAACGTCATCCATCGCATCCGCGGGCTGCTCGGCCTCTCGGTCCTGCCGGCGGGCGCCGCGCCGCCGAACCCGCAGGAGCTCCTCACCCGGCCCGGCTTCGGCACCCTGGTCGGCGGCCTGAGCCAGCAGTACGACGTCATCATCCTCGACACGCCGGCCGGCGAGGTCGGCACCGATTTCCAGAGCGTCGCCGCCGCCGCCGAAGGCGCGGTGCTCGTCACCCGCCGCAACGTCACCCGCGCGGCCGAGGCGCGCAGCGTGGCCGAGTCGCTGACCGCCGCCTCGCTGCACGTCGTCGGTGCGGTCCTGAACGACCACTGATCGGGCGGTCGCCCGCGCGCTCTCGCCGGGGCGCCGCCGCGACCGTCGCTACTCGTCGTCGCCGAGCGCGTGGACGCGCCCGGCGGCCCGGACCAGGCACCGTCCGATCGCCGCCAGCACGCCTTCGAGGTTGCGCACGACGTCGCGGTCCCCGAAGCGCACCACGCGCACGCCCGTGGCGGCCAGGTACGCCGTGCGGAAGGCCGCGCGGCGCTCCGCGCGCCCGCGTTCGCGCTCGGCGCGGTCGAGCTCCACCGCGAGCCGCTCCTCGGGGCAGTAGAAGTCGAGCACGTACGGACCCACGCTGTGCCGGCGGCGGAACCGGCGCCCGTGCAATCGGCCGCGCTGCAGCCGCTGCCACAGGATGACCTCGGCTTTCGCGGCTTGCGCGCGCCGGCGCGGCGCCGGCGCCTTGGCGCCGCGCGCGACAGGAACGTGCCTTCCCGGGAGCATGCCGCGAAGATAGGCGCGGCAGTGGCTCACGGCGTGAGCCTGCGACACCGGCGTCCGGCGCGGCTCCTTACAGCCGCGCCAGCGCCTGCGCCGCAGGCTCGGGCGCCCACGGCGCCGCGAGGCCAAGGTCGGCGTGCAGCACCTGCGCGCAGTTGTAGCCGGGCAGTCCGGTGATGTTGCCGCCGGGGTGGCAGCACGACCCGCAGAGGTACAGGCCCTTGACGTGACCGCGGTAGTGCCCGGCGCCCGGGAACGGGCGGTCGTGGCCGATCTGGCCGTGCGTGAACGCGCCCACCAGCAGGTCGCCGAAGCGCATGTTCGGCAGCGCGCGCTCGGTGTCGAGCGGGCTGCGGGTGAACCAGTCGATCACAGCTTCGCGCAGGTTCGGCGCGTACCCGGTCCACAGGTCGAGCATCTGCCGCCCGTGCGCCTGCCGTGCGCCGTCCCAGTTGCGCGGATCGCCGTGCAGGCGGTAAGGGAGCTTCTCCCACATGAAGGCGACGTGCCGCCCGGGCGGCGCCTGCGAAGGATCGAACACGGTGGGCGTGGAACCCCACATCACGGTCGGCGGGATCTCGCCGCGCTCGTGGTGAGCGACGATCTCGGGATACTGCGCGTAGCCCTCGAGCCCGAGGATCACCATCAGCGCGCGCCCGAGCTCGGGAAACGCCTGCTCGGCCGCGTACACCGGACGTTCGCGCAGGCTCAAGTTCAGCGCGAAGAGCGGCGCGATCACGTTGTAGACGAACTTCGCGGCCTTGTCGCGCCAGTCGGATGGCACGTCGCGCCCGGCCATGAGCTCGAGGAAGGTCTGGTGCGGATCGAGCCCGGAGGCCACGAAGTGGCGCGCGCGGACGAACTCACCCTGATCCGTCTCGACGCCGGTCGCGCGGCCGCGCTCGACGACGATGCGCCGCGGCGCGACGCCGCAGCGCACCGCGCCGCCCGATTCGCGCACGGCCGCCACGAGCGCGCGCGCGAGGCCGGCGGCGCCGCCGACGCACATCTGCGCCTTCGCCCTCGATGCGAGCAGGATCGGGATGTGGTGGCCGAACCCTTTCGCGCGCAGGTCCACCTCGCGCAGCCCGTTGAAGAAGAGGAGCCCCGCCTGGATCGTCGGATGCTCGAACTCGCGCAGCACGAACTCCTGCGGCGAGAGCGCGCTCGTCTCGAGCAGCAGGCGGCCCTCGCGCGAGCGCTCGAGCAGCGCGCGGCGCTCGCCCGCCGGCAGCGGCGGCGTGCGCGCCTCCGGGCCGACGATCCGCTCCAGCACCGGCACGAAGTCGTCGCGCCAGCGCCGCAGCGTGCGCGCGTCCTTCGCGCTCAGGCGCTCGAACGAGGCGGCGGTCTTCTCGAAGTCGGTCCACCACTCGAGCACGTTGCCGTTGCGCTGCACCAGCGCGACGTTCAACTCGGGCTCGAGGTAGCGCGCGCCGTGGCGCGCGAGCTCGAGGTCGCGGTACCACGGCATCTCGGTGATCGCGCGGTGGAAGAACGAGTGGGTGTTGTGCAGGAAGCCGGGGAAGCGCGGGTCCTCGAGCGTGGCGAGGCCGCCGCCGGGCCGGCTGCCGCGCTCGAGGCAGAGCGTCTTCAGGCCCGCGCGCCCGAGATAGGCCTGCAGGACGAGCGCATTGTGGCCCGCGCCGAGCAGGATGCCGTCGTATTCCGCCGCCGCTTCGCTCATGTCTCGTCGCCCCGCGCGTGCGATGGCGCGCAGGCGCCCCGCTTCGGCCGGCATTCTCGCCCGGACGCCGGCGGCGCGCCAGACGGCGGGGCGACCGGAACGCCCTTCCCGCCGCGCCCCTACAATTCCGGCTGGCCGCGGGCCGATGGCCGCCCGCGCCGACCGCGCGAAGGAGCGCCTGCGATGATGGACGATCTGAGCACGAGATTCGCGGACGTCGTGACGTCCGAGGAAGGGTTCCGCAGCGTCATGGGCGTGCCGGGCGAGCGCGCGGCGCGCAAGGAGATCGCGTTCCTCGACGCGCACTGCCGGGCGTTCATCGCCCGCTCGCCGTTCGTGCTGGTGAGCTCGGCGGACGCCGACGGGCGCATGGACGTCTCGCCGAAGGGCGATCCGCCCGGATTCGTGCAGGTGCTGGACGAGCGCACGCTCGCGATTCCCGACCGGCTCGGCAACCGCCGCGCCGACACGTTCCGCAACCTGCTGCAGCGCGATACGGTCGGCCTGCTGTTCCTCGTGCCCGGCAAGCGCGAGACGCTGCGCGTGTCGGGCCGCGCGATCATCGTGCGCGACCATGCGCTGCGCGAATCGATGGCCGTCGCGGGGAAGCTGCCCGACTTCGCGCTCGTCGTGGCCGTCGCGCAGGTGATGTTCCACTGCGCGAAGTGCGTGATCCGCTCGAACCTGTGGAACCCCGCGGCGTGGCCGGACCTCGCCGGGCTGCCGAGCCTGGGCGAGGCGCTGATCGCCGCCGGGAAGCTCGATGCCTCCGCCGCGGAGCTCGACGCGAGCATCGAGCGCGATTACGTCGCCCAGCTCTACTGACCGCCGACCCGCTGCCATGCGCATCGAGGTCATCTGCACCGGCGACGAGGTCCTCACCGGCAAGACCGTCAACACCAACTTCGCCTACATCACGCAGAAGCTCGAGGAGGTCGGGCTCGCGGTGCGCTGGGAAACCACCGTCGGCGACGACCGCGAGGACCTGCTGCTCGCGTTCCGGCTCGCGGGGGAGCGGGCCGACGCGGTCATCGTCAACGGCGGGCTCGGGCCGACGGTCGACGACCTGTCGCAGGAGATCGCCGCGCAGGCGGCCGGCGTCGGGCTCGTCCTGAACGAGGCGTGGCTCGCGCGGATGGAGGCGTACTTCGCGCGCCGCAGCCGCGCGATGCCGCCCACCAACCGCAAGCAGGCCATGCTGCCCGCCGGCGCGGAGGTGCTCGACAACCCGATCGGCACCGCCTGCGGCTTCGCGCTCGACATCGGCAAGGCGCGCTTCCACTTCACGCCCGGCGTGCCGCGCGAGCTGCGCCGCATGCTCGAGGCCGAGATCATTCCGCGGCTGCTCGCGAAGCAGGGCATGCAGTCGGCGATCCACCTGAAGCGGTTCCATTCCTTCGGCATCGGCGAATCGCGCGCCGACGCGCTGCTCGCCGGGGTGACCGACGGCGTGCCCGACGGCACGGTGAAGCTCGGCTTTCGCGCGCACTACCCCCAGCTCGAGACCAAGCTCGCCGCGCGCGGCCGCGACATGGAGGACATCCGGCGCAAGCTCACGCCAGTCGAGGAGGAGGTGCGCAGGCGCCTCGGCAACTTCATCGTGGCCGAGGACGACCGCACGCTCGAGGGCGTGATCCTCGAAGCGCTGAGCGCCCGCCAGGGCACGCTCGGCGTCGTGGAGATGTTCACCGGCGGGCAGATCGCCGGCCGCATCGCGCCTCTGCCCGGCGCGCAGCAGGTCTTCCGGCGCGGGACCGTGGCGCCCGACCTCGTCGAAATATGCGCGGCGGTCGGGCTCGATCGCGCGGCCGCCGGCGACGGCGTCACGCCCGCGGCCGCGGAGCGGGTGGCAGGCGCCGCGCGGCTGCAGGCCGGCGCGACGCACGCGCTCGCAGCGCTGGTCGAGCTCGACGAGGGCGCCGACCGCATGGACTTCGCCGGCACTGTCTGCCTCGCGATCGCCACCGCGCACGACGTGGTCTCGCGCCGCAGCCGCCTCGTCGGCGGGCGCGACTGGGTGCGCCTCGGCGCGGTGGAGATGGGGCTCGACTGCCTGCGCCGCCGCCTGCAGGGGCTGCCGGTCGCCGAGCGGATCGATTTCGAGAAGCTCGACGAACGGGCCTGACACGGTGCGAGGCGACGTCCCCTCCTTTCCGAGGAGGGCGCCGCCGAAAGCAGCGGGATGGTTACGGCCCCCCAAGTTCCGCACCACCCTCGCCGCTACGCGTCCACCCTTCGCAGAGGAGGGAACGGAAAGACCGCCCCCTCAGGCTTTCTCCCAGTCTAGGCATAGAGTGCTCACGGCATGCAGGGGAGCCGAAGGGCGACGCGTTGCGGCCGCACCGGACTACGAGGTTCCCGCCCGCGTCACGGCCGGCAAGCGCGAGCACGCCTATTCGCTCTCGATCAGCTCGATCTTGTAGCCGTCGGGGTCCTGCACGAAGGCGATGACCGTCGTCCCGCCCTTGACCGGCCCCGCCTCGCGCGTCACCGTGCCACCGCGCCGCTTCACCTCCTCGCACGCCTTGTAGGCGTCCCGAACCGCGATCGCGACGTGGCCGTAGGCGTTGCCCATGTCGTACTTGTCGACCCCGTGGTTGTACGTGAGCTCGAGGACCGCGGTCTTGTCCTCGTCGTCGTAGCCGACGAACGCAAGCGAGTACTTCTGGTCCGGGCGCTCGGTGGAGCGCAGGAGCCGCATCCCGAGCACCTCGGTATAGAACTTCACCGAGCGGTCGAGATCGCCCACCCGCAGCATGGTGTGAAGCAGTCGCATTATCGGGCCTCCTCTACCTGTACGAATCTCATTCCCAGACGACGAACCACGGATCGCTGACCGGGGCCACCAGGCGCGTCTGCGAGTCGAGCGCGCGGTATCGGCTGCGAAAGAACACGAGCGGCTCGCCCGTCTCGGTCGCCTGGAGGTAAGCCACGCGTCCCACGACGATCAGATGGTCCCCGCCGTCGTGCCGCGCAACGACCTCGCACTCGAAGCTCGCCAGCGCTCCCAGCAGGAGCGGCGCCCCGGTCTTGCCGACCCGGTGCGGCTCGGATTCCCACTTGGCGGTGTTCGTACGAGCGAACCGATTGGACGACGCTTCGCCGTGCGCGGGCAGCACGCTCACCGAGAAATGTCGCGCGGTGCTGTACACGTCGAATGCGGCGAGCGAGCGCGCAGGGCAGAACAAAACGAGCGGAGGATGCAGGGAGACCGAAGTGAACGAGTTGGCCGTCATGCCCACCAGCCTGCCGTCCTCGCTGCGGGCGCCGATCACGGTAACGCCGGTCGTGAACGTTCCGAACGCCCGGCGGAGAAGCTCCGGCGCAATGTCGTCGCCGGCGCTGCCTTCTGCGGGTTCGATCTCCAGTGGTTCGGCCATGAGTCGCTCGCTGCAATGGTCGCCGCCGGACCGGATCCTACGCGGAATCGCCGAAGCCCCGAGCGTACTCGGTGTCTTCGGACTCGTTCCAGCCGTGCTTCAGGTAGCGGTTCGCCTCCCAGTAGCCGGACGCGCGGATGCGCGGCTGGGGCGTGACCACGGCATCGATGACGAACGGCATGTTGCTCTCAATGGCCCGTTCGAGCGCCGGGCCGATCTGTTCTGGACGCTCCACGCGTAATCCGTCGGCGCCGTAAGCGCGCGCGAGGGCGACGAAGTCCGGGTTGTAGCGCTCGCCCTTCGCCGTCCTGAACGCGCCGCCCACGCCGCGCTTGAAGAAACGGTTCTGGTACAGCTCGATGATGTTGAAGCCGCCGTTGTTCAGGATCACCCAGACGGCCGGGATTCCTGCCTCGACGGCGATGGCGAGCGTGGGCGTCGTGGACCGGAAGCCGCCGTCGCCGGTCAGGCAGACCACGGGGCTCTGCGGGCGGCCCAGCTTGGCGCCCAGGGCGGCCGGGACGGCCCAGCCCATCGTCCCGTGCCCGCTCGCCACGAGGTGGCTGCCCGGGACGTCGGCGGCGAAATGCTGGGCGACGAAATATCGCGGCCCGTTGGGCGCGACGATGATGCCGCCGGGCGGCAGTGCGCGGCGGATCTCCGTGATCAGTCGCTCGAGCGCGATCGGCATTTCGTCGGAACGCTGCGACGGCTCGATCTCTTCGCGCCAGCGCTTGCGGACCTGCTCGAACTCGCCCAGCCACCCACTGCGAGCGTCGCGCCCGGCCGTTTGCGCGGGCAGGGCGTCGAGCAGCTGCCGCAGCACCGTCCTGGCGTCGGCGACGATGCCCACGTCGACCGGCACGCGGCGGCCGACCTGGGCTGGGTCGACGTCGACCTGGACGACGCGCGCGGGCGGTGCCCGAAAGAACATGTCCGGGTGCCAGGAGCTCGCGTCCATGTCCGAGAAGCGGCTGCCGAGGATCAGCACCGTGTCCGCGTGCGAGGCGAGATAGTGGGCGGTCGGCGTGCCCACTGCGCCGGTGACGCCGCCGTAGAGCGGGTGGTCGTTGCGCATGGCCGACTGCGCGATCAGCGAGACGATCACCGGACTCCCCAGCCGCTCGGCGAGCGCCGCGAGCTCTGCGCTCGCCGCGGAAAGCAGCGTGCCGCCACCAGCATAGATGACCGGCCGCTTCGAAGCCGCGAGGATGTCGGCGGCCTGCCGGAGATCGGCGGCATCGGCCCCCGAGCGGCGCGACCTCGCTCGGCGCGCCTGGCTGGCAGGCAGCGAATAGTCCTCGATGCGCGAGAAGAGATCCATCGGCACGTCGACGAGCACGGGCCCGGGGACGCCGCCGAGCGCCGTGTTGAAGGCCCGGCTCATGATCTCGCCGAGGAGGTGCGCGTGGTCGAGCCGGAAGGCGCGCTTGACGACCGGCCGCAGGATTTCGCTCTGGGCCGCATCGTTGTGGAAGGCGATCTCCTGGTAGGCCTCGGTGCCACGGTGGGCCACCGGAACGTTCCCGGAAATGACGAGAACCGCGGAGCAGTCGTGCATCGCGTCCGCGACGCCGGTGACCGTGTTGGTGAACCCCGGCCCGACCGATGTCAGCACCACCGCAGGCCGGTGGGTGACCCGGAAGTACGCGTCGGCCATGTGGACCGCGAGCTGCTCGTGCGGCACGGAGACGAACCTGATCTTCGAGTCGAGCAGCGCATCCAGAAACGTCAGGTTGGCGTGCCCCGACATGCCGAACACGTACTCGACGCCTTCGGCTTCCAGGCATTTGACGATTGCGTGTGCGCCGGTCATTCGTGCCATTGTGAAAGCTCCTTTGCTCGTCCGATGCCGAGGTGCTCGCTGATGATCTCCGGGGCCGCTTGAAGCTCGTCCCGGGTGCCGCGGAACACCACCGTTCCGCGGCTCAGCACAAAGAAGACGTCGCCGACCGAGAGCGCCAGCCGGAAGTTCTGCTCGACTAGCAGCACAGACACGCCGCGCGCACGGCTCTCGAGAATCCCGGCGCGGATCGAGTTCACCATGCTGGGTGCGAGCCCCTCGGTCGGCTCGTCGAGCATGATCAGGTCCGGGTTGCTGGCGAGCGCGCGGGCGATCGCGAGCATCTGCTGCTGCCCGCCGCTCAGGTGCGCGGCCGGGTGGCGCGAGCGCTCGAGTAGCGCCGGGAAGAACTCAAGCGCGAGCCGGGCATGTCCGGCGTTCGAGCGCCGAGTGGCCTGCGCGGCGACCCGGATGTTCTCGGCGACCGACAGCGACCCGAAGACGCGGCGGTCCTCCGGAACCCACGCCAACCCGCGCGCGGCGATGACATGCGTCGCTCGTCCGTCGATGCGCTCGCCGCGGAAGGTGACCGAGCCGTCGCTCAGCGGCACGATCCCCATGATCGCCTTAAGGGTGGTGCTCTTGCCCGCGCCGTTGCGTCCGACCAGGCACGCGATCTGCCCGGACTGGACCTCGAGGTCGACGCCGTGCAGCACGTGCGCCGAGCCGTAATGTGCGTGGACTCCGCTCAGCGCGAGCATCACAGGTTCCTCGCGTCGAGGGCACCGAGATAGGCGTCCTGGACGTTTGTGTCGCGGCTGATCGCATCGGGCGTCCCGCTGGCGATGACGCGCCCCTGGGTCATCACCGTGACTTGGTCGGAGATGCCGAGCACCATTTCCATGTCGTGCTCGACGAGGAGCACGCTGGTGCGCGCGGCGATGCGTCGCACGAGCTTGCCGATGTGCTCAGTCTCCCCCGCCGACATCCCGGCGGTCGGCTCGTCGAGCATCAGCAACCGCGGCCGCAGCGCGAGCGCGATGGCGATCTCGAGAATGCGCTTGTCCCCGTGCGCCAGGTGATCGGCATTGGCGGAGGCGTTTTCCGCGAGACCGAGCATTTCCAGGATCTCCAGTGCCTCCACGTTTGCGCTCGTTACCTTGCTCGCACGGCGCCACATCCGGAGGTTCTGGCCGAGCCGGGAGCGCGCCGCCAGGGCGACGTTCTCGAGAACCGTGAGGTCGCCGAAAACCTTGGTGATCTGGAAGGTCCTCGCGAGTCCGGCGGGGATCAGGCGATGGGGCGGCCACGCGGTCACGTCCTCGCCCCTCAGCAGGACCCTGCCTTCGGCCGGCCGCAGGAAGCCCGAGATGCAGTTGAAGACGGTGGTCTTGCCCGCGCCGTTCGGCCCGATCAGCGAGTGCACGTCGCCGTCCTTGACCGCGAAGCCGACGCCGTCCACGGCGCGCAGCGCGCCGAACGACTTCGAGAGTTCCTCGACTACGAGCGCGTCGGCCACAGCGCCCTCCAGGCACGCGCGAAGATCCCGGCGAGGCCGCTCGGGAACGCCAGGACGACGACGACGAACACGAGCCCGAACGCGAGCTGCCACGCCTCGAACCGGGTGGTGAATTCGTCGCGCAGAAAGACGAACGCGACTGCCCCGATCATCGGGCCGAACAGCGTGCCGACGCCGCCGAAGATCGCCATGACGAGCACGTTGCCCGATTCGGACCAGTGCAGCGACATTGGCGTGGTGCCTGCCTTCATGAACACCATCAGCGTGCCGCCGATGCCGGCGACCCCCCACGAGACGGTGAATGCGATCCACTTGTGCAGCCGGACGTTGATGCCGATCGCGGCCGCCCGCTCCTCGTTGGTTCGGATCGCCTGCAGCGTGCGCCCGAACGAGGAGGCGACGAGTCGGCTCAGGCCGAGATACACGAGGACGAGTGTCGCGATCGTGAGCAGGTAGAACTCGGCGCCGGCGTCGATCGTGAACCCGGCGATCTTCGGCAGCGGCACGCCGACGAGCCCGTCCATGCCCTCGGTTACCGGGCGCCACGCGATGGCGATCTGGAACAGGACCTGTGCGATCGCGAGCGAGATGATCGCGAAGGCGACGCCCGACACCCGGGTGACGACGAAGCCGATCGTCACCGCCAACCCGACAACGATCGCCTCCGCGACGAGGAGCGCGGCGAAGAAGTCGGCGGTCACCTCGCGCGCGAAATAGCCCGCCGCGTAGCTGCCGAGGCCGAAGGCGGCCGCGTGGCCGAAAGTCACGAGCCCCGTGTATCCCACGAGCAGATCCAGACTCATCGCCCAGATCGCGAAGATGAATGCCTCGGTGAGGAGGGTGATGGTGAACGGAGGCACCCCGGCGTAGGGCAGAGCGGCGAGCGCGATCGCGCCGGCGGCGAAGAGCACGGCCGGCGCCCGGCTGTTCTGCGTCCGAGTCCCCACTGCGCTAGGCGACCCGTCCGCGGCCGAACACGCCGGTCGGCCGGAAGATCAACGCTATGGCGACCACACCGAACAGCACCGCCGTCGACCAGTCCGCGATATATCCGCCGCCGATCGACTTCGTGAGCGCGACGACGAACGCCCCGATCGCCGAACCCGGCAAGTTGCCGAGCCCACCGAGGATCACTGCCAGGAACGAGTCGAGCAGGATGCTCATCCCCATCTCGGGGTGGATCGCGAATATCGGCGCACCCAGCGCGCCCGCGAAAGCGGCCAGTCCGGCCGCGCAGCCGAAGACCAGCGTGAGAAGCCACTTTGTGTTCACGCCGAGCGCCTCGGCCATGCCGGGGTCGTCGGTGATCGCTCGGATGCGCAGCCCGACCGGCGTGAGCTGGATCACGGCGAACACGCCGGCGGACACGAGCAGCGACACGCCGGCCGCGACGAGGCGGTAGAGCGGATACTGATTGCCGAAGATGTCTACCGTGCTGACGAAGGGCTGCGGCGGCTTCAACAGCGTCGTGCCTGTGCCCCAGACGTACTCGATCGCGCCGATGATCACGAATGAGATGCCGAACGTGACGAGCAGCGTGTAGATGTCCGAGCGGTGCCGGATCGGATGGATCGTCGTCCGCTCGATCGCAATCGCGATCGGCACGACCAGCAGAGGCGCCAGCAGTAGCGCCGGCCAATAGCCGACGCCCGCGCCGCGAATCACGGCAAGCAGCGCGTAACCGCCGAGCGCATACAGCGCGCCGTGCGCGAAGTTGACCACGCGGCCGAGACCGAACACCAGGCTGAGCCCCAGGCTCGTCAGCAGCAGAAAGGCGCCGTAGACGACGCCGTTCAGCATGCTGACAAACAGGAAGTTGAGGTCCACGGCGCGGCCGCGTGGTCGAGGCTCGGGGCGTGCCTGGCTACTTCAGCTTGCAGCCGTACTCGCTCGCCGGCTTCGGCAGCGACTTGCTCGCCGGCAGCGCCTCGGCGCGCTGGCCGAAGCTCGCGCCATAGCGCGGGCTGTCGAGCTTCTCGTACGGGCCGAGGAACAAAGGCACGAGCGCCTGGCGCCCGCCGGGCTGGAACTTCAGCGGCCCGACCGGCGTTTGCACTTCGATCGTCTCGAGCGCGCCTACGACGGCCGGGGGTTCCGCGGAGCCCGCCTTGGTCATCGCGTTGTACAGCATCAACGCCGCGCTCGCGGACTGCAGCGCCTGCATGCCCGCCACACGCCCGTGCTCCTTGTAGAACGCCTCGTTGAACGCCTTCGTGGTGGGGTTGCTCTCCTCGTAACGCCAGGCCGCCCAAGAGCCTGCCGACACCACGTGCGTCGAGGTCGGCCCGAGCTTGTCCACGACCCAGTCGGGGAGCCCGATCGGGGACACGAGCACCGCGTCCTTGGTGAGGCCGAACTCGTTCGCCTGCTGGATGAACTGCAGCAGCGGCGTGCCGAGCGTGACCGGCATGATCACCGCGGTCGCGCCGGCCGCGCGTGCCTGCGCGATGAAGGGTGCCCAATCGGTGGTGTCGAGCGGCGCGAACGCCTCGCCGACGTACTTCAGGTTCTTGACCCCTTTCACCGAGCTCGCGACGAGCCGGCTCCACGGATAGTCGTGCCCGAGCGTGAACCACTTGGCGTCTTGCAGTCTCGGCGTCCCCTTCACCAGCTCCTGCAGGGAGACGACCGACATCAGGTCCTCGGCATTGGTCCGAAACACCCACTTGTTGCAGCGCTCGCGCGTGATCGCGGCCGAGCCCGAGTTGGAGGTGATGATCGGGACGCCGAGGCGATCGGCGACCGACAGCAGCGCGAGCGTCTCGATGGTGCTCGTCCCCAGGATTCCCGCGACCTGGTTCTGCTGGACGAGCTTGGTCGCCTTGGTGACCGCCTGCTGCGGGTTGAACAGGCTCTCCTCGACGACCAGCTCGACCTGGCGTCCGAGCACCGGCCCGTACATCCTGGTCGCGGTCTCGATGCCGGCAAGGATGTCGTCGCCGATCGGCTTGGCGGGGCCGCTGCGGACGGTCAGCACGCCGATCTTGATCGGCTCCTGTGCGCTGGCCCAGCCGCTCGCACCCGCCATCAGCGTCGCAGCCAGAAGACCGAACATCGTGACATGTAGTTCTCTCATGGTGCCTCCTCCTTGGGTGCTGTCGCTTGAAGTGCGTCGTGGCGACCTCATGGTATGAGGATCATCTGCTGGGGCGCGAGCCCCAGGTAGTACTGCCCTGCGGTCTGCATGCGGGCGACGCTGCCCTGCACCTGTATCGAGACCGTGTGCACGTCGCGGAAGCGGCGCTCGAACGGGTTGCTCCTGAAGATCGCCGTCGCGCCGGCCTCCAGGAAGAGCATCGTGACCACCTCGCGCGCGGCGTCGATCTGGTGGGTGCAGGCCTGGCGCAGCTTGATGCGCAGCGGAAAGCTCACCTCGCCCGCGGTCACGCACTCGTCCCACGCCTGGTCGAGCAGCTGGACGAGCCAGCTCTTCGCCGAGCAGAGGCTGGCGTCGGCCTGCGCGACGCGCGCCTGGACCCAACCGTCGTCGCGCAGCGACTGGTTGGCATTGAACGGCGACTTCTTGCGCGCGAGCAGGATGAAGGCATCGAGCGTCGCCTGCGCGATGCCGACTGCGACCGAGGACAGCCCGGCCGAGGCCACCAGCTGCATCGAGTGCCGGTACAGCGTGCCCATCTCGCGGCGCTCGGGCTCGGGCTCGCCCCGCACGCCTTCGGGGAGCTGGTGGTCCCGCGCGGACACCCGCGGCACCACGGAGAACTCGGTCGGCACGAAGAGGTCGGTCACCGAGTAGGTGTCGCTGCCGGTGCCGCAGAGCCCCATCACCTCCCAGGTGTCGTCGCGCAGCGTCACCGCGGAGCGCGGCATCAGCATCGTCCGCTCGACGAAGCGGCCGTCCGGGCGCTTGAGCGGCGTGCCGCTTTCGTCACACATGCGGCAGTGCCCGCCGAGCCACGTCGCCACGTGGCTGCCGCTGCCGAAGGTCCAGGTCCCGTTCACCTTCCAGCCGCCCTTGACCGGAACCGCCAGGCACGGCGGGTTTCCGCTCGTGAAACCGAACGTGAACACCGCGCGCGGATCGGACCAAATCTCCTGCAGCACTTCCGGCGCGACGTAGGCGGCGGCCATCGAGGCACAGGCGCTCTGCGCGATGCACCACGCGGCGCTCGCGTCGCCCTCGGCGATCGCCGCGACCACCTGCGCGTGCGTGGCAGGGTCGAGCTCCGCGCCGCCCACCGAGCGCGGCAGCACGGTGCGGAACATCTGCGCCTCGTGCAGCGCGTCCATGACGTCGGGCGGCAGGTTCCTCGATTGCTCGATCCGCGGCGCGGCTGCCTCGAGCAGCGGCTTCAGCGCCTTGGCGCGATCGACCCACTTCCGGCTGGTCTCGGCGGAGACCGTGTCCCGCGTGCTGGCGTTCTCCCGCTTCATTGGCCCCTCCTCTCTGCCAGCGCCGCTGCGCGAGGCTCTTCGGCTGTCCTTCATATGCGTCCGTCGTAGGCGCTGCGCAGGAACTCGCACGAGACGACCGTGAACCGGTCCGACCTCAGGCCCTGCGCCAGCGCGTCCTCGAGCTGCGCGCGGCTGCGGCACTGGTGGCCGTTCCCGCCGAGCGCGCGGGCGACCTGCGCGTAGTCGGTACCCCGGAAATCCACCGCGGCGTTGGGCAGGCCGAGCGCACGCTGCTTCATCTCGATCAGCGCGAGCGAGGTGTCGGCGAAGACGACGACGATCACCGGCAGCGCGAGATCCCTGGCGGTGGCGAGCTCGCCCATCACCATGTCGAGCCCGCCGTCGCCGGTGAACGCGACCACCGGCCGCGCGGGCTCGGCAAGCTTCGCCCCGATCGCGAGCGGCAGCGCGCAGCCCATCGTGCAGAGCCCGGTCGACTGCAGCAGCTCGCGCGCGCCGTACGCCTCCCAGAGCTGGCTCAGCATGATCCGGTGCGCGCCGGAGTCCACCGTCGCGATCGTCGCGCGCGGAAGCGCGCGCCGGGCGGTGTCGATGATCGCGGCGGGCCCCCATTCTTCGTCCGGGCGGTACGCCGCGCGCAGCCCGCGGCGGCGCGTCGCGATCTCTTCGGGCGTCCAGGCGGAGCGGCCCGTCAGGTTCGCGCCGAGCGCCTGGAGGCCGCCGCCGACGTCGCAGAGGAAGCTCAGCGCCGCGCGATGCACGTAGTGGGTGTTGGGCGTCGCCGTGAGCTCGACGACCCGGGCCGCGGCGGGCCAGGGATCCCGCCAGCCGATGCGCATCTCGATCGGGTCGTAGCCGGCGAGCACGACGCAGTCGCTCTCGCGCACCAGCGGCAGCAGAATCTTGTCAGCGACCGGCGAGAGGCCCGCGCCGCCGAGCGCGAGCGAGTCGTCCTCGGGCAGGATGCCCTTCGCCTTGTAGCTGGTGATCAGCGGGACGTTGAGCCCGCGGACGAAGGCGCGCACCGCCTCGGTCGCGTCGTGGTTCAGCGCCTCCACGCCGGCGATCAAGAGCGGGCGTCGCGCGGCGGCGAGCCACTCGCGGGCGAGCTGCAGCGCTTCGCCGCGGGGAGCGCCGCGCAGCGGCCGCGACCGGCGCACGGACGGCGCGTCTGGCACCTCGGCCGCGCCGACCGCCACCGGGACGTCGACGTGCACCGGGCCGGGCGGGTCGTCGAGCGCGATGCCGACCGCCTTGTCGATCATGACGTCGACCGCGCCGGCGTCGGCGACGAAGCGGGCCTTCGTGATCGGCCCGAGCAGCGCGGTCTGGTCGAGCCACTGGTGGGTGTAGGTCTGCGCCGTCGCAGGCTCGATGCATCCGGTGAGGAAGATCAGCGGCACGCGGTCCTGCTGGGCGTTCGCCACGACGTTCACCGCATTGACGAGCCCGGGACCCACGGTGGTCACCAGGAGGGCGGGCGCGCCGGTGCGGTGGTGCACGCCCTCGGCCATGAACCCGCCGCCGTTCTCATGCTTGACCAGCACGAAGTGGACGCCCGCCTCGCGCAGCGCGTCCACCAGCGACAGCACCTCGCCACCCGGAATCCCGAATGCGTGACGGACGCCAGCCTCGTGCAGGCGTCTGGCAATCAGCTGGGCGACGGTAGCCATGACGTCCGCGCTACTCGCCCGCCGCGAGCTTCAGGTAGCCGTCGCGCGTCTGCGGCGTGCGGATGCCGAGGATCGCGCCGGCGACCTGCGTGCGCAGGATCTGCGCGGTGCCGCCCGCGATCGGGAACATGCGCGCGTCGCGCACCTTGCGCTCGAGCGCCAGGTTGCGCGAGTACCCCATGGCGCCGTGGATCTGCAGCGCGTCGTTCGTGACGCGCACCGCCGTCTCCGAGGCGAAGATCTTTGCCGCGGCCGCCTCGTGCTTGTTCGGGAAGCCGTCGCCGGCGTGCGAGGCGGCCTTGTAGATCAGGGCCTGGGCCGCCGCGAGCTGGATCGACATGTCGGCGAGCATCCACTGCAGGCCCTGGAACTCGGCGATCGGGCGGCCGAACTGGCGGCGCTTGCGTGCGTAGTCGAGCGCGAGCTCGTACGCGCTTTGGGCGATCCCGAGCGACACGGTCGCGGCGCCGACGCGCTGCCCGTTGTACGCGTCCATGAGTCCTGCGAACCCCTTGCGGACGCCTTGCGGCGGGACGACGAGCATCTCCTCGGCGACCTCCAGATCTTGCAGGATGATCTCGGTCTCAGGGATGCCGCGCACGCCCATCGCGGGCTCGCGCTTGCCCACGACCAGGTTCTTCGGCTCGCCGGTCGCGGGATCGCGCACGACGATGAATCCGCCGATGCCCTGCTCCTCGCCGTCCCGGTAGATGCGGGCGAAAACGAGGTGCAGGCGGGAGACGCCGCCGCCGGTGATCCAGTGCTTCTTGCCGTTCAGGACGTAGCGGCCGTCCTTCTGGTCCGCGCGCGTCGTCATCTCGGTCGCGGCGCTGCCGGCCTCCGGCTCGGTGATGCAGATGGCGGGCTTGTCGCCGGCCAGCACGAGCTCGGCGGCGAGGCGCTTCTGCGCCTCGCCGCCATACTTCATTATCGCGCCGAGGGCGCCCATGTTCGACTCGACGCAGATGCGGCCGGTCGTGCTGCACGCCTTGGCCATCTCCTCGATCAGCACGACGGCGTGGAGGTAGGAAGCGCCCTTGCCGCCGTACTCGCGCGGGATCGTCATGCCCATGAAGCCCTCGCGCTTCAGGACCTCGACGCAGTGCCACGGATACTGCTCGGTGCGGTCGGTCTCGGCGGCATGCGGCGCGATCTCCGCCGCGGCCACGCGCCGCACGCGTGCCTGGAACTCCTTCAGCTCGCCGGATAGGTCGAATTGCATGAACTGCCTCGCAGGCGGGTCAGGCGAGCACGCGCTCGGTGCGTAGCGACCGGAGTTCCGCGTCGTCGATGCCGAGCACCTCGCGCAGCACCTCGTCGGTATGCTGCCCGAGGCGCGGCGGGGGGCGGCGATACTGCACCGGCGTGTCCGACAGACGGATCGGGCTGCCGATGAGATCCACCGTGTCGGCGGCGCTGCCGGGGTAGTCGAGCGTCACGCGCATGCCCCGGTGCACGACCTGCGGATCGGCGAAGACCTGGTCGATGCGGTTGACCGGCCCGCACGGCACCTGCAGGCGTTCGAGCGCCTGGACCCACTCCGCGACGGCGCGCCGCGCGGTCACCTGCTTCAGCATCGGCACCAGGACGTCCCGGTTGCGGACGCGCGAGGCGTTGCTGGCGAAGCGCGGATCGTCCGCGAGCTCGGCGACCTCGGCACACTCGCACAGCCTGCGGAACTGGGCGTCGTTGCCGACCGCGAGGATGAAGTAGCCGTCGCTCGCCGGAAACACCTCGTAAGGCACGATGTTCGGGTGGCCGTTGCCGAGGCGCGGCGGCACCTCGCCGGAGGTCAGGTAGTACTGCCCGGCGTTGATCAGCCAGGCGACCTGCGTGTCGAGGAGCGCGAGGTCGACGTGCTGGCCCTGCCCGGACGCGTCGCGATGGCGCAGCGCGGCGAGGATCGCGATCGCGGCGTACATGCCGGTCATCACGTCGGTGATGCCGACGCCGACCTTCATTGGCTCGCCGTCAGGCGCCCCGGTCACGCTCATGATGCCGCCCATTCCCTGGGCCAGGAAGTCGTAGCCGGTGCGCTGGGCGTAGGGGCCGTCCTGGCCGAAGCCGGTGATCGAGCAGTAGACGAGCTTCGGGTGCGACTCGCGGAGCTGCGCGTAGCCCAGCCCGAAGCGCGCCAGGGCGCCGACCTTGTGGTTCTCGATCAGGACATCGGAGCGCTCGGCGAGCGCCCGCACGAGGCGCTGGCCCTGCGCCGCCGAGAGGTCGATGGCGATCGAGCGCTTGTTGCGATTGGTCGAGAGGTAGTAGGCGCTCTCGGTGGTGTCGCGCCCGTGCGCGTCGCGCACGAACGGCGGGCCCCACCTCCGCGTGTCGTCGCCGTCGCCGGGCCGCTCGACCTTGATGACGTCCGCGCCGAGATCGCCGAGCACTTGCGTGCAAGCCGGGCCGGCGAGTATGCGCGACAGATCGAGCACGCGAACGCCGCAAAGGGCGCCGCCTCGTGTCGAATTCGAGTCCAACCGCTGCTCCCCCGTGCGACCAGTATTGGTGAGCGTCACCCATCTGTCAAATGCATTCGATCGCATGAAGCCATGCATGCTAGTAATATGAACGCGACGACATCCCGCCCGCTGCCCAATGGATCTGCGAACCCTGCGCTACTTCACGACCCTGGCGGAGCTGCTGAGCTTCTCGGCGGCGGCCGAACAGCTGGGCCTTTCTCAGCCGGCGGTGTCGCGGCAGATCCAGCTCATGGAAGCCGAGCTGAACCTCAAGCTCTTCGACCGCGTGGGCCGCAAGGTCTTCCTCACTTCCGCGGGGCGCGAGTTGCTCGATCACTGTTACGAGATCCAGCGAGGGCTTGACTCTCTTCTCTCGCGGGCGGCGGGCTTGGCCTCCGGAGAGCAAGGCGTCCTCAGGATTGGCGCCACGCCGCAGACGCTCGAGAGCCTGATCTCGGCAATCCTGCCGCGCTTCCAGCGCAAGCACCCGGAGGTGCAGATGTCCCTCGTCGAGGACGGCAGCACGAACCTCGTCCGCGCGGTCGAGCGCGGAGACGTGGACGTCGCGGTGGGTGCGCTCGGCCGCGAACGGTTCGTGCGCTCGCGCCCGCTGTTTCCCCTAGTCGTCCTGGCCGCCGTTCCCGACGGACACCCGCTGTCGAAGCGCGCCTCCGTAGAGATGAGCGAGATCCAGAGCGAGCGGGTAATGCTGCTGCGCAAGGACTTCATGACCCGCAAGCTCTTCGACGGCGCGTGCCAAGTCGCGCACGTGCAGCCGCGCGTGCTGATCGAGAGCGCCAGCCCGCACTGCCTGCTCGCGCTGGTGCAGAGCGGCCTAGGCGTGGCGATCATTCCTTCGACCGTGCGCCTCCCGAAGGGTCACGTGCCGACGATCCCGCTGACGCACCAGCAGAGCCAACTCGGCGTATGGATGCACGCCTTCTGGGACGCGCGGCGCTTCACGCAGCCGGTCGTCAGAAGCTTCATCGACGAGCTGTCCGCCTACACGGACAAGCAATACCCGGGCAAGAGCTTCCGCATCGCGCGACGCCTGAAGAGCACCGTGCCGCTCACGGCGAGCGACCCGACGCTCCCATCAGTCGACAAGATTGCGGGCGATGCCGGATAGCGCCGTCCGCTCCTTTCAGAGGAGGGCGCCGCCGAAAGCGGCGGGGTGGTTACGGCCCTGCCAAGTTCCGCACCACCCTCGCCGCTACGCGGCCACCCTTCGAAGGCGCCTTCCCCGATGTGCATGGGCGCTCAGCGCTTGACCAGATCGGGTAGCCATAGGGCGGTGTACGGGAAGTAGGTGAAGACCAGGCACAGCAGGACGAGCACGCCGAGGTACGGCAGCAGCGCGCGTGTCAGGACGTGCACCGGCACCTTGCCGATGCTCGAACCGATGAACAGGCACAGTCCGACCGGCGGTGTGAGCAGCCCGATCACGAGCGCGAACACCATCACCACGCCGAAGTGCAGCTCGCTGATGCCGTAGTCGCGGGCGGCGGGAAGGAGCACCGGCGTGAGGATGATGATCGCGGCCGAGGTCTCCATGAAGAGCCCCACGACCAGGAGCAGCACCACCACCAGCAAGAGGAAGACGCCGGGACTGTCGGTGAGCGAGAGGAAGAAGCGCGCGACCGCCTCCGGGATCTGCTCGGCGGCGAGCACCCAGCCGAGGACGCTCGCGCAGCCGACGATGAGGAGGATTGTGGCCGAGAGCAGCGCCGCGGTCGCGAAGCACTGGTAGGTGCCGGAGGGCTTCAGCGTGCGCATCGCGAGGCCGACCAGGATCGCGTAGAACACCGCGACCGCGGAGGACTCGGTGGGCGTCACGATGCCGCCGATCACGCCGCCGAGGATGATCGCCGGCATCGCGAGCGCCACCAGGCCGCCGCGCAGCGAGGTGAAGAAGCCCTCCATGCGCACGCCGGTGATGGCCGCGCGCTCCGCCCCGGTCGGCATGCGGCGCAGCAGGTAGCGGTTCAGCAACAGGAACGAGACGCCGACGGCGACGCCGGGGGTCGCGCCGGCGAGGAACAGGTCGCCGATCGAAGCGCCGGAGGAGACGCCGTAGACGAGCATCGGGATCGACGGCGGGATCAGCGGCCCGCAGAGCGAGGCCGCGACCACCACCGCGGTGGCGAAGTCGCGCTTGTAGCCCTCCTTCTCCATCGCCGGGATCAGGATCGCGCCGAGCGCCGCCGACTCGGCCGCGGCGGCGCCGCTGATGCCGCCGAAGAACATGCTCGCGACCACGGTCACCTGCGCCAGCCCGCCGCGCCAGCGCCCGACGAGAAAGTTGGCGAAGTTGATCAGTCGCGCGGTGAGCTGCGCCTCGTTCATGAGGAAGCCCGCGAGCACGAAGAACGGGATGCTCATTAGCACGAAGCTGTCGATGCCGCTGAACAGCCGCTGCGGCACGATGCGCAGCGGTACGTCGGCGACGAAGACAAGATAGAGCGTCGCCGAGACGCCGAGCACGAAGGCGATCGGCACGCCGGCGAGCGCGAGGACGAGGAACCAGCCGAGAATGTTCAGCATCGCCGCGCCCTCACGGCTCCTTGGTCGGCGCGGCGCCGCGCCAGAGCGCCTCTGCCGCGGCGAGCGCGATCAGAAAACCCCCGATCGGCAGCGCGAGGTACGCCCAGGCGATGTCGACCTGCATTGCCGGGGCGAGCTGGTTGCGCGCGAAGTTGCGCATCGTGAGGTGCCATCCCTCCCACGCGACCATGCTCGCGAAGGCGAGCACCAGCAGGTGGATCGCGCGCACGACGGTCCCGCGCCACGCGCCAGCGAGCTTGTCGAGCACCATCGTGATGCCGATGTGCTCGCCGCGCCGGTAGGCCGCGGCCGAGCCGATCATCGTGCTCCAGACGACCAGGAAGCGGGTGAGCTCCTCGGCCCAGATCAGGCTGTCGTTCAGCACGTAGCGCGCGAACACCTGCGCGCAGACGACCGCGAACGCGGCCGCGAGCACCATGACCGCGACCCACAGGCAAAGCCGCCCGATCAGGAGATCGAGCGCGCGCGTCACCGCGCGCGGCGGCTCGGAATAAGCAGCCACTTGGACGATCGTGCCGGGTCGGTCGCGGGCGGCGCTGGGCTGCGCCGCCCACGCGCGCTCACTTGGGCCGCGCGGCGATGATCTGCTTCAGCAGGTCCTCGGCCTGGAGCTTGGCCGCATACTTCTCCCACACCGGCTTGACCTGGTTGAGGAAGGCGTCGCGGTCGACCTTGGTGATCTGCATGCCCTCCTTGATCAGGATGCCGCGAATCGACTTCATCTTCTCGGCGAACACCTGACGCTCGTGCACGGTGGCGTCGCGCACCGCCGCGCGGATCGCGTCCTGGTGCTTCTTCGGCAGCCCGTCGAAGTAGCTCGCCTTCATGATGACCGGGCGCGGCTCGGAGAGGAACGTGATCTGCTCCCAGTCGGTCATGTACTTGAGCGCCTCGTAGGCCTTCAGCGCGTGCACCAGCACCACGTCGAGGTGCGCGCCCTCGATGACGCCCTGCTTGAGCCCGGTGTAGACCTCGGTGAGCGGCATCGGCGTCGGGTTCGCGCCGAGCGCGCGCATCGTGTCGATCAGCGCCGGGTTCTCGATCACGCGGATCTTGAGCCCCTTCATGTCGGCGGGCGACTTGATCGGCCGGTTGGTGGACTCGATCGCGCTGTCGCCGGTGCTCCACCAGCCGAGCACGCGGAAACCCGCCTGCTTCTCGATGCGCTTGGCGAGCTCGGCGCCGATCGGACCGTCGGCCACCGCGGCCATGTGCTTCTGGCCCTGGATCAGGAACGGGATCTGCACGATGTTGTAGATGGGGGCGAGGTTCGCCATCGCGCCGGCGCCGATGCCGAGGTGGATGGTGCCCTCGAGAATCGCCTCGTTGATCTCGCGCTCGGCGCCGAGCGAGCCGGCGGTATGCAGCGAGACCTTGATCTCGCCGTTCGAGCTCTTCTCGACCACCTCCTTGAACTTCTTCATCCCGTCGACGTACGGAAACGTGTCGGGCGCGAGCGTGGCGAAGCGCAGGTTCAGCGTCTGCGCGACGGCCGGCGCGCACAGCGCGAGCGCCGCGGCTAGCGCGATGCAGGAACGTATCCAGCGGGTCATGGTGTCCTCCTCCTTTGTCGTGCTGCAGGGAAAGCTCTTCGTTCAGCGGTGCTCTACGCGCATCGCAGGTCGCGGCGCTCCGGCGTGTGCCAGCTGCGCGTCGAGCGTAGTCCCGCAGTGCGGGCAGAGCAGGAAGCGCAGGCCGAAGCGGCCGCGGTCGTAGTCCTCGCCGCGCACCGGGCCGGCGGCGGCGAGCGGGGCGATCCATTCCTTCAGGCCCGGCAGCAGGTTCTCGCCGGCGACGCCGAGCCGGGTGCCGCAACGCCCGCAGCAGACTGCGCCGGCGTCGAGCACGAACGCATCGCCGAACCGGTGGGTGCCGGCGCCGGAGAACACGAGCGCCGCATCACCCGACGCGACAGGTTTCGCCTGCGCCAGGCGCGCGGCGCGCAGCCCGTCGCGCCTGCGCGCGGTCGCCGCCGCGTCGGGGGCGCCCGCGACGAGCGCCACACCGTAGATCGTCTCGGCGGCCTCGGGCGACACCGCGCCGCGCGCGAGGTCCTCGGCGACGCGCGCCGGATCGCGCCCGAGCGGATCACCGTAGCCGCCGCCCGCCTGCCAGCTGTGGTACCAGACCTCGCCGGCGAGGATCGGCGAGCGCTCGTGCTTGCACTCGAGGATCTCGCGCCGCCCGGCGACGTCCTCGAGCCGCGCAGGCAGCGGCGCGCCGCGCGCGAGCCGCGCCGCGAGGTCGGTCTCGACCACGCGCGCGACGCGGATCGCGGCGCCCGGCAGCCCGCCCGCGAGGCCGAGCGCGTTCGGCATCTCGGCGCCGGTGCCGGCGAACAGGCCCTCGAGGCGCTCTTCGGGCGCGTCGTACACCGTGTACGCGAGCTCGCCCGCGCGGCCGCCGCGGAACGTGCCCGGCCCGCCCGAGTCGCGCAGGTGCCGGCGGAAGAGATAAAGTACCGGGTACTCGGCCTCCTGGTCCTCGATGTTCGGCACGTTCGGCGTGGTGTTGAACACGATGCCCGAGGTGTCGACGCCGTCGGCGTCGACGCGCGCGCCGCCGCCGCCACCGAAGTGGCTCATCTCGGTGGCGGCGAAGCGGAAGCCGTGCTGGCTCGTGCCGGCGAAGATCGGCGCCATCGAGGTGCCCGACCAGTTCGCCATCGCCTGGCCGGCGTGGCGGTCGCCCGCCAGCAGCAGCTGCGCGAGGCAGCGCCAGACGACGTCGATCGTCACGATCACCGCCGAGATCGTCGCCATCGCGCACGGCGCCGGGTAGGCGCAGTTGTTGACCGTGCCCGGCTCGGCGCGGATGTCGACGCAGTCGCGCACGCCGCGGTTCCACGGGATATCCCAGCACAGGTTGATGTAGACCGAGGAGAGCACCGCGGCCTGCAGGCCCGACCAGGTCGAGTTGATGAGGCCACGCGCGTTGGGGCTGGTGCCGGCGAAGTCGAACGCGAGGCGCTCGCCTGACTTGCGCATCGTGCAGACGATCTTGTAGATCTCGGGCGCGTGGCCGTCGTGGTCGATGTACTGCACGTCGCGCCACTCGCCGTCGGGGAGCTCCGCGAGCCGCGCGCCGAGCTTCTCGCGCGCGTGGTCGATCGAGCGCTGCATCACCGCCTTCACCGTCGCCACGCCCCACTCCTTGATCAGCTCGAGGATGCGGCGACGACCGGCGTTCAACGCCGCGATCTGGCCGCGCACGTCGAGGCCGACTAGCGGGTCGCGCACCTGGTTGATGATCCAGCGGTAGACGTCCTCGCGCACCCGGCCAGCCTCGGCAATCTTCACCGGCGGCATGCGCAGCCCCTCCTGGTGCACGTCGACGGCCTTCACCGAGAAGCCGCCCGGGTCCATGCCGCCGGTGTCGAGCTGGTGGCCGGAGGCGCCGAGCCAGGCGACGAGCTCGCCCGCGTGGTAGATCGGCGCCACAGTGGCGAAGTCGGGTGCGTGGATCGCGCCGAGGTACGGGTCGTTGCAGATGAAGATGTCGCCGTCGGCCCAGCCGACGTCTTGCGAGAGGCGCATCGTGCTCTCGACGATCAGCGGCAGCACGTTGCCCTGGGTGACGATGTACGGCCCTACCGAGACGAGAGCGCCGTCGGGCCGCATGATCGCGGTCGCGGCGTCGTTGCCGGTGATGAGCACGTTCGAGCCCGAGCAGCGCATGTACTGGATGCCCATCTCCTCGACGATGTTGAGGAGGCGGTGGTTCAGCACCTCGAAGGTGGCGGGGTCGGTGGCGGTCCGCTGCAGCATGCGTCCCTCTCTCATGCCTTCGGGGGCGCGACGTGGATGTGCGTATGACGCCCGGCGTCGATCGTCGCGCGCTGGCCATCGAGCACCACGATCGTCGTGCCCGGATGCTCGATGACCGCCGGCCCGGCGATCTCGGCGCCGGCGGCGAGCGCGAGGCCGTCGTAGATCGGCGTCGCGCGCATGTCGCGGCGGACCGGGCACCAGACCGGGCGCTCGGCGCGCGGCGACGGCGCACCGCCGGGCGCGGCCACCGCGAGCGCGGGCTTCGCCACCTGGCCGATCGCGTCGACGCCGTAGTTGACGAGCTCGATGCCGGCGTCGGCGAGCGCTGAGCCGGGGCCGAAGAGCCGCACGTACTCCCGCTCGAAGGCGGCCGGCAGCGCCGCGATCGCCGCCTCGTCGAACTCGGCCGGCGCGTCGATGCGCACGAGGTGCACCTGCCGGCGGAAGCGTGCCTCCACCCAGCGGCGATAGACGCGCCGCGCGGCGGCAACCTCGGCGAGCGCGAGCTCTTGGGCGCCGCGCGCCTCCATTGCCCGGTAGATCGCCTCGAGCCGCGCGGCGTCGACAGGCAGCACGATCGGCTCGGAGTGGCGCAGGCTGAAGCGCACGTCCGAGAGCGCCGCGCCGTACGCCGAGTGCACGGTGGCGAAGAACGGCACGACGATCTCGGCGACGCCGGCGTCGGCGCCGTACGAGCACGCGTGCGCGGGGCCGCAGCCGCCGTAGGCCATCATCGCGAACTCGCGCGGATCGTAGCCGCGCTCGAGCGTCACCTTGCGGATGAGGTCGGCCATCTGGCTGTCGACGACCTGGCGGATGCCGGCGGCGGCGGCGAGCGCGTCGCCGTCGTAGAGCGCCGCGGCGACGTGCGCCCGGATCGCCTCGCGCGCGCGCTCCGGATGGAGCCGCATGCGCCCCCCGAGAAAACGCTCGGGCGAGAGATAGCCGAGCACGACGTCGGCGTCGGTGACCGTGGGCGCCTCGCCGCCGAGGCCGTAGCACGCCGGGCCGGGGTCGGCGCCCGCGCTCTGCGGCCCGACGCGCAGCCGCCGCCCGTCGACCCAGGCGATCGAGCCGCCGCCCGCCCCGATCGAGGCGACGTCGACCATCGGCAGCCGCAGCTGGTACTGGTTGAGCACGGTCTCGCGGCTGTAGCTCCACTCGCCGTCGCGCACCAGCGCGACCTTGAAGGTGGTGCCGCCGACGTCGGTCGCGATCACGTTCGGCGTGCCGAGCGCGCGCGCGAGGTGCGCGGCGCCGACCACGCCGGCCGCCGGGCCCGACTCGACGGTGAAGATCGGCACCACCTGCGCGGTGGTGGTGACGCCGCCGTTCGCCTGCACGATCAGGAGCTTCTGCTTCAGGCCCGCGTCGACGAGCGCGGCCTCGAGGCGCGCGAGGTAGCCTTCCATGACCGGCCCGACGTAGGCGTTGAAGAGCGCGGTCGCCGAGCGCTCGTACTCGCCGATGACCGGCGCGACCTCCGACGAGAGCGACACGTAGAGGTCGGGCGCCTCCTCGGCGACGAGCTCGGCGGTGCGCCGCTCGTGTGCCGGGTTCTGGTGCGAGAAGAGGTACGCCACCGCCACCGCGCGATAGCCGCGATCGCGGATCGCGCGCACAGCGGCGCGCACCGCAGCCGCGTCGAGCGGCACGACGACACGTCCGCGGTGGTCGACGCGCTCGACGATCTCGAAGACGTCGCGCTCGTCGGCGAGCAGGCGCGGCTTGTCGGTCGCGCGGTAGTGGTGACGCTCGAACACCGAGCGCCCGGCCACGCGCCCGGTCGCGCGCATGATGAGCAGCGTGTCGCCGAAGCCGCGGGTCGTCAACACGGCGGTCTTCGCGCCGCTGAACGCGAACACCGCGTTCGAGGACTGCGTGGTCGCGTGGACCATGCGCTCGGCCCCGGCGAGGAGCTCGGGCAGCGTGACGCCGAGGCTCCCCGCGGCGTGGGCGAGCCCGTCGAGCACGCCGCGCTGCAGGTCGGCCGGCGTCGTCAGCGCCTTGCCCATCGCGGCGCGCCCGCTCCCGGCGTCGACGGCGAAGACGTCGGTGAACGTCCCGCCGATGTCCACTGCGACCGTGTACATGGACGCGTTCGGCCTACTCGATCACGCGGATCGTGCAGTCCTCGCCGCCCTCCTTCCAGACGCGCACGCCGACCTCCTCGATCAGCGGCCAGAACTGCGGCTGCACGCGGCCGATGTGGTTGATCGGGAAGTAGCCGCGCCAGTCGCGCACGGTCTCGGCGGCGTAGAACCAGCCGATCGCCTCGAAGCCGGTGTACTCGCGGCCGTCGGGGTACTCGTAGCCGTAGATGACGTCGCCGATGCCGACCTGGCAGGTCTGGTTCTCGCGCGGCGGCTTGGTCGGCAGCGCGAGCGGCGTGTGCGTCTCGCGGCCCGACCAGCGCGCGTTGTACGCCTTCATCGTCTTCGGCAGGAACGCGGTGACGAGCTTCCAGGTCTGCGGCACCTTGTCGGCGAAGATGTCCGCGACGAACACGCCGCCTTTCGCCATCTTGAATTCCAGCTTGGCCATGTGCTCGAGTCTCCTTTGTGAGTGACGCTCTTCAGGGCATGAACAGGCCGCCGTTGATCGACAGCGTCTGTCCGGTGACGTAGCTCGACTCGTCGGCGGCAAGGTAGACCGCGCCGCCAACCACCTCCCCGACCGCGCCGAAGCGCCCGAGCGGGGTCATCGCGGTGAGCCGGGCGCGGATCTCGGGCGGCAGGCCCGCGGTCATGTCGGTCTCGATGTCGGCGGGCGAGATCGCGTTCACGCGGATCCCGAGCGGCGCGAAGCGCCGCGCGAGCGATTTTGTGAGGCCGATCACGCCCGCCTTCGCGGCCGAGTAGGCCGGGCTGCCAGCGATGCCGCCGATCTGCCCGGCGACCGACGCGATGTTGACGATGCTGCCGCCGCCACGCGCCTTCATCGCTTTCGCGGCCTCGCGCGAGAGGAAGAATACGGTGCGCAGGTTCACGCCCATCACGCGGTCCCAGTCCTCCGGCGTGGTCTGCCACTCGTCGGCGCGGCTCAGCACCCCGGCATTGTTCACCAGCACGTCGAGGCCGCCGAAGCGCACGCGGGCGCGCTCGACCAGGAACTCGCCCTGCGCAAGGTCGGCGAGGTCGGCAACGACGCCCTCGCCAGCGGCGCCGGTAGGCAGCTCGGCGCGCGCGCGTGCGACGCTATCGTCGGAGGTGCCGGAGTACACCACCTTGGCGCCCTCGCGCAGGAACGCCTGCACGATCGCGAGCCCGATCCCGCGCGTGCCGCCGGTGACGATCGCCACCTTCTTCGCGAGCCGGCTCATCGGGTGAACAGCGGCGGATTCGCCGGGTCGACCGCAGCGCGCATCGCCGCGCGCAGGCGCGCGGTTTCCCTCTCGTCGACGGCGAACGTGGTCGGGTCGAGGGCGACCCCGTAGTCGCGGCGCGCGCCATCTACGCTGACCTTGCCGTCGCGCACGTCCTCGACGACCGCCGCCACGTCGCGCTCGAACGTCCAGCCATAGCCCCCGCCGCCCGCCAGGATGTGGCGCACGACCTCGCCCCGTGCGATCGGGCGATTCTTGACCTTGGAGTCGAGTCTTGCGTTCGCGCCGTCCGGGTCGAGCCAGTTGGCGCTGCGCCCGCCGGGCCGGCCGCCGTACAGGCCGTAGGGCGCAAAGCGCACGCGGTCGGCGCGGATCTGCAGGGTGCCCGACTCGGCGAGGAAGCGGTACTCGCGCAGGAGCGACATTCCTCCACGGTAGCGCCCAGGTCCACCGGAGTCGGGCACGAAGCCGTACTGCACCATCTCGATCGGATACTCGGTCTCGAGCACCTCGACCGGCGTATTCGACTGCAGGCCAGTGACGTTCGAGGCGCAGTCGATGCCGTCGGCGCCGGCGCGCGCGCCCCACGCCCCGGAGATCGTCTCCATGTAGAGGAAGCGCTCGCGCTCTGCGTCGCGGCCCTCCATCACCACGATCGAGGTGCCGCCCTCGTCGGCCGCGATCGCGCGTTCGGGCAGCGCCTGCGCGAGCGCGCCGAAGAGCACGTTGTTGATGCGGTAGATCGTGAGCCCGCGCATGAAGGTGGCACCCGGGAAGGCGACGTTCAGCAGGCTCCCCTCGGGCGCGATCACCTCGATCGGGCGGAAGAAACCCGAGTTCGGCGGGAACGGCTGCCGGCAGAAGCACTTCACCGCGGTGTAGGTCGAGGCCTTGGTCACCGAGAGCGAGCAGTTGATCGAGCCGCGGACCTGCTTCGCCGACGCGGAGAAGTCGGCGATCACCCGGTCCCCGCGGATCTCGAGACGGAGGCGGATCGGGATCGGATCGGGATCCATGCCATCCTCGTCGACGTAGTCGGTGAACTCGTATATGCCGTCGGGCATCGCGCGGATCTCCTCGCGCACGATGCGCTCGGCGTAGTCGAGCAGCGCCGTCATACCATTCGTCACCGTGTCCACGCCATAGCGCTCGATCAGCCGATGGACCTCGCGCTCGCCGATCAAGCAGGCGGCGCGCTGCGCCTCGAGGTCGCCGCGCAGCATCGTCGGGAAGCGCACGTTGCGCAGGATCAGCTCGTAAAGCGCCCCGTTCGGCCGGCCGCGCTCGTAGAGCTTCACGCTCGGGATGCGCAGGCCTTCCTGGAAGATCTCGGTCGCGTCGCTCGAGCCGCTGCCGGGCACCATGCCGCCGACGTCGGCGTGATGTGCGCAGGTCGAGGCGAACGCGACCAGCCGCTCCTGCCAGAAGATCGGCACGAACATGAAGATGTCAGGCAGGTGCGAGCCGCCCTCGTACGGATCGGATAGGATGATGCAGTCGCCGGGCGCGAGCGTCGGGCCGAGTTTCGCGATCGTCGGCTGGAGCGCATCGGGCGTCGAGCACATCATCACCGGAATGTTCACCGCCTGGGCGATCAGGTCCCCCTGCGCAGTGCAGAGCGAGGCGGAGTAGTCCATGCAGTCCTTGATCATCGTCGAGCGCGCGCTGCGCACGATGGTGTAGGCCATCTCGTCGGCGACGGCGTCGAGCGCCGTGCGCAACACCTCGAAGGTGATCGGATCGATTCCGGCCATGGCGGTCGCATCGCGTCTCATGGCTACCTCTCGATATGGATGAAACCGTGCGCGCCGCGGCGGGCACTCCAGCCCGGCGGCACCACGGTGGTCGAGTCGTACTCCTCGACGATCAGCGGCCCCGGCGTCGGCTGCTCGCCGAGCGCTGCGCGCCCGAGCACCCGGACCGCGAGCAGGCCGTGCTCGCGGCCGAAGTAGGCGGTCCGGTCGGCGCCGGTCTTCGCGGCGCCGTTCATGCAGTCCCACGCCGGGGACGTCGTCTCGCGCAGCGCGCGCGCCTTCACCTTGAGCGAGACGATCTCGATGCGCTCGTCGTGCATCGCGTAGCCGTAGGTCGTCGCGTGCTCGTTGTGGAAGCGCTGCGCGAGGCGTACGCGGTCGGGTTCCTCGAGCGCGCGCGCCGGCAGCGGCAGCAGGAGCTCCGAGATCTGTCTGCGGTAGCGCAAGTCGGCGAAGCGCTCGAGCGCGACGCTCCCCGCCGCGAAGCCCTCGGCGCCGAGGTCTGCGAGCGCGCGCGCCTCCATGTCGCGCAGCACGCCCTCGGCCGCGCCGAGGTCGGCGCGGCCGAGCTCGCGCAGCAGCGAATGCGTGTACAAGCGCTCGATGTCGGAGGCGAGCAATCCGATCGCGCTGAACAGCCCCGGGTGCGGCGGCACCAGGATGCGGGAGATATCGAGCACCTCGGCGAGCCCCGCCGCGTGCCCCGGTCCGCTGCCGCCGAACGCGATCAGCGTGAAGTCGCGCGGATCGCGCCCGCGCTCGATCGACACCGAACGGATCGCGCGCTGCATCGCCGCGTTGGCGATGCGGTGCACGCCGTGGGCCGCCTCGAGCAGCTCGAGGCCGAGCGGCCCGGCGACGTGCTTGGCGAGCGCGCGCTCAGCGCGCGAGGCGTCGAGCCGCAGGTCCCCGCCGATGAGATAGCCCGGGTTCAGGTAGCCGAGCACCAGGTTGGCGTCGGTGACCGTGGGCTGCTCGCCGCCGCGCGCGTAGCACGCCGGCCCCGGCACGGCGCCGGCACTGTCCGGCCCGACCCGCAGCACGCCCCCCGCGTCGATCCACGCGACCGAGCCGCCGCCTGCGCCGACCTCGGCGACATCGATCGCGGGGACGCGGATCAGGTGCCCGCTGCCCTTGATCAGGCGGCTCCCCTGGTGCATGCCGCCGCCGACCTCGTACTCCGACGCGAGCGTCAGCGCACCGCGCTCGACGATGGAGGCCTTGGCCGTCGTGCCGCCCATGTCGAAAGAGATCACGTTGTCGAGCCCGGCCGCGCGCCCCGCCGCCGCTGCGGCGATGACGCCGGCGGCCGGGCCGCTCTCGATGATGCGCACCGGGCTGTCGGCGGCCGCGCGGTCGGAGAAGATGCCGCCGTTGGACTGCATCACCAGCAGCGGCGCGCGCACGCCGGCGGCGTCGAGGTGGGCGCGCAGGCCGCCAAGATATCGGCCCACGACCGGCTTCACGTAGGCGTCGACCACCGTCGTCGCGGTGCGCTCGTACTCCTTGAGCTCCGGCAGCACGTCGCACGAGAGCGAGACGAAGGGCAGCTCGCGTGCCGCGAGCTCGCCGACGACGCGCTCGTGCTCGGCGTTCGCGTAGCTGTGCAGGAAGCACACCGCGATCGACTCGCAGCCGAGCGCCTTCAGCTGCGCGATCGCTTCGCGCGCGCCGGCCACGTCGAGCGGCCGGCGCATCTCGCCGTCGGGGCCAATGCGCTCGTCCACCTCGAGCCGGCGCTCGCGGCGCACCAGCGGGTCGGGCTTGCGCCATTGGATGTCGTAGAGCACCGGGAGCCGCACGCGCCGGATCTCGAGCACGTCGCGGAAACCCTTGGTGGTGAGCAGCCCGACGCGCGCACCCTTCTGCTCCAGGATCGCGTTGGTGGCGACGGTGGTGCCGTGCACGATCTCGCCCACGATCTCCGGGCTTGCGCCGGCGCGCGCGAGCACGTCGCGCAGGCCGTCGAGGATCGCGCGGCCGAAGTCGTCCGGTGTGGACAGCAGCTTGGCCGCACGGAACCCGCCGTCGGGCGCGAGCCAGACGATGTCGGTGAACGTGCCGCCGATGTCGGCACCGACGCGGATCATGGCCGCGGCTCCTCCTCGCCTGGACCGGTAAGCCAAAATTTGATCAAATTTTGCCGCCGGCCGCAAGGCCGGCTACTTTGCCGGCGCATGACGCCGCCGCCGCCTGCCCGCGAGCGGCACGATCGCCGCCGCCTCGTCCCATTTCGCCTCGCGCATCAGCCGGTCGAGCAGCCGGCTGCCCTCGACGATCTCGTCCTCGATCGCGCGGCGCGCGCCCTCGGGGTCGCGCCGCTTGAGCGCGGCGATCAGCGCGAGGTTGTTGCGGTTCTGCCGCTCGCTGTAGTCGCGCGGCTGCTTGCCGGCGTGGAAGAAGAGGTACAGCGTGGGCGCCGAGTGCAGCCACAGCGTCGCGATGATGTCGACCAGCACCGGGATGCAGGCGGCGTTGTAGACGAGGAAGTGGAACGACTCGTTCACGGCGAGCACGCCCTTCGCGTCGCCGCGCGCGCGCGCGCCGGCGAGTTCGCCCTGCAGCTCGGCGAGCCGCTCGATCTCGTCCTCGGTGATCAGGCTGGTGGCGGTGGCCGCCGCGTGGCCCTCGAGCATCTGGCGGATGGCCCGGATCGACAGGATCTCGGCGCGTGACAGCCGCGGCACGGTGACCGAGCGGTTCGGCCGCATCGTGAGCGCGCGCTCGGCTGCCAGGCGGCGCAGCGCCTCGCGCACCGGCATCATGCTCACGCCGAGCTCGGAGGCGATGCGCGCGAGCGTCACCTTCTGGCCGGGCACGAACGCGCCGGACATCAACCCGTGCTTCAGCCGGTCGTAGACCCACTCGCGCTGGGTGCCCTCGGCGCGCCGGCGCGACTTGCGCCGCGCGGAAGGCTTCGTCGCGGGCCGGGGGGCGTGCTTGGCGGGCGGGGTCACAGGCCGAGGTAGACGTGGCGCACGGTCTCGTGCTCGAGCATCTCGCGCCCGGCGCCCTCGAGGACGATGCGGCCGCTCTCGAGCAGGTAGCCGCGGTGCGAAAGCGAGAGCGCGAGCTGCACGTTCTGCTCGGTGAAGAGCAGCGCCACGCCCTCGCCGTTGATGCGCTCGAACATCGCCAGGATGTCGTCCACCACGTTGGGCGCGAGCCCGAGAAACGGCTCGTCGATCATCAGCAGCCGCGGCCGCGCCATCAGGCCGCGCGCGATCGCGACCATCTGCTGCTGGCCGCCGGACAGGGTACCGGCAAGCTGGTTGCGGCGCTCGGCGAGCACCGGGAACATGCTTTCGACCCACGCGAGCGACTCGGCGCGCCGCCCGCGCGCGCTCGGGTTGTACCCCCCGAGCAGCAGATTCTGCCGCACTGTGAGGGTCGGAAAGAGCCGCCGGCGCTCCAGCACGTGCGCGAGTCCACGCGAGACGATCTCGTGCGTCGGGACACCGGCGAGGTCCTCGCCGCGGAAGACGACCCGCCCCGCGCGGCGGGGCACGAGCGCAGTGGTCGCGTTCATCACGGTGCTCTTGCCGGCGCCGTTCGGACCGAGCAGGCACACGATCTCGCCCTCCCGCACCGCGAGCGAGACGTCCCACAGCACCTGGAAGTCGCCGTACAGGACCTCGAGGCATTCGACGCGCAGCATCGCTTCAGTGTCCGTCACGCCTGCGACCCAGGTAGAGCGACACCACTTCGGGGTGCGCGGTGATCTCGCGCGGCGCACCCTCGGCTAGCTTCTCGCCGAGGTGCAGGAACACGACGCGGTCGGCGAGGCTCATGATGACGCGCATGTTGTGCTCGATGACGAGCAGCGTGAGGCCCTCGCTGCGCAGGCTGCCGACGAGGTCGATCAGGCCCGGGATGCTCGGCTGGTCGACGCCGCCGGTGATCTCGTCGAGCAGCAGCAGCCGCGGCCCGGTCGCGAGCGCGCGCGCCATCTCGAGGCGCTTGCGCTGGCCAGTGGAGAGCCCACGCGCGAGCCCGTCGCGCTTGTGCTCGAGACCGACCGAGGCGAGCGCGCGGCGCGCGGTCGCACGCGCGGACTCCATGGCGTCGCCGCGCGCGAGCGCTCCTATCATCACATTTTCCTCCACCGTGAGGCGCGGGAACGGCTTCAGGATCTGGAATGTGCGGGCGACGCCTCGATGACAGAGCCGGTCCGGCCGCATCCCGGTGACATCCGCCCCGTCGAAGCGGACCGTGCCCGCGTCGGGCCGGATGAATCCGGTCACGAGGTTGAACAGCGTGGTCTTGCCGGCGCCATTCGGCCCGATCAGGCCGACGATCTCGCCGTGGCGCACGTCGAACGTCACGTCGCGGTTGGCGTAGACGCCGCCGAAGCGCTTGGTCAGTCCCGCGATCTCGAGCAGCGGCGCCGCCATGGATCAGTCGATGCGTCGCAGGAAGCCGAGCACGCCGGCCGGCTGGAAGCGCGCGATCAGCATGATGACGAGCCCGTAGACCAGGATGTCGACGTTGCCGCCGCCGCCGAGCGCGTAGTACTCGAGCCAGGCGAGGGGTCCGCCGTCGGCGAGTCGTGACATGTCGAGGGCGAGGCGTCCCGAGAGGTAGGCGCGCAGCAGCTCGGTCGTCGGCACGATGACGAAGGCGCCCAGCGCAGGGCCCCATAGTGTGCCGATGCCTCCGAGGATCGCGATGAACCCTATCTCGAGCGAGACGAGCAGCGACACGGTGGAGATCGGCTCGACGTACAGCACGTACTGGGCGTAGAAGGTCCCGGCGAGCGTCGTGACCGCCGCGGAGGCGATCAAGGCGTAGAGCTTGTAGCGCGCGACGTCGACGCCGAGGCTGTGCGCCGCGTCCTGCTCCTCGCGGATCGCGACCAGGAACATGCCGAAGCGCGAGCGCTGGATCGCGCGGAACGTGCCGAGCGCAAGCAGGAAGAGGGCGAGGGCCGCGTAATAGTAGGGGAGCTTGTCGGGGAACTGGCCGTGCCAGAGCGCGTCGGCGATGCCCTCGGCCTTGTAGACCGGGTATTCGATGCCGATCGCCCCGCCCATGCGGTCCCAGTTCGAGACCAGGACGTAGATGCTCTGCATGATGAACACCGAGGCCAGGACGAAGTAGTGCCCCCGCAGCCGGAAGGTCGGCAGCCCGATCAGCACCGAAGCGCCGGTCGAGATCGCGAGCGCCATCGGCAGCGAGACGATCGGCGACAGTCCGAAAGCGGTGTAGCAATAGGCCGCCGTGTAGGCCCCGACCCCGAAGTACAAGCCGTGGCCGAACGACACCTGGCCGGCCAGGCCACCGAGGATGTTCCACGCGACGCCCATCGCGCCGTAGAGCATCGACATGATGACGACGTGGCGCCAGAAGGGCATCGTCGCGGCGAGGGGGTAGAGCGCGAGCGCCGCGACGAGTATGACGATCGCCGCGACCGGCAGCCCCTCGACGCGATGCGCGAGCCAGGCCCTCATTTGCGGCCGAGCAGCCCATAGGGGCGCCAGAACACGACGAGGAGGTAAAGGGCAAAGACGAATACCTCCTTGTAGTTCGGCGAGAAGAAGAAGCCGCCCGCCGTCTGCACGACGCCGATGATCAGGCCGCCGAAGAACGCGCCCGAGATCGATCCGAAGCCGCCGATCGCCACCGCCACGAAGGCGGGCAGCGCCCAGCGCGCGCCCGAGAGCGGCGCGATCGCGTAGTAGGTCGAAAGCAGTCCGCCGCCGATCGCGGCCGCGGCGCACGCGACGCCCCACGCGATCGCGTACATGCGGTTGTCGTTGATGCCCATCAGGCGTGCCGCCTGCGCATCCTCCGCGACCGCCTGCAGGGCAAGCCCGGTCTCGGTCCGGTGGATGAACCAGTACAGCGCGGCCGCGGTCAGCAACGCGCCAACGCCGGCGACCACCTCTGGCCCGTTGAAGAAGAGCCCGGCGATCTGGAAGTGGCCGCTCGCCCAGCTCGTGGGTATCGTGCGGACATCACTCTTCCACAGGAACTGCGCGGTCGCCTGGAAGAACAGCAGCAGGCCGAAAGTCGCGAAGATCTGGGCGACCAGCGAGCGGGCGAGCACGTGGCGGATCAGCAGCCGGTAGACCGCCACGCCCAGAAAGAAGAGCAGCACCGCGGCGAACGGCATGGCGACGAGCGGATCGGCGCCGGCGAAATGCCAAGCGAACCAGCAGAAGTACATCGAAAGCATCATGAATTCGCCGTGGGCGAAGTTCACGATGTTCATCACGCCGTAGATGAGCGACAGTCCCATCGCCACCAGCGCGAACATGAGGCCGACAATCAGCCCGTCGACGAGAACCTGGCCGTAGATCATGGAGCGTGCGCTGCCGACGGACGCGAAAAGGCCGGCGCGAGGGCGGCACGCCCCGCACGCCGGCCACCGCGAGTCAGCGCTTGTCCCAGGCGGGCGCCGGGAACACCACCGGCTTGGATGCGAGATCCTTCGGCCAGACCGGGTGGTGCGTGCCGTCCTGGATCTGCGTGATCAGGCCGGTCGCGAGCACGTTCTGGCCTTTCTCGTTGAACTTCACGCCCTTGTACGGCGAGATCGTGTCGGCGCCGTCGATGTTGGTCTCGCGCAGCGCCTGGATAATGTCGTCCGGCTTGAGCGATTTCGCGCGGTTCAGCGCGTCAGCGACGACGAGCGCGGCGGTGAACTCGCGCGCCGGCGCGTCCCAGAGCTGGCGCCCGGCCCGCTGCTCGTACAGCTTGTTGACCGCCGCCGCGGCGCGCCGCTTCTCGATCAGCGAGGGGTTGAACTTGGTGTGGCTGAAAGCGTAGTCGGCGTTCTTGCCCAGCGCCTTCATGAAATCGGGCGAGGCGAAGCTCGCCCCCATTGCCAGGATCCCCTTCGGCATGAAGCCGAGCGCCTGGTAGGTGCGCACCGCGAGGATCGCATCCGCGTCGAACGATGCCTGCAACACGATGTCGGGCGCTTCGCTCTTCAGCTTGAGTACCTCGCTCCTGAGGTCGGCAGCCTGCGGCGAGTAGCTGATCATCGAGAGCTTGTCGAAGCCGTATTTCTTGTAGTTGCCCTCCGCGGCCTTCGCCAGGCTCGCGCCCCAGGCGTCGTTCACGTGAACGACGCCGAGCGACTTGAGCGGAACGCCCTTCTCCTTGCGCAGGTCGTCGAGGAACGTGAAGAAGTCGCGGGCAATGTCCTCGGTGGTCGGCGTGACGCTGAAGAAGGTCTTGAAGCTGCGCTCGGTGAGCGTGGGTGCCTCGGACGAGCCGGTCACGTACGGGATGCCGTACTTCTCCGCGACTTGGCTCGAGGGTGCGGCGACTGCGCTATGGAACGCGCCCTGGATGATGTGCACCTTCTCCTGCGTGATCAGCCGCTCGGCGATCGCCTGGCCGCGCTCCGGGCGCCCGCCGTGGTCTTCGATGAAGAGCTTGATCTTCGCGCCGCCCCTGCCCGGCAGGCCGGCGGTCTTGGCGTAGGGCAGCGGGATGTCGTAGCTGCCGTTCACGATGTCGTAGGCGAGCTTGATCGCCTCCAGCGTCTCGGTGCCCGATTTGGCCGCCGTTCCCGAGGTGGGGTACAAGAGCCCGATGCGGATCTCCTCCTGCGCGAGGGCGGGCGCCGCGAAGGCGATCCCCAATGCTGTCGCAGTGATGCCGATAAGCCTCATGACTCTCCTCCTTTTCGTCGTCGAGGCGCACGCGGCCCGGCGGGGGCTGGGAACGCCCCCCGGTGGTCATGGTCTGCTCTTTCGCCAAAAGGGCTGCGCGAGCTCGAAAAAGTTGATCAAATTTCTGCGCATTTGGCAAGGGAAAGCCGAAAGGCGCTTCCGCTCCGTGCCGTCCCGCGGCAATTCTGCGCCGCAACTGCCGCTCGCCGCCGGCACCGCCGCGGTGGGCGGCCGCCCCCCCAGGGCTTGCTAAGATGCGGACGTGCGAAACACTCTCCCGCACGGGATCCCAGGCGCCGCCTCCGGTGGCACGACGGCATCGTACTGACGCATGATCCTGGTCACCGGCGGCGCCGGCTACATCGGGTCGCACGCGGTCGTCGAGCTGATGGCGGCCGGGCACGAGGTCCTCGTCGTCGACAATCTCGCGAACAGCAAGCGCTCGGTGGTCGATCGCGTGGCGCGGATCGCCGGGCGGCGGCCGCGGTTCGCGCAGGTCGACGTGCGCGATCGCGCGGGCCTCGCGGCGCTCTTCGCCGACCAGCGCGTCGAGGCGGTGATCCACTTCGCGGGGCTCAAGGCGGTCGGCGAGTCGGTGGCGCGGCCGCTCGCCTACTACGACAACAACGTCTCGGGCACGGTCGCGCTCGCCGAGTGCATGGCCGAGGCCGGCGTGAAGACGCTGGTGTTCTCTTCCTCGGCCACGGTCTACGGCGAGCCGGCGTCGGTGCCGATCCGCGAGGACTTCCCGCTCGCGGCGACGAACCCGTACGGGCGCTCGAAGCTGGTGATCGAGGACATCCTGCGCGATCTCGCCGCGGCCGATCCGGAGTGGCGCATCGGGCTCCTGCGCTACTTCAACCCGGTCGGCGCGCATGCTTCGGGGCTGATCGGCGAGGATCCGAACGACGCGCCGAACAACCTGATGCCGTACGTCGCGCAGGTGGCGGCGGGCAAGCTTCCGGAGCTGCGCGTGTTCGGCGACGACTACCCGACGCCCGACGGCACCGGCGTGCGCGACTACATCCACGTGGTCGATCTCGCGCGCGGGCATCTGGCGGCGCTGGAGGCGCTGCGCAGGCGCGGCGGCGTGCTGACGGTCAACCTCGGCACCGGACGCGGCTACAGCGTGCTCGAGATGGTGCGCGCGTTCGAGGCGGCGAGCGGAAGGCGCGTGCCCTGCCGCGTCGTCGCGCGCCGCCCGGGCGACGTCGCGCAGTGCTACGCCGATCCGTCGCTCGCCGCGCAGCTGCTCGGCTGGCGGGCCGAGCTCGGCATCGAGGCGATGTGCGCCGACACCTGGCGGTGGCAGCAGCGGGCGGCCGGGTTGCACGGCGACACGCCGTGAGCGCGGCCCGCGTCGCCGCGCCACTGCCCCGTCGAGCAGCGCCGCCGCACTCCGTCCTACACGTGCAGCTCGAGCACGTCGCCGTCCTCCAGGCGGTGGTCGCGGCCGACGTGGCGGCCGTCGAAGCCCGACCGTCCCCACACGCGCGCGTACTTCAGCGAGCGCGCGATGTCCTGGTGGACGAGCCGCGCCGCGTCCTCGACCGTCTGTCCGCGGCGCAGCGTGAACGGATGGTCCTTCTCGGGCGGCTTGCCCGGCGCCTTGGTGTAGACGCGCACGATGCTGAGCGCGCGGAAGAGCCACGGGCCGACCGCGTCGAGGCCCGCGCCGGTCTGCGCCGAGACGGCGAGCGCGGGATAGCGGAAGCCGGTGAGCTCGCGGAAGACTTCGAGCTCGGCGCCCTCGTCGGCGGCGAGATCGGCCTTGTTGGCCACAAGCAGCGCCGGCAGGCGCAGCGCGAACGGATCCTCGTCCTCTTCCGGCGCGGGCGCGTCGGACGCCGGCCAGCGCTCGGTGAGGCTCACGCGCCTCTCGCGCAGGATCGCGTGCACCGCCTGCACTTCCTCGACGCATTCCGGGTGGCCGAGATCGACCACCAGCAGGCAGGCATCCGCGGTCTGCAGGCTGCCGGCGAGCCACGGCACCGGGTGCGCCGGGGATACCGCGGGGAGGTCGACGAGCTGGAACTGCACGTCCTCCCACGGCAGCATCCCCGGCTCGGGCACCTGCGTGGTGAAGGGGTAGTCGGCGACCTGCGCGCCCGACCCGGTGAGGCGCGCGTGCAGTGCCGACTTCCCGGTGCCCGGCGGGCCGACGAGCGCGAGCTGGGCCGCGCCCTCGGGGCGAACGACGAGCGCGGGGCCGCCGCGCGCGGCTCCCTTGCGCGGCGCCGCCTCGAGCTCCTCGGCGAGCTCCTTGATCCTGCGCTTGATGTCGGCCTGCAGGTGGTCGGTCCCCTTGTGCTTGGGGATCGTCCGCAGCATCTCGCGCAGGTGATCGAGCCGCTCGCGCGGCTCGCGCGCCTTGCGGAAGGCCTGCTCGGCGGCCTTGTATTCGGGCGAGAGGTTCGCGGGCATCGCGGTGCGCGCGTGGGACTGCGCGCACGAGTATAAGATGCCCGTCCCGCCCACGCACCCGAGGTTCCCGTGCCCGCGCTCGCGAAGCTCTTCATCCTCCTCGGCGCGCTCGCCGGCGCGCTCGCCGTCGTGCTCGGCGCCTTCGGCGCACACGCGCTCCGCGCGCGGCTCGCGCCCGATCTGCTCCGGGCGTTCGAGACCGCGGTGCAGTACCACTTCTGGCACGCGCTCGGGCTCGTCGCCATCGGCATCGTCGCGATCCACCTGCCCGCCTCGACCGCGCTGAAGTGGTCGGGCTGGCTGATGCTCGCGGGGATCGTGCTCTTCTCGGGCAGCCTCTACGTGCTCGCGCTCGCGGGCACGCGCTGGCTCGGCGCGGTCACGCCGCTCGGCGGCACCGCGTTCATCGCGGGCTGGCTGCTGCTCGCGCTCGCCGCCGCGCGGGCGGGATGAGTCACAGCAGCAGGCCCGCCTGCAGCGGCACGCCGAGCGCGTGCTGGCCGTAGGCGGCGGCCTGCACGTCCCAGGTGAGCGCGATGTGCGCCGCGGCCGCGCGCACGTCGCGGAAGAGGCGCTGCAGCGGAGCCGCCGTGTGGAGCCCGCCTGCGCCGCTCGCCGTCATCAGCGTGTCGACCGCGCGCACCGCGAGCTGCACCTCGAAGGCGACGTTGCGCTTCCAGCGCACCTTGTCCTCCATCGGCGGCGCGACGCCCGCCTCGACCTGCCCGACGAGCTCGGCGAGATCGGCGCGGAGCTGCGTCTCGGCGAAATCGACGCATGCCGAGGCCTCGGCGATGCGGATCTGCAGCGGCGCGAGCTCGGCGCGGCGAGCGCCGGTGTAGGTGCCGGCGCGCCCGCGGGTCGCCGCGACGAACTGCTCCACCGCGCCGCGCGCGGCGCCGAGCGGCACGGCGGCGAGGAAGAAGCCGAACGTGGCGTAGGCCGGCAGACGATAGACCGGGCTCGCGTGCACCTTCGCGCCGGGCGCATCCGTGCCAGCCGCGAGCGCTTCGGCCGCGAGCGAGCGGTGCGCGGGCACGAACGCCTCGCGCACCTCGACGTCGTGACTGCCGGTGCCGGCGAGCCCGTACGCGCGCCAGTTGTCGAGGCTGCGGAAGTGCGCGCGCGGCACGAGGAAGAAGCGGCGCTCGGGCGGCGCCCCCGCGCGCTCGGTCATCGCCCCGGCGAGCATCCACTGCGACGCATCGACACCGCTGCCGAACGGCCACCTGCCCGAGACGACGTAGCCGCCTTCGACCGGCCGCGCGGCCCCGCAGGGGAACGCAAGGGAGGTCACCGCGACGGCGCCGGGGTCGTCGCCCCACACGTCCTCCTGCGCGCGCAGCGCGAACTGCGCGATGTTCCACGAGTGGCTCGCGAGGTTCATCCACACCCAGGCGGTCGACGGGCAGGTCTTCGCCATCTCCAGGGTGACGTCGACCGCCGCGACCGCGCCGAGCTCCGACCCGCCGAAGCGCCGCGGCTGCATCAGGCGCATCAGCCCGCTCGCGTGGAGCTCGGCGATCGTCTCGTCCGGACAGCGCCGCAGGTCCTCGCAGCGCTGCGCGCGCGCCGCGAGCCGCGGGGCGAGCGCGCGCGTGCGCTCGAGCGCCTCGGCAGGTGTGAGCGGCGTGGTAGCGCGAGCCGCGGCGGTGTCGTTCATCGGCGTTCTGTCGCAGCCTCGGAGCCGGCATTCTAGGAGCTATCTCAAAATCGCGGCCGTGCTTCTGCCCGAACCGAGGTCGTACGAACAAGGGGCGCCGAGGGGGAAGGGAAGGGGCCCCCTCATGCCTTCCCGCCGCTTGTATATCCCCGAACAAACAAGGGGCCCGAGGGAAGGGTTGGGACCCTTCCCTTCCCAACCACCCCTTGTAGATTTCCACTTTCGCGACCGCATTCGCATTTTGAGATAGGTTCTAGACGCGGCGCGGGACCGACGCGGGAAGCGCCGTGGCAGGGCGCAGACCGCGGGGCGGCGAGAGCCCCGGAGCGCGCCGACCGGCGTCATCGCTTCCGCGGCGTCGCGCCGGCCGCGGCACCGCGCCGCCACGCGGCCGGCGACACGCCGGCGAAGCGCTTGAAAGCGCGGCTGAACGCCGCCTCCGACTCGTAGCCCGCGTCCTGCGCGACGGACGCGACCTTGGCCTTGCCGTCGGCGAGCATGCGCGCGGCGAGCTGGAGGCGCCACCGCGTCAGGTACTGCATCGGCGGCTGCCCCACGAACCGGGTGAAGGACTCGGCAAGCCGCGAGCGCGATACGCCGACCTCGCCCGCAAGCGCCTCGAGCGACCACGGCGCAGCCGGATCGCGATGCAGCAGCGTCAGGACGCGGCCCACGACCGGATCGCGCAGGCCCGCGAGCCAGCCGCTCTGCGCGGCCGGCGTTTCACTCAGGCAGCGCCGCACCACCTCCACGAACATCAGCTCGCCCAGCCGGGCGAGCACGCTCTGACCGCCGGGGCGCGGCGCGCGCGCCTCGGCGAGCGTGTATTCCACGAGCGAGCGCAGGCGATCGGGCGCGCCGCCGGCCGGCGGGCGTACTCGCACGAGGCGCGGCAGCGCGGCAAGCACCGGATTGAAGGGGCGCACATCGCAGCCGAGAAAGCCGCACACGAGGTGCGTGGAGACATCTCCGCCGCCGCCGTCGGCGACCACAAAGGGCAGCTCGCCGGCGGCCATCTGCCGGAAGAACACGAGCGAGTCCTGCATCTCGACGCGGGCTTCGGCGCAGAGCCGCGCCGAGCTCGAGATCACGTAGGCGTCGCCGTGCGGGACGAGCAGGATGTCGCCCGCTTCGAGCCGCTCCGGCGGCTCGGCGATCAGGCCGCCCCAGCAATCGCCCTGCGTGACGATGTGGTACGAGACGATCTGCTGCGCGCCGGGCAGGATGATCGGTGCGAACGTGCGGCCGTCCGGCACCGGCGTGGCGTACGGCCACGAGACGTCCCACACGAAGAAGAGCGCGCCCGTGAGCCGCACGGTGCGCAGCACGTCCGACAGCGGATCCGGCGCGACCGCCCCCGGCGGCGCGACTCCGGACGGCCGGGCAAGCGATCCGGACGACGGATCATGGAGTTTCGCCATGTCGCTCGTCAAAATGAGCCGGACTGGACACGAGAGGAGGCGACGCGATGGGCAATGCCGAGCTCGCGCCGGCGACGCGCTCCCCGGCGGAAGTGTATGACGAACTGTTCGTCCCGGCCCTGTTCCAGGCATGGGGCGAAGTGGTGGCGGACGCGGCTGCCGTTGGCCCGCGCCAGCGCGTGCTCGACGTCGCCTGCGGGACCGGGGTGCTCGCCTGCGCTGCGCTCGCGCGCGTAGGCGTCGCCGGCGCGGTCACCGGCCTCGACCCGAACGAGGAGATGCTCGCGGTCGCCCGCAGGAAGGACGCCCGCATCCACTGGAAGCGCGGGCGCGCGGAGTCGCTGCCGTTCGCGGATGCGAGCTTCGACCGCGTCGTCAGCCAGTTCGGCTGCATGTTCTTCGACGATCCGGCCGGCGCGATGCGCGAGATGATGCGCGTGCTGCGCCGGGGCGGGCGACTGGCCGTCGCGGTATGCGGCGCGCTCGATCATTCCCCGGGCTACGCGGTCCTCGCCGAGTTGCTGCATCGCCTCTTCGGCCAGTCGGTGGCGGACGCCTTCCGCGCGCCCTTCGCACTCGGCGACCCGCGACGGCTGCTCGCACTGTGCGATGCGGCAGGCATCGCCGATGCCGCGGTGGCGCGCGTCGACGGCACCGTGCGCTTCCGGTCGATCGACGCCCTGGTCTCGACCGAGCGGGCATGCGTCTGGACCCTCGGCGGGCTGCTCGACGACGAGCAGTTCGACCGGCTGCGCGAGGCGGCGCGGGAATCGCTGCAGCCGTTCGCGCTCGCCGCGGGCGCCGTGGCGTTCGTGATGCCGGCGCTCATCGTCACCGCCGACAAGGTCTAGCCGCCTGCCCCGCCGCCGGGAAGGAAGCACGCGATCGAGGTGGGGGCGCATCGACCCATCGCCTTCCCGCGCCGCAGCGCGCCGGTGCGGCATTTGTCAACATTTGTCACAGCTGCGCCATAGCACGCGCTCGGCACTAGAATCGCTCCACATCCTCGCGCCGGTCCGAAGCCCGCACTCTTCGGCCGCGCGAGCGTCCGGACATCCCGGGAGGAGGAGAGCGGCTCGCCACGGCGGGCCGTCTTTTTTTGCCCGCCGCTCGCATACGCGCCCGTCGCCGGCGGCGCTGCGCCTCAGCCGGACCGCATGCACTCGCGCAGCGAGGCGCGCGCGCGATGCAGCAGCACGCTGGAGCTCGACGCCGTGGTCCCGAGCTCCCTGCCGATCTCGCGCGCGCTCATGCCGAGCACCGCGCGCATGTGGAGCGCGCGCGCGGCCCTCGGTGGCAGCCGTGACACGCAGCTTTCCAGCGCGGTGAAGGCACGCACGCGCGAAAGCGCGTCCTCGGGGTCGCTCGAGACCGGCGCCGCACCGGAGTCCCCGGCGGCTGCATCGCCCTCGCGCTCCGCCGTGTCGAGCGGTCCTTCCCGGCCCCCGCGGCGGAAGTGATCGAGGATCTTGTGCTTCAGGATGCCCGTGAGCCACGTCGCGACCGCGGCGCGGCCGCCGAAGCGCTCGCCGCCCTCGAGCGCGGCGAGGAAGGTTTCCTGCACGGCGTCCTCGGCGGCCGCCGCGTCGCGCAGCCGGCGCAGCGCGAACTTCATGAGCTGCGGCCGCAGCGCGGCGAGGGCGCGCGGGTCGAGCGGGACGGGGGAATCCCCTGGCGTGTGCGTATCGGGCATGTCGGGCCTCCGTTGCAGGGACGCAATCGGCGCGCCGGCGGTTCCCGGCCGCCACCCTGCGCCGGGGTCGAGGATCCGCAGCCCCCTGCGGCGCGGCGACGGCCGCGGCACTCGGGCGCGGCTCGCGCACGGACCGCTCAGGCGCCCCCGAGCGCCCGCCACACGCGCTCGGGCGTGATCGGGAGCTCGATGTCGTCGACGCCGAGCGGCGCGAGCGCGTCGAGCGCCGCGCTCGCCACGGCCGCCGGCGCGCCGATCGCGCCCGACTCGCCGCAGCCCTTCGCGCCGAGCGGGTTGTGCGTGCACGGATGGCGCTGGTCGGTCTCCGTCGCGAACGCCGGCAGCTCGTCGGCGCGCGGGATGGCGTAGTCGAGGAACGACCCCGAGAGGAGCTGCCCGCTCTCGGCGTCGTAGGCGCAGCGCTCGAGGAGCGCCTGACCGATGCCCTGCGCGAGCCCGCCGTGCACCTGTCCCTCGACCACCATCGGGTTGATCACGGTGCCGACGTCGTCGACCGCCCAGTAGCCGACGAGCGCGATCGCGCCGCTCTCCGGATCGATCTCGAGCTCGCACACGTGCGCGCCGTTCGAGAAGGCGAAGCTCGACGGGTCGTAGGACGCCGACGCGTCGAGCCCGGGCTCCATGCCGGCGGGCAGGTCGTGCGCGTAGTTCGCCGCGCGCGCGACCTCGAGGAACGCGAGGCGCCGGTCGGTGCCGGCGACGGCGAACGCGCCGTCGGCGAACGTGACGTCGGCCTCGGCGGCCTCGAGCAGGTGCGCGGCGAGCCGCCGGCCCTTTGAGACTATCTTGTCCGCCGCGCGCCAGAGCGCCGAGCCGCCGACCGCGATCGTGCGCGAGCCGAACGTGCCGGTGCCGTAGGGCACCGCGCCGGTGTCGCCCTCGACGATCCGCACCTGCGCGAGCGGCACGCCGAGGCGCGTCGCGAGGATCTGCGCGAGCGTGGTCTCGTGCCCCTGGCCATGGTTGTGCGTGCCGAGGAAGGCCTGCACGCCGCCCGCCGAGTCGACGCGGACCTCGGCCGACTCGAAGAAGCCCGCGCGCGCGCCCATCGCACCGGCGAGCCTGGAGGGCGCGACCCCCGACGATTCGACGAAGCACGCGATGCCGATGCCGCGCAGCCGTCCAGCTTTCCGCGCACGCGCGCGGCGCGCCTCGAACCCCGCGTAGTCTGCGCGCGCGAGCGCGGTCTCGAGGAGCTGCGGGAAGTCGCCCGAATCGTAGGTCGGTCCGAGCGGCGTCGCGTACGGCATCGCGTCGGCAGGGACGAGGTTGCGGCGGCGAAGCTCCGCCCGGTCCATCCCGAGCTCGCGCGCCGCGCGGTCGGCGAGGCGCTCCAGGACGTAGCAGGCCTCGGGGCGGCCGGCGCCGCGATATGCGTCGGTCGGGAGCGTGTTGGTGAAGACCCCGGTCACCTCGACGCGGATCGCCGGCGTGCGGTACACGCCCGCGAGAAGCGAGGAGTAGATCGCGCTCGGGATCGCCGCGCCGAAAGTCGAGACGTAGGCGCCGACGTTCGCCACGGTCGCGACGCGGAGCGCGAGGAAGCTCCCGTCGGCGTCGAGCGCGAGCTCGGCGGTGGTGGCGTGATCGCGGCCCTGGTTGTCGGCGGCGAAGCTCTCGGTGCGGCCGGCGACCCACTTCAGCGGGCGCCGGAGGCGCAGCGCGGCCCACGCGAGCGCGGTCTCCTCGGGATAGTGCTTGCCCTTGTAGCCGAACCCGCCGCCGACGTCGGGCGCGACGACGCGCAAAGCCCCTTCGGGCATGCCGAGCTCTTCGGCCACCAGCCGCCGGATGTGATGCGGCACCTGCGTCGCGGCGTAGAGGGTCAACGAACGGCCGTCGGCTTCCGGCAGCGCGACCAGCGCGCGCGGCTCGATCGCGCACCCGATCAGGCGGTTGTTCACGAGCTCGACCCGCGTGACGTGCCGGGCCCGGGCGAACGCTTCCGCGACCGCCGCGGCGTCGCCGCGCGCGAAGCGGAAGCAGACGTTGCCCGACGCGTCCTCGTGCAGCGCCGGCGCATCGGTCGCGAGCGCGGCGCGGGCATCGGTCACCGGGTCGAGCGGCTCGTAGTCGGCCTCGACCAGCTCGGCCGCGTCGGCCGCCGCAGCCGGCGTCTCGGCGACGACGAGCGCGACCGGCTCGCCGACGTGGCGCACGCGCTCGCGCGCGAGCGCATAGCGCGGCGGCTCGGCCATCGGCGTGCCGTCGGCGTTGCGGATGGGCCACAGGCAGCGCATCGGGCCGACGCCGTCGGCGGCCATCTCGGCGCCGGTGAGCACCGCGACGACGCCGGTCGCGCCGGCCGCGCGCGAGGCGTCGACTGCGCGAATGCGGGCGTGCGCGTGCGGCGAGCGCACGAATGCGCAGGAGAGCGCGCCCGCCGGCGCGAGGTCGCCGACGAAGCGTCCGGCGCCCAAGAGGAGGCGCCGGTCCTCGACGCGCACCGCGCGCGCACCGATGCCTTCGGCGCTCACGCGAGCGACGCGCCGCGGGAGGCGGGGACGTCGGCGGCGGGCGCCGGCATCAGCGTTGCGCTTCCTCGCGCGCGAGCTCGAGCCGCGCGTAGACCTCGCGGTCGGTCACCAGGAGGAGGTCGGCGTCGCCGCCGCGCGCCGCGTGGCTCGCCCAGGTCCAGTGCGGGATCGTGAAGACGTCGTCCCGCGACCACTCGAACGTGCGGTCGCCGACGGTGGAGCGGCCCTCGCCGGAGACGACGAGGCAGACGGTGTTCCAGGTCGTGCGGCGCGCCGCGGTGGCCGCGCCGTTGCCGAGCCGCACGGCGTAGCAGTCGAGCGTCGGCATCACCGCGCCGCCGGTCCGCGGGTTGACGTAGCGCACGACGCGCATGCCGTCGGGGCCGGGGGCGACGGCGTCGAGCATGCGCCGCGTCTCCGCGCCCGGATAGCGATACTTCGGCGAGTGCGCGTCCGGCGCCTGCGCGCCGGGAACGGCGAGGCCCGCGGCAGCCCACAGGCGCTCCTCGCCCGCGTCCACCTTCCAGAACTCGTGCGCCTCGCGGCTGCCCGGCTCGAAGAAGCTCGCGTCGAGCGCGCACACGAGCGGCATGTTGGCGGCGTCGAACCAGACCGTGCGGCGCTCGCCCTCGTTGATGTGGCCGTGCCAGCACATCGGCGGCGTGAGCACGAGGTCGCCTTCGTGCATCTCGCAGCGGCGGCCGTTGACGATCGTGACCGCCCCTTCGGCGCGCGTGGCGAAGCGGATCGCGGCGGCGGTGTGCCGGTGCGGCACCGCGTGATCGCCGGGCTCGAGCACGGTGAACGCCGCGATCAGGTTCGCGGTGGTGACGGTCTGGCCGCCGAACGCCGGATTCACGAAGATCATCGCGCGCCGTTCGACGTCCTCGATCGGCACCTCGGCCGCGGCGCGCGCGGCGAACGGATCGAAGTCGCGCCAGCGCCAGTGCATCGGCGCGTCGCGCGCGGCCGGCGTCATCGGCGTGATCGACTTGTAGCGGTCCCAGAGCGGGTGGATGTTCGCGGCCTCGAGCGCGGCGATCAGGTCGGCGTCGGGCCGGGCGGGCTTGGCGGCGGGCTGGGGCATGTCTCCTCCGTGCGCCGCGTTCCCCGGGTGCAGCGCTCGCCCCGATTCTACGACGCTGCGCCGCCGGCGGCGCGCTTTCCACTGCGCGGGTTTGGCACTATGCTCTGGCGCAGACGAGACGCGCCGCCCTGCCCGGGGCGAGCCGCGCGCCGCACCAGGAGACACCGCAATGCAGCCAGCCGCTATCCGCGTCCAGGAGCTCAACCCGGCGAAGCTCGCCGGGCTCTACCGCCGGGAGCTCGAGCTCTGCAAGGTGAGGAAAGGCGAGACGATCGCCGTCGTGTCGGACCTCGGCACGCGCCGCGAGTACATCCAGGCGGCGTTCGCGGCGGCCGACGAGCTCGGTGCGGACATCTACGAGCTCTGCGTGAACTCGATCCCCTCGTGGACCAAGGTCGGCGTGCCGACCATCGGGCAGTGCAAGGGCACGCTCGAGGCGGTGTGCGCGGCCGATCTGCTGGTGATCTTCCACGTGCCGCTCTTCACCAAGTGGCTGAAGCAGGTGCAGGAGGCGGGCACGCGCGTCCTGATGATCATCGACGCGCCGGACGACCTCGAGCAGCTCCTGTCGCCGCCGGGGCTCAAGGAAGCGATGAAGTACGCCGAGAGCGTCTACCGGACGACGAAGAAGGTGCGGGTGACGAGCGCGGCGGGCACCGACTTCACCTACGAGTGCGGCGAGTACCCGGTGATGACGCAGTGGGGCTATGCCGACGAGCCCGGCCACTTCGACCACTGGGGCGGCGGCCATGTTCACACCTTCCCGAACGAGGGCAGCGCGAACGGCGCGGTGGTCTTCCAGCCCGGTGACATCGTCATCCTGCCCTACTGCCGCTACGTCGCCGATCCGGTCCGCCTCGAGATCCGGGAGGGACACATCGTGCGGATCGAGGGCGGCCTCGACGCGAAGCTGATGCGCGACTGGCTCGAGGACGGCCGCACCGGCGAGCGCGACCGCGACCCGTACGCCGTCTCGCATCTCGGCTGGGGCATGAACCCGCAGGCGCTGTGGTACGGCATCGCGCTCAACGGCGAGGAGCCGGAGCGCCATCGCGCGGCGGCGCGCACCTTCCCCGGCAACTTCCTCTTCTCGACCGGCCCGAACACGCAGGGCGGCGGCAAGCGCACGACCCGCGGGCACTACGACGTGCCGATGCGCGACTGCACCGTCGAGCTCGACGGCAAGCCGGTCATCGTCGCCGGCAAGCTCGTCGATCCGAGGATGGTGGTCGAGCGCGTGCGGCGATAGCGCGAAAGCGCATCCGCTCCTTCCCAAGGAGGGGTCCGGCGGAAGGCCGGGGGGTGGTTGCCGGACCTGCACTCTGCCCGCGCCCGCACCACCCCGGCCGCTCGCGCGGCCACCCCTCCTCGGACAGGAGGGGACTGGTCCGGTCAGGACCCTCGCGCGACGAAGTCCAGGATCTCCCGGCCGAGGATCTCCTCCTCGGTGTTGAAGTGCGCGACGAGCGAGATGTGGTTGTGGCGCGTCAGGCGCACGAAGCGCGGCGCGCGCCTGCGCGCGCCGCTCAGCCGGTGCAGAAGCTCGGCCCCGTACACGTCGAGGTACGGGTTCTCGTACTCGGCGACGACGATCATCACCGGCAGGTCGGGATCCGCGGCGTGCGTGACCGGCGAGCGCTGGTGGTAGAGCGAAGCGTCGTCGCCGAAGTACGCGCGCACCGCGTCGGCGTTCGGGTTGTCCGGCAGCACGTCCGCGCGCACGCGCGCGCTCGCGAGGATCACGCCGGCAACCGCCTGCGGGCGCTCGGGCACCGCGCCGCGGTCGAACGCGAACGTCGCGACATGCGTGCCGCCCGCGGAGTGGCCGAAGACGTAGATGCGGGACGGGTCGCCGCCGTGCTCGGCGGCGTGGCGCTCGGCCCAGGCGACTGCCGCGGCGACGTCGCGCGCGCCGTCGGGGAAGCGCGCCTCGGGCGCGAGGCGGTACTCGGCGTTCAGGCCGAGGAAGCCGTTGCGCGCGAAATAGTAGAGCACGTTGTCGTAGATCTCCTCGCTCACGCGCTTGTCGCCGCGCACGAACGCCCCGCCGTGCACGAAAATCATCACCGGCGCCGCGCGCGCGCCGCCGAACGGCGCCGCCGCCGGCCGGAAGACGTCGAGCACCTGGCGCAGGTGCGCGCCGTAGGGAACGTCGCGCGTCACGCGCACGCCGTCCTTCGGCGAGCGCGCGAGGTGCGGCGTGTACGCCGCGACCGTCATCTCGACGTGCTTGCGGGTGTTGACGCCCCAGACCGGCCCGATCGCGGCCATCGTCCGGCGGATCTCCTCGGGGGCCTGCTCGAGCGGGAACGGCGCGGTCGGGCGCTGCATCTCGGTCTCCGTGCGGTGCCGGCGCGCCACGCACGCCGCGCGGTCAATGCTACCGCATCCGACCGCGCTCACCCCTCGCGCGCGAGCTTCTCCTTGAGCGCGCGCCGGTCGATCTTGCCGACGGTGGTGCGCGGCAGCTCGGCGACGAGGTGGATCCGGCTCGGCACCTTGTACCGGGCGAGGTTCCTTGCGCAGTGGGCGACGAGATCCTCGACCGTGACGGCGGCGCCTTCCTGCAGGACGACGTACGCCCGGATCGTCTCGCCGTAGTACGCGTCGGGCACGCCGGCCGCGGCGGCCTCCTTGACCGCCGGATGCGCGAACAGCACCTCGTCCACCTCGCGCGGGTAGACGTTGTAGCCGCCGACGATCGCCATGTCCTTCTTGCGG
>JAHDYJ010000163.1 GCA_023383795.1 Burkholderiales bacterium | reverse complement strand
GCGACGATCGCGTTCGGCATGGGCATCGACAAGCCCGACGTGCGCTTCGTCGCGCATCTCGACCTGCCGAAGAGCATCGAGGGCTATTACCAGGAGACCGGCCGCGCCGGCCGCGACGCTCTGCCGGCCGATGCGTGGATGGCCTACGGGCTTGCCGACGTCGTGCAGCAGCGGCGGCTGATCGATCTCTCCGACGCCGCCGAGGACTACAAGCGCGTGTCGGCCGCCAAGCTCGACGCGCTGCTCGGCCTGTGCGAGACGGCCGGCTGCCGGCGCGTGCGCCTGCTCGCGTACTTCGGCGAGGCGTCGGCGCCGTGCGGCAACTGCGACAACTGCCTCGATCCGCCGCGAACCTGGGACGCGACGGTGGCGGCGCAGAAGGCGCTCTCGGCGATCTACCGCACCGGGCAGCGCTTCGGCGCGGTGCACGTGATCGACGTGCTGCGCGGCAAGCCGGGCGAGCGCACGCACCGGCTTGGGCACGACCGGCTGCCAGTGTTCGGGGTCGGCCAGGAGCTCGACGAGGTCGCGTGGCGTGGCGTGTTCCGCCAGCTCGTCGCGCTCGGCTACGCGAGCGTCGACCACGCGGCGCACGGCGCGTTGAAACTCACCGAGGCGAGCCGCCCGGTGCTGCGCGGCGAGGTGCGCGTCGAGATGCGGCCCGCGGTCACCCGCGCGCGGGCGTCGCGCGGCGCCGCCGCGCGCAGCGCGGCCGCGGCCGACCTGCCGCCGCCCGACGCCGGCCTCTTCGAGCGCCTGAAGGCATGGCGACTCGCCGAGGCGCGCGCGCAGGGCGTGCCGGCGTACGTGATCCTGCACGACGCGACGCTCGCCGAGATCGCGCGCCGCCGGCCGGGCGATCCTGCGTCGCTCGCCGCGGTCGCCGGCATCGGCGCGAAGAAGCTCGAGCGCTATGGCGCCGCGTTGATCACGGTCGTGAGCGGCGAGGCCTGAGCCGCATGCGCTGCATCCGCTGTCGGACGCTCTTACACCTGCGGCGACAGCGCTCCCATACGTCGATGCAAGTGATTGAAAGCGCTACGTAAACGTCGCCTGGCTCGCTGCTTGCTCGGAATGGTTCGTTTGAGTCCACCTTCGCGCTTTTCGCAGGGAGATCCCATGGCCGCTCGAGAATTTCTGCGCAGCACTGCCGCCCGGTCCGCTGCCTGGGCGATCGCTCTCGCCGCAGCGCCTGCCCTCGGCATCGCCGCGCCGGTCAACCTGAACACCTGGACCGCGGAGTCCTACGCCTCGGTCAGCGGATTCGGGGCGGGAGTCTGGGTGGTCGGCGGCGGCGGATCCTTCGTGGATCAGACCGTCAACGGGCAACCCACCATCTTCTACAGCGACTTCAGCGCGCTCAATACCGACGTGCGCGGACGCATCGAGGTGCGGACGACCGGCGACGACGACTTCGTCGGCTTCGTCCTCGGCTTCAACCCGGGCGATACGACGAGCGCCACGGCGGACTATCTGCTGATCGACTGGAAGCAGATCACCCAGAGCTTCGACTTCACCGGGAACGCCGCGACGAACGCGACGCCAGGGACGACCGCGCTCGTCGGACTGGCCGCGTCGCGCGTCTCCGGCACGCCGTCGGCGGACGAGCTGTGGGGGCACGTGAATGCGGTCGAGAACGCCGGGGGAGGTGTGAGCGAGCTCGCGCGCGGGGCGACGCTCGGCAACACCGGCTGGGCCGACAACACCGAGTACGAGTTCCGCTTCGTCTACACGTCGACCAACCTCCGGGTCTTCGTCGACGACGTCCTGCAGATCGACATCGATGGCGTCTTCCCGGACGGCCGCCTCGGCTTCTACAACTTCTCGCAGAGCGACGTCAGGTACAGCGCTTTCACGGTCGATCCCGCGGGCGTTCCCGAGCCGGGAGGCCTTGCCCTGCTGGGCGCAGCCGGCCTGGCGGGTCTCGCCTTCGGGCGGCGCAAGCGCAGCTAAGCCGCGCCGAGCGCCCGCCCGGGCCGTCGGCGTCCGCGCAGCACGTCCGACGAACTACCGCAGCGGCCGGAAGAACTCGCGGATCTCGCGCGCGAGCGCCTGCGGCTGCTCGAGCGCGGCGAAGTGCCCGCCCTTCTCCATCACGCTCCACCGGCGGATATCGGTGTAGGTGCGGCTCGCGAGCGAGCGCGGCGGGCGCAGGATCTCCTTCGGAAACTCGGCGTAGCCGGTCGGCACGTCGACCGTCGCGCCGGCCGGGATCGGCCACGGGCCGTGCATGCGCGCGTAGTAGGGCCAGAACGACGATCCGATCGCGCCGGTCGCCCAGTAGAGCATGATGTTCGCGAGCATCGCGTCGCGCGCGATCGCGGTCTCCGGCACGCCGTCGCAGTCGCTCCACGCGCGAAACTTCTCGGCGATCCACGCGGCGAGCCCCGCCGGTGAGTCGGTGAGCCCGAACGCGAGCGTGGTCGGCCGCGTACCCTGGATCCACTGGTAGCCCATCTCCTCCTTGAGCCAGTGGTCGAGCTCGGCCAGGAACCGGCGCTCCTCGTCCGTCGGGTTCGCGATCATCTTCGGATCGCGCCGCACCGCGAGCATGTTGAGATGGATGCCGATCATGCGCTCGGCGAACTGGCAGCCGAGCCGCGAGGCGACGAACGCGCCCCAGTCGCCGCCCTGCGCCGCGAAGCGCTCATAGCCGAGCACCTCGGTCATCAGCTCGGCGAGAATCTCGGCGATGCGCTCGACGCCGAAGCGCTCCTGCCCGGGCCGGAACGAGAGCGTGAAGCCGGGCAGCGACGGCGCGATCACCGTGAACGAGTCGGCCGGATCGCCGCCGAAGCGCGCCGGATCGGTGAGCATCGGGATCAGCTCGAGGAACTCGACGACCGAGCCCGGCCAGCCGTGCGCGAGCAGGAGCGGCAGAGGATAGGGGCCGCTCCCTTCCTCGTAGACGAAGTGCAGGTCGATGCCGGCGACCGGGACCGTGAACTGGCGCAGCGCGTTGAGCCGCGCTTCCTGCGCGCGCCAGTCGAACCGGTCGCGCCAGTAGTCCACGAGCTCGCGCATGTAGGCGACGCTGGTCCCGGTCGACCAGGCCGGAAGCGGCGGCTCGTCCGGGAAGCGGGCGTGCGCGAGGCGCGCGCGCAGGTCCTCGAGCGTCGCGTCGGGAACGTGCAGCTCGAACGGCGTCAGCATGCGAACCGACATGCGCCCTCCTTCGGCCGCGGCCGGCGCCACGGGATCAGCCCGCCCGCAGCGCGCGCCACACCTTCTCGCGCGTGGCCGGCATGTCGATGTGTTTCAGGCCGGTGTGCGCCTCGAGCGCATCGACCACCGCGTTTACGACCGCGGCGGGCGCGCCGACCGCACCCGCCTCGCCCGCGCCCTTCACGCCGAGCGGGTTGCCGGTGGCGGGCACGTTGTTGAACGTGCAGTCGAACGACGGCATGTCGTCGGCGCGCGGCATCGCGTAGTCCATGAACGAGCCGGTGACGAGCTGCGCGCTCTCCGGGTCGTAGATCCCGTGCTCGAGCAGCGCCTGGCCGGCGCCCTGCACCGTGCCGCCGTGGATCTGCCCCTGCGCGAGCAGCGGGTTGATCGTGCGGCCAAAGTCGTCGACGATCGTGTAGCGCACGATCGCGGTCGCGCCGGTCTCGGGGTCGATCTCGACCTCGACGACGTGGCAGCCGTTGGGGAAGGTGTACTTCGCCGGCGTGCGGGTGTGCGTCGCCTCGAGGCCGTTCGTCCTCTTCGCCACGTCGAAGAGCGACACGCCGCGGTCGGTGCCCGCGATCCAGTACTTGCCGTCGCGGTACTCGACGTCGGCCGCCGCCGCCTCCAGCATCGCCGCGGCCGCGTCCTTGCCCTTGTCGACCGCCTCGCCGGCGGCGGCCATCGCCGCCACGCCGCCGACCGCGAGGAAGCGGCTGCCGCCGGTGAGCCCGCTCGGCACGACGTCGGTGTCGCCCTGCACCACCTCGATCGCCTCGGCGTCGATGCCGAGCTTGTCGGAGAGCACCTGCCTGAAGCTCGTGACGTGCCCCTGGCCGTTGTCCTGCATGCCGGAGACGAGCGTCACCTTGCCCTCGCCGCCGACCCGCACCGTGATCGTGTCGCCGTTGCCGCCGCCGCAGCGCTCGATGTACATCGCGAGCCCGATGCCGCGCAGCCTGCCGCGCTTGCCGGCCGCGTCGCGCCGCGCCGGGAAGCCGGCCCAGTCGGCGCGCTCCATCGCGAGCTTCATCGCGGCCGGGAAGTCGCCGCTGTCGTACTCGGTGCCGCACGCCGTCTGGTACGGGAACGACTCGATGAAGTTGCGCCGCCGCAGCTCGTCCGGCGTCATCCCGAGCTCGCGCGCCGCGTAGTCGACGAGCCGCTCGGTGAGGTAGATGCCCTCCGGGCGCCCGGCGCCGCGATAGGCGTCGACCGGAACCGTGTTGGTGACGACGGCCTTGACGTTCAGGCTGATCGCCGGGATGCGGTAGACGCTCGTCAGCACGTAGAAGGCGAGCTGCGGGATGAACGGCCCGTAGTTCGAGAGGTACGCGCCCAGGTTCGCATAGGTCGTCGCGCGCAGCGCGAGGAAGCGCGCGTCGGCGTCCAGTGCGAGCTCCGCGATCGAGTAGTTGTCGCGCCCCTGCACGTCGGAGAGGAACGCCTCGCTCCGCTCTGCCGTCCAGCGCACCGGGCGCTTGAGCCGCCGCGACGCCCACACCACGAGGGCCTGCTCCGGGTGCAGGAAGATCTTCATGCCGAACGCCCCGCCGACGTTGCCGGACACCACGCGCAGGCGCTTCTGGTCGAGCTTCAGGATCGGATCGAGAAGCTGCCCGAGGATCACGTGCGGCCCCTGCGTCGGCGTGTAGAGCGTCGAGCGGTCGCTCGCCGCGTCGTAGTCGGCGAGCGCCGCGCGCGGCTCGAGCGGGTTCGCCACGAGCCGGTTGTTGATGAGCGCGAGCTTCACGACGCGATGCGCGCGCTCGAACGCGGCGTCGACCGCGCCGGCGTCGCCGCTGACGACGTCGAAGCAGACGTTGTTCCTGATCTCCGGCCAGACCTGCGGCGCGCCCGGCTGCGCGGCCGCGTACGCGTCGGCCACGGCCGGCAGCGGATCGTAATCCACCTCGACGAGCTCCGCGGCGTCCTTCGCGTGCGCCGGCGTGTCGGCGACGACGAGCGCCACCGGATCGCCGACGTGGCGCACGCGCTCCTTCGCCAGGATCGGCCGCGGCGTCTCGCCGCGCGGCGTGCCGTCGGCGTTCGTCACCGGGATCAGGCAGGGGATGTCGCCGAGCCCGTCGGCCTTCACCTCGGCGCCGGTCAGGACGGCGGCGACGCCGGGCGCCTTGCGCGCCGCGGCGGCATCGATGCGCGCGATTCGCGCGTGCGCGTGCGGCGAGCGCAGCACGCAGGCGTGCAACGCCCCCTCTAGCCGCACGTCGTCGGCATAGCGGCCGGCGCCGCGCACGAGAGTGAGGTCTTCGAAACGGGTGACCGGCTGGCCGAGGGAGAACTTCGACATTCTGGGACGCTCGCTGTGCACTGGCTGATCAGCGCGGATCGTAGCAGACCGGCGCGGCCCGGGGTCGCGGGCGCGCGGTGCCGCGCCACGCGACGCGCGGCGACCCGGAGCCGGCCGCCTTCGTCCCGTGCTCGAGACGCCTAGGCCACCGGCGCGGGCTGCAGCCCGCCCTTCGGCGGGGCGATCCGCCGGTGACGCACGACGCCGAAGATCACCGCGGGGAGCAGGAAGGCGCCGACGACGAGCGCCAGCGCGTCGCTGGGGTGGAGCATGACGACGAGCGCAGCGACCGCCAGCACGATGCGCACCACGGTGTTCGCCGCCTGGCTCTCGACGAACCGGCCGAAGATCGCGCTGGCGACCGCGCAGGTCGCGGTGGCGACGAGCGCGGTGTCGAGGACCTGCGTCCAGCCGGGCGTCGTCATCATGCCCGAGCGGAAAAAGATGGCGAACGACAGGAACGTGATCGGCAGGCAGAGCTTCAGCGCCTCCCACATCGTGCGCATGAACGAGGCCTCGGCGATGCGCGCCGCGACCGCGGCCGCAAGCGAGGTCGGCGGCGACAGCTCGCCCCAGATCGCGAGCAGGAACGCGAAGCCGTGCGCGACCCAGGGATCGACGCCGAGCTTGCGCATCGGGTCGACGATGATCACCGCGAGGATGATGTAGGTGGCCGTCGGCGGCAGCCCGGCGCCGACCAGCCAGCCGAACGCCCAGGCCATCAGCACGAGCGCGATGATGTGCCACTCGCCGACCTGCAGGAGCATCCCGCCCATGCGGTTGATGAACCCGGTCACCGTGAAGAGACCGATCATGATGCCGAGCGTGGCGAGCAGCAGCGTCAGGTAGGAGGCCATCTCGGCGTGGGTCTCGATCACGAGCCGCAGGTTGCCGAACAGGGACTCCTTCGCGACCGCCTCGTCCCTGAGCACGTGCTTGAAGTAGACGTAGGTCACGAGCAGCAGCGCGAGCATGAAGATGCCGGTGTACAGGGCGGCGCGCAGCTCGCCGATGCCCATCCAGCCCATCAGCAGGATCAGGAACCCGACCGAGGCGAAGAAGATCGCGGTCTTGATGCGGTCGTACAGCGCCACGGCGGGCACCGCGACCGGGTCGGCGGAGAGCAGCCGCACGCTCATCAGGTAGACCGAGAGCGAGAGCGTGAGGAAGTAGATGAACGAGAGCGAGAAGCCGCGCAGCACCACGTCCCAGTACGGCACGCCGAGGAACTCGGCCATCAGGAAGCCGGCCACCGCCATCATCGGCGGCATGATGAGCCCGCCCATCGAGGCCGCGGTCTCCACCGCCCCGGCGAAGGTGCCCGGAATCCCGTAGCGCTTCATCAGCGGGATCGTGAAGCTGCCGACCACCGCCGCGTTCGCCGCCCCGCTGCCGCTCACCAGGCCGACCGACGCCGATGCGAGCACCGCCGTCTGCGGGACCGTGTGCCGCGAGCGGCCGGCGAGCCGCCGCATGGTGTTCACCATCGCGCTCTGCGCGCCGAAGCCGTTCGCGACCGCCGCGATGAGCAGGAACGCGGCGATCAGCGTGAGGGCGAGCTGCGCATAGAGCCCGTAGACGCCGGTCGCGAGCTCGACCGTGCTCGAGGTCACCACGCGATACCACGTGGTGCCCGGATGCCAGAAGAAGTCGACCGGGCTGAGATAGCCGAACAGCGTGTAGACGACCAGGACCACGTTCACGCCGAACAGGATCGGGTGCGCGATGCGCGAGAGCTCCATCACGAGCAGGAACACCAGCAGCCCGACCACGAAGTCCTGCGTCGTGTAGGAGCCCTGCCGGTAGATCGCGATCTCTTCGTACTCGCGCCAGAAGTGGATGAAGGCGTACAGGCAGATCGCCAGGTAGACCGCCACGATGACGTGGTTCGCCACGCGCGGGAGCCACTTGTAGAGGTCGTCCTGCTGGTAGAGGAACAGGATCTGCAGCGCGAGGGCGATCGGCACCAGGTATGCCGCGAGCTCGATAGGACCGCCGTAGCCGGTGTAGAAGTACCAGATCAGCCAGACGAACAGGACTACCGAGAGCGCGAAGGTCGCGTTCCGGAGACTGGCGAGCTCCTTCAGCCGTTCACCCATTCGGTTCCTCCCCCTGGACGGCCGATGGCCGCCCGCCTCACCTCGGCGCTCGTGCGCACGGCCTGGCCGTGCGCGGCCGGACCGTGCGCGCGAAGTCGGCCCGGCCCCTGCCGGGGTGCGCCGCCGGCGCGACGCGTCCGGAAGAGCCGCTCAGCCGGTCACTTGCCTGCGATCTTCCACTTGTCGTTCCACGCGTTGTTCTCTTTGAGGAACTTCGCGAGGCCCGCATGCACCGGGATGTGCGGATTGGCGCTGATGCCCTGGACCTGCATGCCGGCGAAGTCCTTCGCCATCGGCGTGAAGCCCGGGTCGTTCTTCGCGAGCGCCTCGCGGTTCTTGTTGAACGCGACGAGCATCTTGTAGACCACGTCCTCGGGCATGTCGGCGCGCACGTTGTAGGCGAACAGGATCGGCACGCCGTAGATCTTGCTGACGCCGACGTCCTTGCTGAACGCCGCCTTCGGATCGACCTCGGCGATCGCGAGCCCGGCCGCCTTCAGCTTCTCGACCTCCTCGGGGCACGGGTTGATCATCCTCACGTCGGTGCGGATCTCGGTCTCGCGCCAGTACGACGCGAGCGAGCGGCCGGCGGTCGTGTAGGCGACCGCGCCGACGATCGAGCCGGACTGCAGCGCGTCGGCCTGGGTCTTGGGATCGATCTGCACGTGCTTGAAGTCGTAGCCGAGCGCCTTGTAGATGCGCTGGAAGTTCAGCCAGTTCA
>JAHDYJ010000162.1 GCA_023383795.1 Burkholderiales bacterium | reverse complement strand
GCCAGAAGTACACGAACGAGATCATCGGCAAGGTCCACAAGATCGGCAACAACCTCGGCCTGCCGGGGCCCGCGCTCGAGAACACGGTCCAGACCCTCGAGGAAGAAATCAAGGAGGACACCGGCCTCGACGTTCGCCTGCCGGTGGACGAGGCGGGCGCCGAGGTGCTGGTGATCACGCCGTCGGCCGACTTCTTCGCCGAGCCGCACGTCTTCAGCCTGATCGGCTACGCCAAGGTGTTCCACGCCGCGGGCATCCGGTGGACGCTGTCCTCGCACGCCTCCGAGGCCGGCAACTTCGGGCTCTTCATCGGCAGCTACGAGCAGATGCGCAAGATCGCGCTCCGCATCCGCGAGGCGGCGCTCGAGCTCGGCGTGAAGCGCATCGTGGTCGGGGAGTGCGGCCACGCCTGGCGGGTCGCGTACAGCTTCTGGAACACGCTGATCGGGCCCTTCGACTTCCTCGATCCGCGCTACCCGGCGCCGCAGCATATCTGCGAGCTGACCGACGATCTCATCCGGCGCGGCGCGATCCGGCTCGACAGGGAGGCGAACGACGCGCGGGTGGTGACGTTCCACGACTCCTGCAACGTCGCGCGCGGCGCGGGCATGGGCGGCATTCCGCGCGGCCAGTTCATCATCCCGCGCCGGATCATCCAGGCCGCCTGCAACCACTTCCACGACATGGCGCCGGAGACGATTCACGAGGCGACGTTCTGCTGCGGGGGCGGCGGAGGGCTCCTCACCGACGAGCTCACGGAGCTCCGCGTGAAGGGCGCGCTCCCGCGCATGGAGGCGCTCAAGGCGGTCGTGGACGAGCACGGCGTCAACTTCATGGCGACGATCTGCGCGATCTGCAAGGCGCAGTTCAGCAAGGTGCTGCCGTACTACAAGTTCGACATGGGCATGGTCGGCGGCGTGCACCAGCTCGTCGGCGACGCGATCCGGCTGGGCCGGAATCATTGAGACGCTGTAGAGATATGCCGCTGCCGGGGGCTTCGTCCGACGCAATGAGCGTACAGCCCAGACATCGGTCGTACGAACACGGGGGACCCCCTTGCATATCCCCGGGAACGAACAAGGGGCAAGCCCCTTGTATATCCCCTCCCACGCATGAGCGGAGTTTTTCGAGAGGCTGCTAAGGGCCCCGAGGAGATAGGAGAGAGCGATGTCGGCCACGACCGATGCGAAGCCAGCCGCGGAGAAGCTCACCTTCCGCCGCTACAAGGAGGGCGACACCAGGTGGCGCGGCTGGAGCGAGTACATCTTCCAGGCCGGACACACGCACAAGTGCCCGACCTACCAGAAGAGCACGCCGCCGTGCCAGGCGAGCTGCCCGTCCGGCGAGGACATCCGCGGCTATCTCGCGATCGTGCGCGGCACCGAAAAGCCGCCGGCGGGCGTGCCGTGGCAGGAGTACGCTTGGCGGCGCCTGACCGAGGCGAACCCGTTTCCGGCGGTGATGGGCCGCGTGTGCCCGGCGCCGTGCGAGTCCGGGTGCAATCGCAACGAGGTCGAGGACTTCGTCGGCATCAACTCGGTCGAGCACTTCCTCGGCGAGTACGCGATCGAGAACAACCTCGCGTTCAGGAAGCCCGAGCACTTGACCGGCAAGAAGGTGGCGGTGATCGGCGGCGGGCCGGCCGGCCTCTCCTGCGCGTATCAGCTCGCGCTGATGGGCCACTCGGTCACGATCTTCGACGAGCACGCCGAGCTCGGCGGGATGATGCGCTACGGCATCCCGGGCTTCCGTACGCCGCGCGACGTCCTGGACGCCGAGATCCGGCGCATCCTCGACCTCGGCGTCGAGGTGCGGTTGAACACGCGCGTGGGCACCGACGTCACGATGGACGACATCGACCGCGACTTCGATGCCGTCTTCATGGGCCTCGGGGCGCAGGGCGGGCGGCCGCTGCCCGTGCCCGGCGCCGAGGCGCCGAACTGCGTCGCCGCGACCGCGTTCCTGCGCGCGTTCAACGACGGGCGGCTGAAGCACGTGGGCAAGCGCGTCGTGGTCGTCGGCGGCGGAGATACCTCGATCGACGTCGCCACGGTCGCGCGCCGGCTCGGGCACATCGAGCACCCGCACGGCACCGGGCATCCTGAGATGGTCATCCTCGGCAAGCAGGCGCAGGACGTGGCGGAGGTGTCCGCGCGCCAGGGTGCCGACGTCACGCTCACCTCGGTGTTCTCGATCGAGAAGATGCAGGCGAACCGGCACGAGATCGAGCACGCGCTCGCCGAGGGCGTCGCGATCCGCGACGGCTGGGCGCCGGTCGAGGTGGTGCGCGGCAAGGACGGCCGCGCGACCGGCCTCAAGATCGCGAAGTGCGAGGCGCGCTTCGTGGGCCCGAAGCTCGAGATCAAGGTCGACGAGTCCACCGCGGAGATCGTGCCCGCCGACCTCGTGGTCTCGGCGATCGGCCAGGCGGTCGATTTCACCGGGCTCGAGGGGTTCGACAACGGCAAGGGCCTGATGTCGGCCGACAGGAACTACCAGGTCGCCGGCAAGAAGGGCGTGTTCGCCGGCGGCGACGTGCTGCGGCCGCATCTCCTCACGAGCGCGATCGGCCAGGGCTGGATCGCCGCGGAGGGCATCGACCGGTATCTCCGCGGCGAGAACCAGGAGCGGCGCCCCAAGATCGACGTGCACTCGTTCGATCTGATGCGCAAGCTGCTCGAGAAGGGGCTCAAGGTCGAAGTGGCGCCGCGCGAGCCAGTGCTCGGCACCTCGGTGGCGAACTTCGCGGTGCACAACTACGAGGACCGCTCCGGCCGGTATGTCATCCCGCACGAGCAGCTCTTCCTCGGCCACTTCCAGCACACCGCGCGCAACAAGCGCGGCGTGACGACCCTGACCGCGGAACAGGCGCTCGGCAACTTCGAGGAGCGGCTGCAGCCGCTCTCGGAGAAGGAAGCGGTCGCCGAGGGCAAGCGCTGCATGAGCTGCGGGCTCTGCTTCGAGTGCGACAACTGCGTCGTCTACTGCCCGCAGACGGCGGTCTTCCGGGTGAAGAAGGACAAGGCGACCACCGGGCGCTACGTCGACACCGACTACACGAAGTGCATCGGCTGCCACATCTGCCGCGATGTCTGTCCGACGGGGTACATCCAGATGGGGCTCGGCGAGTGAATCAGCGGGCAGCGGGCAGCGGACGGCGGGCGGTGGACAGGGTGAACAGTGACGGGCGGGCGGTGCGGAGCAGAACCGCACGGGCGGCGCTGGTGCTCTTCGCCTGCGTCGCGGCGGGCGCCGGCTGGTCGCAGGAGCAGGGCGCGCCGGCCGGGCGCGTGCCGAAGCCGGCGATCACGCCGGCGCAGGGCGACACGTGCGTCGAGCCCGTCGAGTTCATGCGCCGCAACCACATGGAGGTCCTGCTGCATCAGCGCGACCGGACGATGCGCGCGGGCGTCCGCACGAAGCAGCACAGCCTGAAGGGCTGCGTCGAGTGCCACGCGAGCGCGGAGACCGGGAGCGTCGCCGCGGCGCCGGGCGACTTCTGCCGCAGCTGCCACGGCTACGCGGCGGTGAAAATCGACTGCTTCGAGTGCCACGCGGCGAAGCCTGCCGTCGCGCAGGGAGCGAAGCCGTGAACGGCCACGACGCCGGCCGCCGTCAGTTCCTCGCCTGGGGTGCGGGCGCGGTCGCGACGCTGACGCTCGCGCCGGGCGTGCTGCTCCTGCAGAGCGCGCACGGCCGCGCGCCGGTGGAGGCCGCGAGCGGCGCGGTGCGCTGGGGCCTCCTGATCGACACCGACAAGTGCGCGAAGGGCTGTGACGCATGCGTCACGGCCTGCAATCGCGAGAACGGCCTCTCCGGCGGCACCCGGGAGACCGACGCGCAGTGGATCCGCAAGGTCGAGCTGAAGGACCTGCGCACCGGGCGCGAGGCGTCGCTGCCGATGATGTGCCAGCACTGCGAGCAGCCGCCGTGCGTCGACGTATGCCCGACCGGGGCGTCCTTCAAGCGGGCAGACGGCATCGTGCTCGTCGACAAGCACGTCTGCATCGGCTGCCGCTACTGCATGATGGCCTGCCCGTACAAGGCGCGCTCGCTCGTGCACGAGAACCTCGCCGACCAGCGGCCCGACGTGCCGCGCGGCAAGGGCACGGTGGAGTCGTGCACCTTCTGCGTGCACCGGGTGGATCGCGGCGAGACGCCGGCGTGCGTCCGGGCCTGCGCCGACGCCGGGCACGGCGCGATGGTGTTCGGGGACCTGAACGACCCGGCGAGCGACATCGCGCAGCGCATCGCGCGGTATCCATCGACGCAGGCGCGCGCCGACCTCGGCCTCAACCCCGGCGTGCGCTATCAAGGGATCTGAGCGGGATGAGCCGCAGAGACGCAGAGGGCGCAGAGAGGAACCCGGGGCGCGGATCGCCAACGGGTGGACGGCCGATGCAATCGGGGCCGGGAGGAACGCGGGCATGAAAGGCTTTTCTCTGCGTGCTCGGCGTCTCTGCGGCTGGCAGGCGAGCGTATGAAGATCGCGTATCGGGAGATCGAGGGCAGGAGCGGCGCCTACTGGCTGCTGCTCGGCGTGCTCGGCGCGGTGACGGCCGCCGGGCTCGCCGCCGCGTGGACCATGGAGCACCGCGGGCACATCGTGACCGGCATGACGAACCAGATCGTCTGGGGCATGCCGCACGTCTTCGCGGTGTTCCTGATCGTGGCCGCCTCGGGTGCGCTGAACGTCGCCTCGATCGCGTCGGTGTTCGGGAAGGGCTTCTACAAGCCGCTCGCGCCGCTCTCCGGGCTCGTCGCGGTCGCGCTCCTCGCGGGCGGCCTCGCGGTCCTGATGCTCGACCTCGGCCGCGCCGACCGGATCGTCGTCGCGATGACCCGCTACAACTTCACGTCGATCTTCGCGCTGAACGTCTTCCTCTACACCGGGTTCTTCGTCATCGTCGCGCTCTATCTCTGGACCATGATGGAGCGGCGCATGAACCGGTACTCGACCCCGGTCGGCTACGCGGCGCTCGTCTGGCGCCTCGTGCTCACCACCGGCACCGGCTCGATCTTCGGCTTCCTGGTGGCGCGGCAGGCCTACGACTCGGCGATGCTCGCGCCGACCTTCGTCGCGATGTCCTTCTCGTACGGTCTAGCCGCATACCTGCTGGTGCTGATCGCCGCTTACGCGTGGAGCGGACGCACGCTCGACGTCGCGGTGCTGCGCCGGCTCAAGAACCTCCTCGTCGTCTTCATCGCCGTGGTGCTCTACTTCGTGGCGGTGTTCCACCTCACCAATCTCTACTTCGCCCGCCAGAGCGCCTTCGAGCGGTTCGTCCTGGCCGATGGCGGGATCTACCCCGCGCTCTTCTGGGGCGGCCAGATCCTGCTCGGGAGCCTCGTGCCGATGGCGCTGCTCGCGCACCCGCGGCTCGGCGCGGCGCGCGGCACGGTGGTCGCCGCATCGCTGCTCGTGGTGCTGGGCGGCCTCGCGCAGATGCACGTGACGATCATCGGCGGCCAGGCCTTCCCGCTCGAGCTCTTCCCCGGGATGCAGGAGTCGGGCAGCTTCTTCGACGGCCGCGTGCACCCGTATGCGCCGAGCCTGCCCGAGCTCGCGCTCGGCCTCGGCGGCGTCGCGATCGCCGGGATCATCGTCGTGCTCGCCGTGAAGCTGCTCGCCTTCCTGCCCGAGCGTCTCGACGGCCGGGTGGCCGAGTCGCCATGACCGCGGCCGACGAGCACCCGTTCGCGCAATACATCCGCATCGTGGGACGCGGCCGCCACGGCTCGCGCGCGATGACCTTCGACGAGGCCCGTGCGGCCATGCGCATGATCATCGCGGGCGCCTGCGCGCCAGAGCAGGTCGGCGCGTTCTTCATGCTGATCCGCGTGCGCGAGGAGACCGCCGAGGAGCTCGCCGGGTTCGTCGCCGCGGCGCGCGAGGCGATCGCCGTGCCGGCGAACGCGCCGGCCGTGCGCATCGACTGGCCATCCTACGCGGGCAAGCGCCGCCACCTGCCGTGGTTCCTGCTCGCCGCGCTGCTGCTCGCGCGGAACGGCTTTCCGGTCCTGATGCACGGCATCGCGCGCGGCGGCGACGGCCGGATCTATGCGCCGGATGCGCTCACGCGGCTCGGCCTGCCGGTCTGCCGCTCGCTCGCCGAGGCGTGCGAGGGCATCCGCTCGGCGGGCTTCGCCTACGTGCCGCTCGACGCGTTCGCGCCGCAGGTCGCGCGGATCATCGAGCTGCGCTCGCTCCTCGGGCTGCGCTCGCCGGCGAACAGCGTCGCGCGCATGCTGAATCCGCTCGACGCGCCGGTGCAGCTCGTCGGCATCTTCCACCCGAACTACCGCGACATCCACCAGCAGGCCGCCCTCCGGCTCGGCCGGACGCACCTCGCGGTGCTGCGGGGCGAGGGCGGGGAGGCGGAGCGCAATCCCGACGTGCCCTGCCTCGTACAGTCGGCCCGCCGCGAAACCGAGTCGAGCGAGGAGTGGCCGGCCATGTTCGGCGGCGGGCGCCACCTCAAGGACACGGTCCTCCAGGTCGAGCGCCTGGCCGCGGTATGGCGGGGCGATGCGCTCGACGAATACGGCGAGGCCGCAGTGGTCGGCACGGCGGCGATCGCGCTCAAGGCGCTCGGGGCAGCGAGCGCCATCCCGGAGGCCGAGCGCGCGGCGCAACGGCTCTGGGACGAGCGCCCGAAATCGCTCCTGCAGGCGGCATAGGGGCCGGCATGGATACCCCGGGGCTCCTGGTTTCCGCGGCCCACAAGTCCTCGGGCAAGACGACGCTCTCGATCGGGATCGCGGCTGCGCTCTCGGCGCGCGGCCTCGCCGTGCAGCCGTTCAAGAAGGGGCCGGACTACATCGACCCGATGTGGCTCGGCGCCGCGGCCGGCCGCGCCTGCCGCAACCTCGACTTCTTCGTCATGGGCCGCGAGGAGATCGTCGCGCAGCTCGCGACGCACGCCGCCGATGCCGATGTGGCGCTGATCGAAGGCAACAAGGGGCTCTACGACGGCCTCGACCTCGAGGGCAGCAACAGCAACGCCGCGCTCGCGGCCCTCGCCGGCGTGCCGGTCGTGCTCGTGATCGACGCGCGCGGCATGACGCGCGGCATCGCGCCCCTGATTCTCGGCTTCCAGGCCTTCGACCGGTCGATCCGCATCGCCGGCGTGATCCTCAACCGGCTCGGCGGCCCGCGCCACGAGGCGAAACTGCGCGCCGTGATCGAGCACTACACCGACGTGCGCGTCGTCGGCGCCGTGCACCAAGATCCCCGGATCGAGATCGTCGAGCGCCACCTCGGCCTCATGCCGAGCTCGGAGAGCGCCGAATCGGCCGCGCGCATCGCCGCAATCCGCGACGCGGTGGCCGGCCAGGTCGACCTCGACACGCTGCTCGCGATCGCGGGCTGGCGCGCGGGTGCCCGCGCCCCGATCCCGCGGGCGAAGCCGGCCGCGACGCCTCCGGCGCCGACGCTGCGCGTCGGGGTCGCGCTCGACCGGGCCTTCGGCTTCTACTATCCGGACGACCTGGAGTCGCTCGCACAGGCCGGCGCCGAGATCGTGCCGGTGAACACGCTCGCCGATGCAAAGCTGCCGGAGATCGACGCGCTCGTGATCGGCGGCGGGTTCCCCGAGGTGCTGATGGCCGAGCTCGAGGCGAACGCGTCGCTGCGCGCGGACATCCGGCGCGCGGCGGAGGCCGGGCTGCCGATCTACGCCGAGTGCGGCGGCCTGATGTATCTAGGGCGCAGCCTCACCTGGCGCGGCGAGACGCGCCGCATGGCCGGCGTGATCCCGGGCGACGTCGTGATGCACGACAAGCCGGTCGGGCGCGGCTACGTGCGCCTGCGCGAGACCGCGCGCCATCCGTGGCCGCTCGGCGACGGCGGCGAGGTCCGCGCCCACGAGTTCCACTACTCGTCGCTCGAGAACGTCGTGCCGCACGTGGAGTTCGCGTACGACGTGACACGCGGCCACGGCGCCGACGGCGCGCACGACGGCGTCGTGATCGGCAACGTCGTCGCTTCCTACGCGCACCTGCGCAGCGTCGGCGGCAACGCCTGGACGCGCCGCTTCGTGGCGTTCGCGCACAAGGTCAAGGCGGAGCGCCTGGCGCGCGACGCGGCGCGCAGGGCCGCGAAGCGGGAGCGCACCGGGGAAGGCGCGGTCGCTCAGGGCAGGTCCGAAGCGCTCGTCATTCCCGCGCAGGCGGGAATCCAGCCCGAACCCGCTCAGGAGCTCGCCGGATCCCCGCTTTCGCGGGGATGAGTCCGCGGCGGCGCGCCGGGCGCGATGGACTTCGACCTCATCGTCATCGGCAGCGGCCCGGGCGGCTACAAGGCCGCGGTGAGCGCGGCGCACCAG
>JAHDYJ010000161.1 GCA_023383795.1 Burkholderiales bacterium | reverse complement strand
GCAGCCATCGTCTGGCGATGCTGCGGAACATGACCAATTCGCTGCTGCGGCACGAGACCATCAAGACGACGCTGCCGAAGGCGAAGGAGCTGCGCCGGGTCGTCGAGCCGATGATCACGCTCGGCAAGGCGCCCACGCTCGCCAACCGGCGGCTCGCGTTCGACCGGCTGCGCGACCGCGAGATCGTCACCAAGCTCTTCGGCGAGCTCGGCCCGCGCTACGCCAAGCGGAACGGCGGGTACCTCCGGATCCTGAAGTTCGGGTTCCGCCGCGGCGACAACGCGCCGATGGCGCTCGTCGAGCTGCTCGACCGGCCCGCGGCCGCGGCCGAGGCCGGCGGGGGCAAGGCGACCGCCGCGAAGTAGCCGTACGGCCGCCGCGCTCGCGGCCGGCCGTGACATATTGCGCACGAGGGCCGGCATCCGCCGGCCCTCGCCGTTTGGGGGCGCGACGTACGCGCCGGCGCGGCCGCCGGATTCGCCGCGCCGGGGAAACAATCCATTCGCCGGCCCGCTGCTAATTTTTCTTCCGGTCGACCGTACTAAGGGACATCAGCGCCGCGCACGAGACGCGGCGGCTGAGAGAGAAACCAACCAACCTGACTGGAAGGAGTATTCAAATGAAAGTGAAAGCCCTGATCGCCGCCGTCGGCCTCGCCGTCGTCGCGCCCATCGCGAACGCCGACACCGCCCAGCTCGAGCTCCTGCCGCGCATCGGCGGCGCCGAGATGACCCAGATCGAGCGCAGCGCCCCGGTTGCGTCCGAGGCCATCCGCAACAGCGACGCGTTCTTCTACGCGAACACCGGCGGCGTCTCGCCCCAGTAACCGGGCGTCGCCTCCATCCGAAGCCCGGCTCCGGCCGGGCTTTTTTTCTTGGGCGATCGGTTCCGCGGCCGCAGCGGCTCGGTTCGGCGCCCGCGCGTGCTCCCGGCCCTTCCGTGCAGCGAGCTACGGTGGCGGGGAGAGCCTCTAGAATGGCCGCTCGGCAGCGCAGTTCTCGACGTCTGCAGCCCGATGGCCATCGTCCTGTTCACCGATTTCGGCGCGAGCGACCTGTACGCCGGCCAGGTCGAGGCGGTGCTCGCGCGCGAGGCGCCCGGCGAGCGGGTCGTCCACCTGCTGCACGAGGCGCCGATGTTCGACCCGCGGGCGAGCGCGCACCTGCTCGCAGCGCTCGTCTCGCGCCTGCCGCCGGGGCACGTCTACCTGTGCGTCGTCGACCCCGGCGTCGGCAGCGCGCGCGGCGCGGTGGTCATGGAAGCGGGTGGCGGGTGGTTCGTCGGGCCCGACAACGGGCTCCTGTCGGTGGTCGCCGCGCGGGCGTCCGCGCGCCGGCTGTGGCGGCTCGTCCGGCAGCCGCCCGGCGTCTCCGTCTCGTTTCACGGGCGCGACCTCTTTGCGCCGATCGCCGCGGCGGTGGCGACCGGCCGGTTTCCCGACCAGCGCGTCGCGGCCGCGACCGCGCTCGACGTCGACCTGGGGGCGGATGACCTGCCCGAGATCGTGTACGTCGACCACTACGGCAACGCCTTCACCGGGCTCCGCGCGGCCGGCCTGCCGACCGATCGGCGCCTCTTCGCGCGGGGCCGCGCCATCGCGCACGCGCGCGTGTTCGCCGCAACCGCGCCCGGCGCGCCGTTCTGGTACGAGAACAGCGCCGGCCTGGTCGAGATCGCGGCGAACGGCGAAAGCGCGGCGCAGATGCTCGGTCTGACGATCGGCGACCCCGTCCGTTGGGCCTGAGCGCGCGAGGAGGCGCTGCGGTGGCGGGAACGCTCTTAACGATCGGACACGGCTCGCGGACGCTCGCGGAGCTCGCGGAGCTGCTGCGCGCCGCCCGCATCGACGTGCTCGTGGACGTGCGGGCGTTTCCGCGCTCGCGCCGGCACCCGCAGTTCAACCGGGCGAGCCTCGAAGCCGCGCTGCCGCCCCAGGGCATCCGCTACGAGTGGGCGGGCGACGCGTTCGGCGGGCGCCGTGCGCCGCGGCCGGACTCCCGCCACGTCGCGCTTGCGGCGGACGTCCGGGGCTTCGCCGATCACATGGAGAGCGACGCGTTCCGCGAGGCGCTGGAGCGTCTCCTCGCGCGGACCGCGCGGGTGCGCGTCGCGATCATGTGCGCCGAGCGCGAGCCGGCGGAGTGCCACCGTTCGCTGATCGCGGATGCGGCCCTCGTGCGCGGCCGGCGCGTGATCCATCTCGGCGTTTCCGAGGGCGAGCGGCCGGCACGCCTCGATCCGGCCGCCCGGACCGCCGCGGGGGTGCTGGTCTACGACCGCGGCCAGGCACGGCTGCCGGTCGGGAACTGAGCCTCATCGGAGGCGCGCGCACCGTTCAGGTGCGTTTTCGGGTCGGCGGCACCGCAACGGTGCGGGCCGGTGCACCGAAAGCGGGCGGTTTCTCAATGTAATCAATCGATTCATGAGCTTGCGCGATCGGCCCGGCGCTTGCTTTAAAGCACCCGTTTGCCCCAAGGAGGAGAAGAACGATGGAAGCGGTCAAGTCCGGCGCCGACGTGCTGTTCATCCTGATGGGCGCCATCATGGTGCTCGCGATGCACTCCGGCTTCGCCTTTCTCGAGGTCGGCACGGTGCGCTCGAAGAACCAGGTGAACGCGCTCGTGAAGATCATCTGCGACTTCGCGATTTCCACGGTCGCGTACTTCTTCGTCGGCTTCGCGGTCGCCTACGGCGTGACGTTCTTCACCGGCGCCGAGACGCTCGCGCAGAAGAACGGCTACGAGCTGGTGAAGTTCTTCTTCCTGCTCACGTTCGCCGCAGCCGTTCCGGCCATCATCTCGGGCGGCATCGCCGAGCGCGCCCGCTTCTATCCGCAGCTCGTCGCCTCGGCGGCGATCGTCGCGCTCGTGTACCCGTTCTTCGAGGGCATCACGTGGAACGGGAACTTCGGCGTGCAGGCGTGGCTGAAGGGCGCGTTCGGCGCGGAGTTCCACGACTTCGCCGGCTCGATCGTGGTGCACGCGGTCGGCGGCTGGATCGGGCTCGCCGCGGTGCTGCTGCTCGGCGCGCGCAGCGGGCGCTATACGAAGGACGGCCGCCCGATGACCGCGCATCCGCCCTCCAGCATCCCGTTTCTCGCCCTCGGCGCGTGGGTGCTCTCGGTGGGCTGGTTCGGCTTCAACGTGATGTCGGCGCAGACCATCGACAAGGTGAGCGGCCTCGTGGCGCTCAACTCGCTGATGGCGATGGCCGGAGGAATCCTCGCCGCGCTCGTCGCCGGCCGCAACGACCCGGGGTTCGTCCACAACGGGCCGCTCGCGGGGCTGGTCGCGGTGTGCGCCGGCTCGGACGTCATGCACCCGATCGGCTCGCTCGTCGTCGGCGCCGTTGCCGGCGTGCTCTTCGTGGTGACGTTCACCGCCGCGCAGAACCGCTGGCGCATCGACGACGTGCTCGGCGTGTGGCCGCTGCACGGCCTGTGCGGCGCGTGGGGCGGCATCGCGGCCGGCATCTTCGGCTCGCAGACGCTCGGCGGCATGGGCGGAGTGAGCTTCATGTCCCAGCTCGCCGGCACCGTGCTCGGCATCGCGGTCGCCCTGGTGGGCGGCGGGATCGTCTACGGCGCGATCAAGGCGATCTCGGGTATCCGGCTCGATCAGGAGGAGGAGTTCCGCGGCGCGGATCTCTCGATCCACCGGATCTCCTCCTCGCCGGAGCGCGAGCCGGCCGCGACCTGACCGTTGGCAGCGAGGTGCCGTGCCGCCAGCGTGGAAGCGGGCCGCACGGCTGCCCTGGCGCGCCGCCGGAATTACCCCGCCGCGGCGCGGGAGGGGATATGCAAGTGGTCCCCTTGCTCCTACGGCCGCGGTTTTCGTCGCGCGGCGATCTCCTCGAGCGGAATCGCCGCTTCGGCATTCGTCGATGGCCTGCTAACCGACGCCCATCATCGCGAGCGCGCCGCGGAAGAGCGGGCTCGCCGGATCGGCGAGCTTCTCGACGATGCTGAAGTGGTTGTCGCCGGGCATCGGGATGTCGCGGGCGAGGACCTTCTTCCACGCCTTGCCCATCTGCGCGTTCTGCTCGACGAAACCCTGCGGCTCGTCGCCGCCGACGCACGTCCACAGCTTCGCGTCGGTGGCGGGCGGCATCAGGATGGGCGAGCAGCGGCGCGCCACCGCCAGGTCGAAGTTCACTTCCGGCTTGAGGAAGGCCGCGCCGGCGAGCGGCCGCAGGTCGAACACGCCGCTCACCGCCAGCCCGCCCTGGAAGACCTTCTTCGGCAGATCGGGCGCGAACACCGGCCAGAGCGCGGCGAGCAGCATCGCGGTGAGGTGGCCCCCCGCCGAGTGCCCGGCGACGTACAGTCGCTGCGGACTGCCGCCGAAGTTGCTCGCGTTGCGATAGAGCCAGGCGCCGGCCTGCAGGACCTGCCGCACGACCTCTTCCAGCGTGACCGTCGGGCAGAGCGCATAGTTGACGTTCGCGAATGTGACGCCGGCGCGCGTGAGCTCGGGCGCGAGGAAGCTGAACGGGCGCTTGTCGAGCGCGCGCCAGAACCCGCCGTGGACGAACATCAGCACCGCCTTGCTCGCGCCGCGCGCGCGGAAGATGTCCATCGTCTGCTTCGCGTGCGGCCCATAGGGCACGTCGAGGTAGCCGTCGACGCCGGCGAGCGCTTCGCGCGAGCGCGACTCGTAACGGTCGAAGTACTCCTGGAAGTTGGTCGTGCGCGCGCGCGGGTTGTACGCGAGCGAGAGCGCGTCGGCGTCCATTGCGTCGGTCCTCCAAAGGTACGACAGATCCGCTCGCGCGGACCTGCAGGGTCGAGCGGGGGATTTCGCAAAGGGGGCCGTAGGCCTCCCTTGCGTATGACTCTAATCCGGCAGCACTGCGGTCGCTTCGATCTCGAGCTTCGCGCCTTCCTCGACGAAGCCTCCCACCTGCACCGCGGTCATGACCGGATAGTGCCGCCCGATCACCTCGCGGTACGCCGCCCCGAGCGCCTTGCCCGCGGCGAGGTACTCGTGCTTGTCGCCGACGTACCAGGTCATCCGGACGATGTGCTCGGGCTTCGCGCCGGCCTCGGCCAGGATCGCGACGATGTTCTCGAGGGCCTGGCGCGCCTGGCCGACGAACTCGCTCGTCGCGAACTTCTCGTCCTTGCCCCAGCCGACCTGCCCGGCGACGAACACCAGGCGGCCGCGCGCGACGATGCCGTTGGAATAGCCCTTGGGCTTGGCCCAGCCCGGCGGTTGGAGGATCTGCATCGGTCGGCCTCTCCGGCTGTTGTTTGGGAAGGCCGATTATCGCCCGCGCGGCGCGGTTGTGCAGGCCGGAGCCCCTGGGCAGACGTAGCGCGTGCCGACATCGAGCGCGAAGCTCCGGGACCGCGCCGCGGGGCAGTGTCCTGCTGCTCGTCGTCTCCGGCGGCTCAGGACTCGCCCGCGGCGGACTGCACCAGCCGGGCCATCGCGGCGGCGTTCTCGTCGCCCCGGCGGCCGAGGTCCTCGACCACGCCCGCGCGGTCGCGCCCCGGACGGTTCTGGCTGACCTTCCACTTGCCGGCGAGCTCCGCGATGACGAGCTCCAGGCCGACGATCGCGCGCAGCATCTGCTCGACGTAGTCGGGCGGGGCGTCCGCGACCTGCCACGGGACGCTGCGGCCGGATTCGTGCCGGCGCGTGAGCCGCTCGACCAGGCCGCGCAGCCAGACCGGGTCGTCGATCGCGCGCAGCGTGCAGCGCGCATGGACGACCGCGTAGTTCCAGGTCGGCACGACCTTGCCGGTCTCGCGCTTGGTCGCGTACGCCGACGGCGACACGTAGGCCTGCGGTCCCTGGAAGATCGCGAGGACCGGCGTCGCCGGCGCGTGCTCGCGCCACATCGGATTGACGCGCGCGACGTGCCCGCGCAGCGTGCCGTAGGGCGCCGGCTCCGGATCGATCTCGAGCGGGACGTGATCGGCGGCGGGGCCCGCCGCGGTGGTCGTGACGATCGCCGCGAGCGGATATGCCCGCATGAGATCGTGCATCACCGCGACGCGGGTCTCGACGAAGTGCCTCGGCTGGTACATGCTCGCGCGCTCCCTGGCAGCGTGCCCGAGGCGCGAAGTATGACCGAAAGCGCGGCGGGCGCGCGCCCCGCTGGCGGCGGCTCAGGCGCTCGCGGTTGCCGCCTGACGGACCGCCGGTGCGGATCCGGCCGGGCTGCCGAGCAGCTTGGCGAAGGCCTCGGTCGGCATCGGCTTGCTGAAGAGGAACCCCTGGCACTCGTCGCAGTCGTGCCGCTTGAGCAGGCCGAGCTGCGACTTCGTCTCGACACCCTCGGCGCACACCGAGAGCCCGAGGCCGCGCGCCATGGCGATGATCGCGATGACGATCGCCGCGTTGTCGGCGTCGGTGTCGACCCCCATCACGAACGAGCGGTCGATCTTCAGCTCGTTCAGCGGGAACCGCTTCAGGTACGAAAGCGACGAGTAGCCGGTGCCGAAGTCGTCGATCGAGAGGCGCACGCCGATCTCCTTCAGCTCCTGCAGGAAGCGCACGCTGCGGGGGGCGTCTTCCATCATCGCGCTCTCGGTGAGCTCCAGGCAGATGTAGCGCGGGTCGAGATCCGCATCCTCGAGCGCCGAGCCGACCGTCTGCGGAAAGCGCTGGGTGCGGAACTGCGGACTCGCGACGTTGACCGAGATGCGCGGCACGCGCAGCCCGGCGCGGATCCAGTCCGCGCTCTGCGTGCACGCCGTGCGCAGGACCCATTCGCCGAGCGGCACCACGAGGCCCGTCTCCTCGGCGACCGGGATGAACTCGTTCGGGCCGAGGAGGCCGCGCTCCGGATGCTGCCAGCGCACCAGCGCCTCGGCGCCGCTGCCGCGCCCGTTGGCGACGCGCACCTTGGGCTGGTAGAAGAGGCGCAGCTCGTCGCGTTCGATCGCGCGCCTGAGCTCGCCCTCGAGCGACAGGCGGTGCAGCGAGCGCGCGTTCTGCTCCTTCGAGTAGAGCTGGTAGCCGTTGCCGCCCTGCTCCTTCGCGTGGCGCATCGCGACGCCGGCGTTGTTGATCAGGGTGCCGGCCTCCATGCCGTCGTCGGGGAAGATCGTCACGCCGACGCTCGCGCTCAGGAACACCTCCTCGCCTCCCGCGCGGAACGGGCCTGCGATCGCGTTCACCAGGCTCTGCGCGACCGGCGTGGCGTGCTCGGCCTTGCCGATGCCGGCGAGCAGCACGGTGAACTCGTCGCCGCCGAGGCGCGCGAGCACCGGCGGCACCGCTTTCGGCCCGTCGAGGTACGCCGCGGCGGCCCCGCGCAGCGCGAGGTCGAGCCGCATGGCGACCGCCTTCAGCACCGAGTCGCCGATGTTCAGGCCGAGCGCCTCGTTCACCTGCTTGAAGCGGTCGAGATTGAGCTGCAGCACGGCGCCGGCCGCGCCGGTGTTGGCGGTGTCGCGCAGCGCGCGCTCGATGCGGTCCATGAAGAGCCGCCGGTTGGGCAGCCCGGTCACCGTGTCGTAGTTGGCGAGCCGGTCGCGGTACGCCTTCGCCGAGAGCGTGTTCCGCAGGCGCAGCGCGAGCTCGCTCGAATCGACCGGCTTGGCGAGGAAGTCGGTCGCCCCGAGCTCGAGCGCCATCAGCTTGGTATCCGCGTCGGTCGACGAGGTCAGGAAGATGACCGGGACGTGCGCGTAGGCCTCCTCCTTGCGCATGCGCTTCAGGATCTCGAAGCCGCTCATCTCCGGCATCACGATGTCGAGCAGCACCACGTCGGGCCGGTGCGCGGCGATCAGGTCGAGCGCCTCGAGCGGGTTCGAGGTCGAGACGAACTTCTTGTAGCCGGCATCCTGCAGGAAGGTCTGGAGGACCTCGATGTTGATCGGCTCGTCGTCGACCATCATGATCACCGACTCGGCGGCGTGGTCGGATTCCTGCCCGCCGCTCTCCGCCTCCGCGCGCATGCGCGACACGGCGTCGGCGCCGGCGCCCATCGCCGTGGTCGTGAACAGGATTTCCTGGGTGTCTTCGGGCCGCATGGCGCTCACCTGTCGTGCGTGCATTCTATAAGTGCATCAGCCGGTTACAGGCAATTCCCGTGCCGGAAAGGCGCACCGGTGCGCCGCGGCATGAAATCGCGCACGGCGCGGGCCGCTCACGCGGCCGCCTGCGGCGCGGGGCTCTCCGAAGGCACGACCACGCGCTCGGCGAGGTGACGTAGTTCACGCAATGTCGTGCCGGCCCCCTGGGCGTCGCCGCCCTTGGCGCAGAGCTCGAGGGTGCGGGCGGGCTCGGTGAAGGCGTGGTAGCCGACGGTGCCGCCTGCGCCCTTGAGCCAGTGCGCGAGCGCCGCGAGCTCCGGGAGGTTCCCGTCGGCGTAGGCGCGATCCATCGCGAGCATTTGTTCCTGCAGCCGCGCGGCGAACCGGCCGAGGATCGGCCACATGCGCGGCTGGTTGGCGTAGCTCGACACGACTGCCGAGCCCTCGACTCTGCCTCCGGTTGCCGCCGCGGGCGCG
>JAHDYJ010000160.1:522-8543 GCA_023383795.1 Burkholderiales bacterium | reverse complement strand
TCAAACCTTGACTGCCTCCCCGGCAAAGCCGGGGGGCCTCCCTTGGTAGGCTAGAGCGGCTTCCTCAGCCAGTGGCCGAGCTCGCCGATCACGCCGCGGCGGAAAGTGAGCACGCAGACCACGAAGATCGCCCCTTGCACCACCGTCACCCAGGCGCCGAGCTGCGCGAGGTAGTTCGCCATCGCGACGATCACGAAGGCGCCCACCACCGGGCCGAACACGGTGCCGAGGCCGCCGACGAGCGTCATCAGCACGACCTCGCCCGACATCGTCCAGTGCACGTCGGTGAGCGAGGCGAGCTGGAACACGATCGCCTTGGTCGCCCCGGCGAGCCCGGACAGCGCCGCCGAGAGCACGAACGCGAGCAGCTTGTAGCGGTCGGTGTCGTAGCCGAGCGAGATCGCCCGCTGCTCGTTCTCGCGGATCGCCTTCAGCACCTGCCCGAACGGCGAGTGGATCACGCGGAAGATCAGCAGGAAGCCGCCGAAGAACACCGCCATCACGGTGGCGTACATCGCCCACACGTTCGAGAGGTCGATCAGCCCGAACAGCCGGCCGCGCGGTACCGCCTGGATGCCGTCCTCCCCGCCGGTGAACGGCGCCTGCACGCAGAAGAAGTAGATCATCTGCGCCAGCGCGAGCGTGATCATCGCGAAGTAGATGCCCTGGCGCCGGATCGCCAGCAGGCCGGTCAGAAGGCCGAGCATGGTCGCGGCGGCGGTGCCCGACAGGATCGCGAGCTCGGGAGTGATGCCCCAGACCTTGGCGGCGTGCGCGGACACGTAGCTCGCGAGGCCGAGGAACATCGCGTGCCCGAACGAGAGCAGCCCGCCGTAGCCGATCAGCAGGTTGAAGGCGCAGGCGAACAGCGCGAAGCACATCACCTTCATCAGGAACACCGCGTACAGCCCGGTCGCCGGCGCGACCAGGAAGAACACGAACATCAGGCCGAACGCGACCCATTGCGGGCGCAAGTCGGCGCGCGCCGCGTGCGCGCCGATCGTCGTCGATTGCGCGTTCGCCATCGCCGCTACCTCTGTCCGAAGAGGCCCTGCGGCCGCACCAGGAGCACGATCGCCATGATGATGAAGATCACGGTGTTGGAGGCCTCCGGGTAGAACACCTTGGTCAACCCCTCGATCACGCCGAGCGCGAAGCCGGTGACGATCGAGCCCATGATCGAGCCCATGCCGCCGATCACCACGACCGCGAACACGACGATGATCAGGTCGGCGCCCATCAGCGGGTTGACCTGGTAGATCGGCGCCGCCATCACGCCGGCGAGCGCCGCGAGGCCGACGCCGAAGCCGTAGGTGAGCGTGATCATGCGCGGCACGTTGATGCCGAAAGCCTGCACCAGCGCCGGGTTCTCGGTCGCCGCGCGCAGATACGCGCCGAGCCTGGTCTTCTCGATCACGAACCAGGTCGCGAGGCACACGACGAGCGAGGCGACGACCACCCACGCGCGGTAGTTCGGCAGGAACATGAACCCGAGATTGCGCCCGCCCTCCAGCGCCTTCGGGATGTTGTACGGGAGCCCGGACGAGCCGAACTCGTTGCGGAAGAGCCCCTGGATCACCAGCGCGAGCCCGAACGTGAGCAGCAGGCCGTAGAGATGGTCGAGCTGGTACAGGCGCGCGAGCATCAGCCGCTCGATCACGATCCCGGTCGCGCCGACGATCACCGGCGCGAGCAGCAGCGCCCACCAGTAGCCGAGCCCGAGCTTGTTCAGCAGGAAGTACGCGCAGAAGGCGCCCATCATGTACTGGGCGCCGTGCGTGAAGTTGATGATGTTGAGCATCCCGAAGATCACCGCCAGCCCGAGCGAGAGCAGCGCGTAGAACGAGCCGTTGATCAGCCCGATCAGGAGCTGCCCGAACAGCGCCTGGGTGGGGATGCCGAAGATCTCGGACATGGCGGGACCGGTTGCCGGAGCTCAGGTGCGCGCCGGGGCCGTGCGGCCCCGGCGCGCCCGCGCTACTTGACCAGCGGGCAGTTGCCCTCCTTCACCGGCCGGAACGCCTGGTCGGCGGGGATGGTCGCGCGAACCTTGTAGTAGTCCCACGCGCCCTTCGACTCGGACGGCTTCTTCACCTCGAAGAGGTACATCGGGTGGATCTTGCGGCCGTCCTGCCGCACCTGGCCCTTGCCGAAGATCGGATCATCGGTCGGCATCTCCTTCATCTTGGCGACCACCTTCGGACCCTCGTCGGACTTGAGCGCCTCGACGGCCTTCAGGTAGTGCAGCACCGCCGAGTACACCCCGGCCTGGACCATGGTCGGCATCGCGCCCTTGTGCCCCTGCGCGAAGCGCTTCGACCAGGCGCGGGTCTGGTCGTTGAGGTCCCAGTAGAACGCCTCGGTGAGCAGCAGCCCCTGCGCCTTGTCGAGGCCGAGGGCGTGCACGTCGGTCAGGAACACCAGCAGGCCGGCGAACTGCTGGCCGCCCGAGACGATGCCGAACTCGGCGCCCTGCTTGATCGCGTTGGTGGTGTCGGCGCCGGCGTTCGCGAGCCCGATCACCTTCGCCTTGGACGACTGCGCCTGCAGCAGGAACGAAGAGAAGTCCGAGCTCGGGAACGGATGGCGCACCTTGCCGAGGACCTTGCCGCCGTTCTTCAGCACGACCGCCTCGGTGTCGCGCTCGAGCGCGTGGCCGAACGCGTAGTCCGCGGTCAGGAAGAACCACGTGCTGCCGCCGGTCTTGACCACCGCGTTCGCGGTGCCGTTGGCGAGGGACCAGGTGTCGTAGGTCCAGTGGATCGAGTTCGGCGAGCAGGCCTTGCCGGTCAGGTCGGAGGTCGCGCCGGTCGACACGATCAGGGCCTTGTTCTTCTGCCGCGTCACCTCGTTCACCGCGAGCACCACCGAAGAGGTCGGCACGTCCACGATCACGTCGACCTTGTCGACGTCGTACCACTGCCGCGCGATGTTGGAGCCGATGTCCGGCTTGTTCTGGTGGTCGGCGACGAGGATCTCGACCTTCATGCCCTTCTTCGCGGCGCCGAAGTCCTCCACCGCCATGCGGGCGGCGACCACGGAGCCGGGCCCGGCCAGGTCGGCGTAGGTGCCGGACTGGTCGTTCATCACGCCGATCTTGATCACGCCGTCGGAAACCTGGGCCTGGGCCGCGCCGGCGGCGAGCGCGATCGCCGCGGCCATCAGTGTGCGTTTAGGGAACCTCATTCACTTCCTCCTTAGGGCTGGGTTGAGTACGTTGCGTCAAACGCCAAGATAGTCGTGGAGTTTGTCCACGTTCGCCTGGAGCTCGTCGTTCGCGATCATGTCGACCACGCGCCCGTGCTCCATGACGTAATGCCGATCGGCCACCGTCGCGGCGAAGCGGAAATTCTGTTCCACCAGCAGGATCGTGAAGCCGCGCGACTTCAGCTTCGCGATGATGGCGCCGATCTGCTGGACGATCACCGGCGCGAGCCCCTCGGTCGGCTCGTCGAGCAGCAGCAGGCGCGCGCCGGTGCGCAGGATGCGCCCGATCGCGAGCATCTGCTGCTCGCCGCCGGAGAGCTTGGTGCCCTGGCTCGACAGGCGCTCCCTGAGGTTCGGAAAGAGCTCGAAGATCTCGGCGACGCCGAGCCCGCCCTCGCGCACCTGCGGCGGCAGCAGCAGATTCTCGCCCACGCTCAGGCTGGCGAAGATGCCGCGCTCCTCGGGGCAGAACGCCACGCCGAGCCGCGCGATCCGGTTCGAGGGGAGCCCGACCAGATCGCGGCCGTCGAAGCGGATCTCGCCCGCGCGGCGCCCGACCATGCCCATGATCGACTTCAGCGTGGTGGTCTTGCCGGCGCCGTTGCGGCCGAGCAGCGTGACGACCTCGCCCTGACGCACCTCGAAGCCCGCCCCGTGCAGGACGTGCGACTCGCCGTACCAGGCGTGCAGGTCCCGCACCGCGAGAAGCGCGCCGTCGGCCGCCTCAGGCATGCGCGGTTCCCAGGTAGGCCTGGACGACGTCCGGATTACGCGAGACCGAGGCGTAGTCGCCCTCGGCGATTACCTCGCCGCGCGCGAGCACCGTGATGCGGTCGGAAAGATGCTCCACCACCGACAGGTTGTGCTCCACCATCAGGACGGTGCGGTTGGCCGCGACGCGCTTGATCAGCGCGGAGATGCGCTCCACGTCCTCGTGCGTCATGCCCGCGGTCGGCTCGTCGAGCAGCATCATCTCGGGGTCGAGCGCGAGCGTCGTCGCGATCTCGAGCGCCCGCTTGCGCCCGTAGGGCAGCTCGACGGCGATCGCCTCGGCGTACTCGGTGAGCCCCACCGCGTCGATCAGCTCCCGCGCGCGCGGGTTCAGCGCGTCGAGCGCCCGCTCGGAGCGCCAGAAATCGAACGACGCGCCGCGCTTGCGCTGCAGCGCGATGCGCACGTTCTCCAGCACGCTCAGATGCGGGAACACCGCCGAGATCTGGAACGAGCGCACCAGGCCCATCCGGGCGATCGCCGCCGGGCTCGCGCCGGTGATCTCGCGGCCCTTGAAGAAGATCCTGCCCTCGGTCGGCGTCAGGAAGTGCGTGAGCAGGTTGAAGCAGGTGGTCTTGCCGGCCCCGTTCGGCCCGATCAGCGCATGGATCTCGCCCGCGCGGACCTGCAGGCTGACGCCGCGCACCGCGACGAAGCCCTTGAATTCCTTGGTCAGGTCTTGCGTTCGCAGGATGAACGGCTCGGGCATGGCGTGGCGCGGGAGCCCGCGGCGCGGGGCCGCGCGATTATCCGGCAACCCGCACGCCGTGGCAACGGCGGTCTCGATCGAGCGCGAGCCGGCTCAGTCCTTCCAGTCCGGCTTGCGCTTCTCGATGAAGGCACCGACGCCCTCGGCGGCGTCCGCGCCGAGCATGTTCTGCGTGATCGCCTCGCTCGCGATCTTGTAGGCGTGCGCGAGCTTCGACTCGATCTGCTCGTAGAAGAGCCGCTTGCCGGCAGCGACCACCCGCCGCGGCTTCTCGATGATCATCGCGGTGAGCTTCGCGACCTCGGCATCGAGCTGGTCGGGCGCCGCGACGCGATTGACCAGCCCCCAGTCGAGCGCGGTCTGCGCGTCGATGAACGCGCCGGTGAACAGCATCTCGAAGGCCCGCTTGCGCACGACGTTCCGCGAGACCGGCACGCCGGGCGTCGCGCAGAACAGGCCGAAGTTGATGCCGGAGGTCGCGAACCGCGCCTCGGTCGAGGCGACCGCGAGGTCGCACGCCGCGACCAGCTGGCACCCCGCCGCGGTCGCGATGCCGTGCACGCGCGCGACCACCGGCTGCGGCAGGCGCTGCATCGCGAGCATCACGGCGCTGCAACGGTCGAACAGCCCGCCGATGAATTCCTGGCTGCGGTTCGACATCATCTCCTTGAGGTCGTGCCCGCCGCTGAAGGCCGGCCCGCTGCCGGCGAGCACCACGACGCGCGCCGTCGCGTCGCGCGCCACCTCGTCGAGCGCGGCCTCCAGCGCGTCCAGCACCTCCGACGAGATCGCATTGAACTGCTTCGGCCGGTTCAGGGTCAGCGTGACCACGCCGCCCTCCTGCGCCCGCAGCAGCACCGGCTGCGATTGGGCCGTCGCCTCTGCCTTCATGTCAGCTCCTTCCGCTACTCGATCGCGCTCGCCGACCTTGCCTGCTGGCGCAGCGCGAATTTCTGTATCTTACCCGTCGAGGTCTTCGGCAGCACGCCGAACACCACCGCCTTCGGCACCTTGAACCGGGCGAGATGCGCCCGGCAGTGCTCCACGAGCTCGGCTTCGGTCGCGCGGGCCTCGGGCTTGAGCTCGACGAACGCGCAGGGCGCCTCGCCCCACTTCGGATCCGGCTTCGCGACGACCGCGCAGGCGAGCACCGCCGGATGGCGGTAGAGCGCCTCCTCGATCTCGAGCGAGGAGACGTTCTCCCCGCCCGAGATGATGATGTCCTTGGCCCGGTCCTTGATCTTGACGTAGCCATCCGGGTGCGTCACCGCCAGGTCGCCCGAGTGGAACCAGCCGCCCGCGAACGCCTCTGCGGTCGCCCTCGGGTTCTTGAGATACCCCTTCATCGTGATGTTGCCGCGGAACATGATCTCGCCCATGGTCTCTCCGTCCCACGGCACCGGCTGCATGGTCTGCGGATCCATGACCGCCATGCCCTCCTGCAGGACGTAGCGCACGCCCTGCCGCCCGTTGCGCGCCGCGCGCTCGCCGGCCGGCAGATCGGACCACTCGTCGTGCTTAGCGCACACCGACGCCGGGCCGTACACCTCGGTGAGCCCGTAGACGTGCGTCAGGTCGAACCCGATGCGCTCCATGCCCTCGATCATCGCCGCCGGCGGCGCGGCCGCCGCGACGAAGGCCGACACCTTCCAGTCGATACCCCGTCGGAGCTCGGCGGGCGCATTGATCAGCATGGTGTGCACGATCGGCGCGCCGCAGTAATGGGTCACCCGGTGCTCCCGCATCAGGCCGAAGATGCCCGCCGCGTCCACTTTGCGGAGGCAGACGTTGACCCCGGCGTTCGCCGCCATGCTCCACGGAAAGCACCAGCCGTTGCAGTGGAACATCGGCAACGTCCAGAGGTACACCGAGTGCCGCGGCATGCTCCAGGTGACCAAGTTGGAGACGGCGTTCAGGTAGGCGCCGCGGTGCGAGTAGACGACGCCTTTCGGGTTGCCGGTGGTGCCGGAGGTGTAGTTGAGCGCGATCGCCTGCCACTCGTCGGCGGGCGGGCGCCAGGCGAACCGCGGGTCGCCCTGCGCGATGAACGCCTCGTAGTCGAGCTCGCCCAGGCGCTCGCCCGGCCCGTCGAACTCGCTGTCGTCGACGTCGATCACCAGCGGACGGCGCTCGGTGCGCGCGAGCGCGCGCCCGACCGTCGGCGCGAACTCCCGGTCGGTGATCAGGACCTTCGCCTCGCCGTGGTTCAGCATGAAGGCGATCGACTCCGGGTCGAGGCGGGTGTTGATCGTGTTCAGGACCGCCCCCGCCATCGGCACGCCGAAATGGCACTCGTACATCTCCGGCGTGTTGGAGAGCACCGCGGCCACCGTGTCGCCGGGGCCGATGCCGCGGCCGGCGAGCGCGCCCGCGAGCCGGCGGGAGCGGGCGTAGGTGTCGGCCCAGGTGTAGCGCCGCCGGCCGTGTACCACGGCCGTGCGCGCGGGATAAGCGTAGGCCGACCACTCGATGAACGTGAGCGGCGTGAGCGGCGCGTAGTTCGCCGCATTGCGCTCGAGGTCGAGCTCGAAGGGATTGCGCTTGGCGCCGGACATCTTCGGCCTGGTGCGGAACGCCTGCCGCGTAGCTTACACCGCGACCGCCTCCGCGGCGAGCCAGACGCAGCGTCCCTTCGACTCCTTGGCTATGCCCTCCAGCACGCGGCGGTGCTCGGCGAGCTCGTCCGCGCTCGCGGCGAGCACGAGGAGGGGCGGACGCTCGCGCGGCGCGCCGGGCGCGTCGGCGACGCGCGCGCGCGGGCGCTCCAGCTCGATCGCCAGCGTCTCCTGGCCGCGCGTCATCGCCAGATAGACCTCGGCCAGCAGCTCCGCGTCGAGCAGCGCGCCGTGCAGCGTCCGGTGGGCATTGTCGACCGCGTAGCGCTCGCACAGCGCGTCGAGCGAGTTCTTGCGGCCCGGGTGCAGCTCGCGCGCGTGCAGCAGCGTGTCGAGCACGGCCGCGACGTGCCGTTCGATCGGCTCGGCGCCGATCCGCTCGAGCTCCAGGTTCAGGAACTCGAGGTCGAACGCGGCGTTGTGGATGATGAGCTCGGCGCCGCGCAGGTAGTCGAGCAGGTCCTGCGCGACGTCCGCGAAGCGCGGCTTGTCCGCCAGGAACTCGGTGGTGATCCCGTGCACGCGCAGCGCGCCCTCCTCGATGCCGCGCTCCGGGTTCACGTAGCGATGGAAGCGGTTGCCGGTCAGCCGGCGGTGCAGGATCTCGACGCACCCGATCTCGATGATGCGGTCGCCGAGGCGGGCGTTCAGCCCGGTGGTCTCGGTGTCGAGCACGACCTGGCGCATCAGGCGCTCCGCGGCGCGGCCGCGGCGCGACG
>JAHDYJ010000160.1:0-512 GCA_023383795.1 Burkholderiales bacterium | reverse complement strand
CGTTCCGTCTCGGGGCGCGCGCGCCGCCGCCACGCCGCGGTTGGCGAGTGCGTCGGCGCGCTCGTTGCCGTCGTGGCCGGAGTGGCCGCGTACCCAGTGCCAATGGATCTCGTGGCGCGCGGCGGCGCGCTCGAGCGCCTGCCACAGATCGACGTTCTTCACCGGCTTGCCGTCGGCCGTGCGCCAGCCGCGCCGTTTCCACGCCGCGAGCCATTCGGTGATGCCGTTGCGCACGTACTGCGAATCGGTGTAGAGCTCGATCGACGCCGGGCGCTTGAGCGCCTGCAGCGCCTCGATCACCGCGGTGAGCTCCATCCGGTTGTTGGTCGTCGCCGGCTCGCCGCCGAAGAGCTCGCGCTCCCGCGAGCCCCACCGGAGCAGCGCGCCCCAGCCGCCCGGTCCCGGGTTGCCCTTGCACGCGCCGTCGGTGTAGATGCGGACGACCTCAGCCATCGCGGCCGCCGCGGATCAGCCGCAGCATCGGCGTCGCGCGCCGCGCGGCGACCTTCCGC
>JAHDYJ010000159.1 GCA_023383795.1 Burkholderiales bacterium | reverse complement strand
CGCGCGGCGCGTGCGCGAGCTCGAGGCCGAGTCGCGCCGGCTCCGTCAGACGCAGGTCTTCATCGAGACGCCGTACCGGAACGACCGGCTGCTCGGAGCGCTGCTACGCGAATGTCATCCGGCCACGCGGCTCGCCCTCGCGTCCGACCTCACCCTCCCCGGCGAGTCGATCGCGGCGCGCGAGGTCGCGGAATGGCGGCGGGCCGCGCCGCGGATCGGGAAGCGGCCGACGGTGTTCCTGCTGCTCGCTCCGGCGGAAGGAGGGTAACGGGAGGGAACCCGTGCGGGTTCCCTCCCGTTCGTTCGCTCTCAGCGCAGCCGCGCTCCGGCGCCCGGGCCGAAGGCGTCGGCGAACGCCGCGCCGAAGCGACGCGCGAAGCGCTCGGCGATGTTCTCCTTGCGCGTGTAATCGACGATCTCCTCGGCCTTGATCACGTCGCGCGCGACCGAGTCGACGCTGCCGAGCGCGTCGGACAGCCCGAGCTCGACGCTCTTCGCGCCGGTCCACATCAGGCCCGAGAAGAGCTCGGGCGAATCCTTCAGGCGCGTCCCCCGCCCCTTCTTGACGACGTCGATGAACTGCCGGTGGATGTCGCCCAGCATCGCCTTCGCGTGGGCGACGTGCTCCGGATCGAGCGGCGAGAACGGGTCCAGGAACGCCTTGTTCTCGCCGGCGGTGAGCACGCGACGCTCCACCCCGAGCTTCTCCATCGTCTCGGTGAAGCCGAACTGGTCCATCAGCACGCCGATCGACCCGACGATGCTCGCCTTGTCGACGTAGATCCGGTCGGCGGCCGAGGCGATGTAGTAACCGCCCGACGCGCAGATGTCCTCCACCACGGCGTAGATCGGGATGTCGGGATACTTCCCGCGCAGCCGCCGGATCTCGTCGTAGATGATGCCGGACTGCACCGGGCTGCCGCCGGGGCTGTTCACGCGCAGGATCACGCCCTTGGTGTTCTTGTCCTTGAACGCGCTCTGCAGCGCGGCGGTGACGTTGTCCGCGCTCGCGTTGCTCTTCGCCTGGATCACGCCGGCGACGTCGACGAGCGCGCTGTGCTTCGTCCCCCTCAGCGCGTCGGCGTCGGCGCGCAGGTCGAACAGGGCGAACAGCACGAACGTGAGGTAGGCGAAGCCGAGCAGCTTGAAGAAGATGCCCCAGCGCCGCCGGCGCCGCTGCTCGGCGAGCGCCTCGAACGCGAGCTTCTGCAGCGTGTCGCGCTCCCAGCTGCGCTCCGGACCGCCGCCGCCCGTCCCGCCGTTGACCATTGGTGATTGCATCGCGTCAATCCTTCAGCCTGATCACGCCGTCGCGCTCCTCGACCGCGAGCTTCTCCAGCCCGCCGCGCCGGCACGGTCCGCCGAGGCAGCCGCCGGTCGCCGGATCGTAGAGCGCGCCATGCGTCGAGCATATCAAAACCAGTCCGCTGCCATCGAAGAACTTGCCCGGCTGCCAGTCGAGCTCGACGGGCACGTGCGCGCATCGGTTGAGATAGGCGTGCACCTCGCCGCCGAAGCGAACCGCGAACGCGCCCACGCGCTCGCCGCGGTGCTCCACCTCGAAGCGCACGCCGTCGCCGCCTTCGGCGAGCGCGTCCGACGCGCAGATCACGCGTTCTCGGCCAGCCACGCGGCGAGCTGCGCGGTCGATGCGGCGAGCGCGAGCGGCGCAAGCGGCGCGAGCGCGGCCGCCGGATGCGCGCCGTAGGCGACCGCGACCGCGGCCACGCCCGCATTTGCGGCCATCTGCAGGTCGTGCGTGGTGTCGCCGATCATCAGCGTGCGCGCCGGATCGGCGTCGAGCTCGGCGATCAGCTCGAGCAGCATGTCCGGGGCGGGCTTCGGCGCGCACTGGTCGGCGCAGCGCGTCGCCGCGAACGCCGGCGCGAGCTCCGTTTGCTCGAGCGCGCGCGCGAGCCCGCTCCGGCTCTTGCCGGTCGCGATCGCGAGCACGTGGCCGCGCGACCGCAGCGCCGCGAGCAGCTCGCGGGTGCCCTCGAAGAGCGGCAGCGCCGCGTCGCGCAGCAGGAAATGATGCCGGTAGCGCTCCGCCAGCCTGCCGTAGTCGGCGCGGTCGAGATCGGGCAGCGCATGGCCGAGCGCATCCTCGAGCCCGAGGCCGATCACGTGGCGCGCGCGATCGTCGCTCGGCGCGGCGAGGCCCAGGTCGCGCGCCGCCGCCTGGATGCAGGCCGCGATCGCCCCGGCCGAGTCGAGCAGCGTCCCGTCCCAGTCGAAGACGATCAGCTCAAACCGCCGCGGCATCGGCGGGCGCCCCCTGGAGGGCGTCGAGGAAGCCGCGCAGGTCGTCCGGCAGCGGCGCGGCGAGGGTCACGCGCTCGCCCGTGCGCGGGTGCGCGAACGACAGCCGCTCGGCGTGCAGGAACATCCGCCGCAGCCCGCGGCGCGCGAGAGTGCGGTTCAGCTCGAAGTCGCCGTACTTGTCGTCGCCGGCGACCGGGAACCCGAGGTGCGCGAGCTGCACGCGGATCTGGTGCGTGCGGCCGGTCTCGATCGTCGCCGCGAGAAGCGAGAACCCGTCGAGGCGGCGCTCGAGCTCGAAGCGCGTCCGCGAGGCCTGGCCGGCCGCGTTCACGCTCACGCGCCGCTCGCCGGCGGCGGTCAGGTAGCGGCGCAGCGGCAGCGCGACGTCGCGCGCCGCGCGCGTCCAGCGGCCCTTCACCAGCACGAGGTAGCGCTTGTCGACCGCCCCTTCGCGCAGCGCACGGTGCATGGCGAGCAGCGCCGGGCGCTTCTTGGCCACGATCAGCAGCCCGGAGGTGTCCCGGTCGAGGCGGTGGACGAGCTCGAGGAAGCGCGCGGCGGGGCGCGCCGCGCGCAGCTGCTCGATCACCCCGGCGCTCACGCCGCTGCCGCCGTGCACCGCGACGCCCGCCGGCTTGTCGATCACCAGCAGCGCATCGTCCTCGAGCACCACCGGAAACTCGACCGGGCGGGCCGGCGCCGGCCGGGGCGCGGCGGCCGCGGTGCGCACGGGCGGCACGCGGACGCGGTCGCCGCTCTGCAGCCGGTAGGTGACGTCCACCCGGCGGCTGTTGACCCGGACCTCACCCGAGCGGACCAGCCGGTACACGTGGCTGCGGGGAACGCCTTTCAGCTCCCGCAGCAGGAAATTGTCCACACGCTGGCCCGCGCTGGCCTCGTCGATCGCGACGACCCGCGCGCGGGCGTTGCCTAACTCATTCATTCTGCTTATACTATCAACGCTGACAGCGGTTTCGCGGCAATGCGGCCGCGCGGCTTACCCGCCGCTCGCGCCGCGATCTCGAGCGCGGAAACGCGGGCTGCGGCGCCAGACCGGTGATCACGTCCCGGTCGCCGCCAGCTGGTTAATTTCGCTCACCAGAAGTAGCGATGTTAATGGATAAGCGCGCCACAACTCACAAACGAGCGGCAGATCCCGTGGCCCCCGCCGGCACCCGGCGCCGGGACCGGAACGACACAACCAGCCAACCTCCGCGAGAACCGATTCCGGAATGACGCTAAAGACGCACACCTGAGGACAGCGATCTTCAGCAGCGTTGGTTTGTCCTGCCCGCGCGCAGGAGAAGAACTACATGAAACGCATGCTGTTCAACGCGACACAGGCCGAGGAACTCCGTGTCGCGATCGTCGATGGCCAGAAGCTGATTGACCTCGACATCGAATCGGCCAGCAAGGAACAACGCAAGGGCAACATCTACAAAGGAGTCATCACCCGGGTCGAACCCAGCCTCGAAGCGGCATTCGTCGACTACGGCGCCGAGCGCCACGGCTTCCTGCCCTTCAAGGAGATCGCCCGCAGCTATTTCAAGGCCTCCGTCGACCCCGGCCGCGCCCGCATCCAGGACGCCGTCGCCGAGGGCACCGAGGTCATCGTCCAGGTCGAGAAGGACGAGCGCGGCACCAAGGGCGCCGCGCTCACGACGTTCATCAGCCTCGCCGGACGCTATCTCGTCCTGATGCCGAACAACCCCCGCGGCGGCGGCGTGTCGCGCCGCGTCGAGGGCGAGGATCGCAACGAGCTCCGCGAGGCGATGGATCGCCTCCCCGTGCCGCAGGGTATGAGCATCATCGGGCGCACGGCCGGCATCGGCCGCAGCTACGAGGAGCTCGAGTGGGACTTCACCTATCTCCTCAAGCTGTGGGAGAAGATCGTCGAGGCGGCCGAGCCGCACCGCTGGACCGAGGAGGAGGTCGAGGAGGCGCGCAAGCGCGGCGCCACCCTGCGGGTGGGCGATCGCGCCAACCCCGCGCCCTACCTGATCTACCAGGAATCGAGCCTGGTGATCCGCGCGATCCGCGACTACTTCCAGCCCGACATCGGCGAGATCCTGATCGACACCGACTCGATCCACGAGCAGACCGTCGCGTTCATGGGCAACGTGATGCCGGACAACGTCCAGCGCGTGAAGCGCTACCGCGACGACGTCCCGCTCTTCTCGCGCTTCCAGATCGAGCATCAGATCGACTCGGCCTACTCGCGCCAGGTGGCGCTGCCCTCCGGCGGCTCGATCGTGATCGACCACACCGAGGCGCTCGTCTCGATCGACGTCAACTCGGCGCGCGCCACCAAGGGCGCCGACATCGAGGAGACCGCGCTCAGGACCAACCTCGAGGCGGCCGAAGAGCTCGCCCGACAGCTGCGGCTGCGCGACCTCGGCGGGCTCATCGTGATCGACTTCATCGACATGGAGAGCCAGCGCAACCAGCGCGAGGTGGAGAACCGGCTGCGCGAGGCGCTGCGCTTCGACCGCGCGCGCGTGCAGATGGGCAAGATCTCCCGCTTCGGGCTGATGGAGCTCTCGCGCCAGCGGCTGCGGCCGAGCCTCGGCGAGACGAGCCACCAGCCGTGCCCACGCTGCAACGGCACCGGCCACGTGCGCTCGATCGAGTCCTCGGCGCTGCACATCCTGCGCATCCTGCAGGAGGAGGCGATGAAGGAGAACAGCGCGGCCGTGCACGTCCAGGTGCCCGTCGACGTCGGCACGTTCCTCCTGAACGAGAAGCGCGACGACATCCACGCGCTCGAGGCGCGCCTCAAGGTGAACATCGTCGTCCTGCCGAGCATCCATCTCGAGACGCCGAACTACAAGATCGAGCGGCTGCGCCACGACGACCTCAACCAGGAGGGCGTCCTGCCGCCGAGCTACCGACTGGTCGAGGCGCCCGCCGAGGAGGAGAAGAAGCTCCTCGCGCCGGAGGCGAAGCCCGCGCGGCCCGAGGCGCTGGTGAAGGGCGTGACGCCCGAGCAGCCGGCGCCGATGCCCGCGCAGCCGGTTCCTGCCGCGGCGCCGGTCGCGGCCGCGGCCGCCGCCGCGCACGTCGGCAGCATCGACAAGATCTTAGGCTGGGTCCGGCGCCCCGCCCCCGGCGCACCGGCGCCCGCAGCGCCCGTGCGCACCGCGGGCGGCGAGCCGCGCCGCGAGCACCGCGAGCACCGTGACCATCGGGAGCGTCGCGGCGAGCGTCGCGACCGCGGGCGCGATCGTTCCGAGCGGCGCGATCGGCACGAAGGCCGGCCGCAGGGTCAACGGCCGCAGGAGCGCCAGCAGCAGCCCGGCGGCGGCGAGCGCCGCGAGCGCATGGGCGAGCAGCCGCGCGAGGGGCGCCAGCAGCAGCGGGGAGAACGTGCCGAGCGTGGCGAGCGCCGCGACGAGCGCCAGCGCCGGCCCGAACTCGAGGCCCGACCGCCGCAGCCGCAGGGCGTCGCGGCGGCGGCCGATGGTCAGCAGGCGGCCGAGGCTGAACGCCGCGGCGGACGGCGCCGCCGCCGCGGGCGCGGCGGCGACCGCGGCGAGCGCGGCGCCCAGCAGCCGCGTCCCGAGGCCGCGGCCGGCGTAGCGGCGATTGCAGCCGCTCCGGTCGAACCGGTGTCCGGCGAGTCCCGTCGCGTCGAGAGCGCGCCGGTCGCACCGGCGCCGGCAGCGGAAGCGCCGGCGTTCTTCGATGCGTCGGTAAGCGAGCCTTTCGAGCGCGAGGAGGCCGTCGTGGCGCCGGCGGGGGGGGGGGGGCGGGCCCCCCCCGCCCCCGGGCCCCCCGGGGGCGGGGGGTCCCACCCGCCCCCGCCCCGGGCGCCCCCCCCAGGGGCCGGGGGGTGAACCGAGCCGGCCGCCCCTGCGCCGCAGGTCTCGGTCAGGCCGCCGGTGGAGGTCGTCGCGGCGAGTGCTGCACCGGCACCGGCGCCTCAGCCCGAACTCGACGAGGCGCTGCGCGAGAGCGGCCTCGTGCTGATCGAAACCGATCCGAGCAAGGCGAAGGCGGCCGAGCCCGTCGAGGCGCCCGCGCCCGCGCCGCGCGCGCCGCGCGAGCGGCGTCCGACCCCGGTCGCGCAGGACGAGCCGCTCGTGCAGGTCGAGACGCGCAGCTCGGACCAGCCGCTCTAGCGACACGCCGCAGGAGGGGCCTGCGGGCGCCTCCCGCTCCGGGACGAGGCTCCGCGAACGCGCGGCCCCGGTCCCCTATCCCGGGCCGCGGGCGAGCTCGGCGCGCACCGCGTCGAGCAATCCCGCGGCCGCGTCCTCGAGCAGATCGAGCACGTGCTCGAAGCCGCCCGGCCCGCCGTAGTACGGGTCGGGCACCTCTAGCGTCTGCGCGCGCCGCGCGTACGACAGCATCAGCGCGATCTTGCGCGCCTCGGCCGGCGGCGCGAGGCGCCCGAGAACCTCGTGATGGCCGCGGTCCATCGCGAGGATCAGGTCGAACGCGACGAAGTCCGCCGGCACGATCTTGCGCGCGCGCAGGTGCGACATCTCGTAGCCGCGCGCACGGGCGACCGCCTGGGCCCGCGCGTCCGGCGGCTCGCCGACGTGGTAGCCGTGCGTGCCGGCCGAATCGGCGCTGACGAGGTGCCCGACGCCCGCCTCGGCGGCCAGGCGCACGAACACCGCCTCGGCCGTCGGCGAACGGCAGATGTTGCCGGTGCAGACGAACAGGACCCGTCTCACCGCTCTATCCCGCCGCCCGCAGCCGCCCGGACTCGTCCGACTCGGCGTCCACGCCGAACGCGCGCCTCTTCAGCTCGACCAGGCGGTCGCGCGCCTCGGCCGCACGCTCGAACTCGAGGTTGCGCGCGTAGTCGAGCATCTGCTTCTCCAGCCGCTTGATCTCGCGGCCGAGCTGGCGCTCGGTCATCGCCTCGTAGCGCGCCTGCTCCTCGGCCGCCTTGAGGCTCTCGCGCGACTCGTCGGCGTCGTAGACGCCGTCGATGATGTCCTTGATCCGCTTCGAGACGCCCTTCGGCACGATCGAGTGCTGCGCGTTGAACGCGATCTGCTTCGCGCGGCGCCGCTCGGTCTCGTCGATCGCGCGCCGCATCGACTCGGTCATCGTGTCGGCGTAGAGGATCGCGGTGCCGTTGATATGCCGCGCGGCGCGGCCGATCGTCTGGATCAGCGAGCGGTCCGACCGCAGGAAGCCCTCCTTGTCCGCGTCGAGGATCGCCACCAGCGACACCTCGGGGATGTCGAGCCCCTCGCGCAGCAGGTTGATGCCGACCAGCACGTCGAACTCGCCGAGCCGCAGGTCGCGGATGATCTCGACGCGCTCGACCGTCTCGACCTCGGAGTGCAGGTAGCGCACGCGCACGCCGTGCTCGCCGAGGTACTCGGTCAGGTCCTCGGCCATCTTCTTGGTGAGCGTGGTGACGAGCACCCGCTCGTCGCGCGCCGCGCGCAGCGTGATCTCCGACAGGAGGTCGTCCACCTGGGTCGAGGCGGGCCGGACCTCGAGCTGCGGGTCGACCAAACCGGTCGGCCGCACCACCTGCTCCACCACCTGCGCCGACCGCCGGAGCTCGTACTGCCCGGGCGTCGCCGTCACGAAGAAGGTCTGGCGCATGACCTGCTCGAACTCCTCGAACTTGAGCGGGCGGTTGTCGAGCGCCGAGGGGAGGCGAAAGCCGTAGTCGACCAGGTTCTCCTTGCGCGAGCGGTCGCCGCGGTACATCCCGCCGAGCTGCGGGATCGTGACGTGGCTCTCGTCGATGATCATCAGCGCGCTCTGCGGCAGGTAGTCGATCAGCGTCGGCGGCGGCTCGCCGGCCCTGCGTCCCGAGAGGTGCCGCGAGTAGTTCTCGATCCCCTTGCAGAACCCCATCTCGGCGAGCATCTCGAGGTCGAAGCGAGTGCGTTGCTCGATGCGCTGCGCCTCGACCAGCTTGCCTTCCGTGACGAAGAAGTCGATGCGCTCCTTCAGCTCGGCCTTGATCGCCTCGATCGCCCGCATCGTGGTCGCGCGCGGGGTGACGTAGTGGCTCGAGGGGTAGACGGTGAAGCGCGCGACGCGCTGATGGGTGCGCCCGGTCAGCGGGTCGAACAGCATCAGGCTGTCGACCTCGTCGTCGAACAGCGTGACCCGCAGCGCGGTCTCGGAGTGCTCGGCCGGGAAGATGTCGAGCACGTCGCCGCGCACGCGGAACGTGCCGCGCCGGAAATCGAGCTCGGAGCGCTCGTACTGCATGGCCACCAGGCGGGCGATGACGTCGCGCTGCGACACCCGCTCGCGCTCGCGCAGGTGCAGGATCATTCCGTGGTAGTCGACCGGGTCGCCGATGCCGTAGATGCACGACACGGTCGCCACGATCACCGCGTCCTCGCGCTCGAGCAGCGACTTGGTCGCCGACAGCCGCATCTGCTCGATGTGCTCGTTGA
>JAHDYJ010000158.1 GCA_023383795.1 Burkholderiales bacterium | reverse complement strand
GACGAACAGGAGGAAACCCACACGGGCTTCCTCCCGCTACCCTCCTTCCGCTGGTGTGGACGAACAGGAGGAAACCCACACGGGCTTCCTCCCGTTACCCTCCTTCCGCTGGTGTGGACGAACAGGAGGAAACCCACACGGGCTTCCTCCCGTTACCCTCGTTACCGGGATGGGGGAGCCGTTCGCGGGACGCGGTCACCGACCGCGCGCGGCTGGAACTGCGCGAGCCGCTCGGCGTAGGGCGGCGAGAGCTCGCGCAGGCTGCGCACCACCTGCTCGTACTCGGCCGTCCGGCCGAGCCGCGCGTACGCGACGCCGAGCCCGTACCAGGCCTGCACCAGCCGGTTGTCGCGCCGCAGCGCCTGCTCGTAGTACTCCACCGCGCGCTCGGTGCGGCCGAGCGCGCCGAAGTTCTCGGCGATCAGGAAGTAGGTGACCGGCGACTCGCGGTCGATCAGCAGGCTGCGATCGAGCGTGCGGATCGCGCGCTCGTGCTGCCCCATCATGCGGTACGCCTCGGCGAGCAGGTTGTAGCCCTCGATCTGGTCGGGGCTGTAGCGCACCACCTGGGCGAACGCGTCGGCCGCCTTCTCGTACTCGGCCTTCTGCGAGTAAGCGTACCCGAGCACCGTCCACCAGTCGGGGTTGCTCGAGTCCACCTGCAGGTTCTGCTGCGCGAAGGCGATCATCCCGTCCCAATCGCGCTTCGCCTCGAACTCGGCGAGCTTGTCCTGGTTCGTGCGGGACATGCCGCGCAGGTTGTTCATCAGCGTGACGAACACCGGCGACAGCATCTGCGCCGCCTGCAGCGCGAGCTGCGCCTCCGGCGTGCAACCCGCGAGCGCGAGCGCGGCCGCCAGCGCGACCGCGCGACAGTACGAGGAGAAGCGGCTTCTCCTACTCCTCGGTTTGATAGACGTAACCCTTCTGCGGCACTTTCGACTCGCGCGCGCGCCGCAGGTGGTCGAGATCGAGCTTCTTGTCCCACCAGAGCGAGCGGCCCTTGCGCTGCTCTTCGGCGATGCGCGGGTCCTCCGCGATCACCGCGCGGATCAGCCGGGTGGTCTCGGACTCGTAGCCGGTCTTGATCTTCTTGCCCATGCCTTGTCGTGGTCGTGGTCGGCGCGCCGGTGGCGCGCGCTTGATCCGAGTATAGCGCAGCCGAGCCGCCCAGGCACGCAAACCCCATGAAAAAACAGGGCGTTGGGCGGCGATCGGACAGCGCCGCAGATTCCGCTTGCGCGACCGCCGGATACTGTATAAAAATCAGGCCCTGGGGTATGGCGCTGACACGGGAGCCATGCGATGGCGCACGAAACGACCTCCGAAGCAACATCCAAGACGACATCCGAAACGATGCGCGCGACGGCCGGCGCCATGAGCGACGAGCGCGCGCTCGCGATCCTGCAGGCGCTGGCGGACGGCGCCGACCCCGCGAGCGGCGCGGCATTTCCTGCCGGCAGCCCTTATCAGCAGCCCGACACGGTGCGCGCCCTCTTCCATGCGATCCGGGCGCTCGAGGCGGCCCTGTCGCGGGCGGAGCACAAGCCGCGGAGCATCCGCGGCAACGCCGGCAAGCCCTGGTCGTCCGAGGAGGACGCGTCGCTCGCCGCCGACTTCGATGCCGGGCAGCCTCTGGACGCGCTCGCCGCCGCCCACGGCCGCAGCCGGTTCGCGATCGAGGCGCGGCTCGCGAAGCTCGGCAAGGTACCGATGCCCGCGGGCGTGCGCGCGGGCGGCGCGCCGCGCGCCGGCGAGCGGCTGCCGCAGTACGCAGCGAGATCCTGAACCGTCGCACCCGGGAGCACGCATGAGACGCCGCGCACCAATCGATTCCTCGTTCCAGCTCTGTCTGTGGGACGAGCCGGGGCGAATTGCGGACGAACGGGACGGCGGCTTCGCCGCCGGCGGAGCGCCGGCGGCCGATCCGCGTCCGGCGCTCCGGCGCACCGAGGCAGTGGAGATGTCGCAAGAAGCGCCGCAAGAGACACCGGGCGAGGGGGCACGATGAACGACCTCACCCGCCGGCAGGCCGAGATCCTGCAGCTCATCCGGGAGTCGATCGAGTCGAGCGGCTTTCCGCCGACCCGCGCCGAGATCTGCCGGGTGCTCGGCTTCCGCTCGCCGAACGCCGCCGAGGCGCACCTGCGGGCGCTCGAGCGCAAGGGCGCGATCGAGATCCTCGACGGCACCGCGCGCGGCATCCTGCTCAAGGCGCCGCTCGGCATGCCGCTCGTCGGCCGCGTCGCGGCCGGCGCGCCTATCCTCGCCGAAGAGAACATCCAGGGGCGCTACCAGATCGATCCCGGGCTCTTCCAGCCGCGCGCCGACTACCTGCTGAAGGTGCGCGGCATGAGCATGCGCGACGCAGGAATCCTCGACGGCGACCTGCTCGCCGTGCATCGCGCCGCGGAGGCGCGCTCCGGCCAGATCGTGGTGGCGCGGCTCGCCGACGAGGTCACCGTGAAGCGCCTGCGCCGCCGCGGCGCCACCGTGGAGCTCGTGGCCGAGAACCCGGATTACGCCCCGATCGTGGTCGACACCCGCGAGGAGCAGTTCGCCATCGAGGGCATCGGCGTGGGCGTGATCCGCACCGGCAAGGCGTTGTAGCGCCCGCAACCGCGTAGCGCAATTCCTTCACCCTTCCCCCTCCAAGGGGGTGGGGGGGCGCAGGGTAGCGCGCATCATGTCCTCGCTCCTGCAAGCGATCCTGGAGCGCACCGACGTCTGGCGCGGCGCCGCGCCCGCCGGCGCCGCGCCGAGCATCACGAGCGGCTTTCCGGCGCTCGACGCCGCGCTGCCCGGCGGCGGCTGGCCGACCGGCTGCCTCGTGGAGATCCTCCCGCGGCACGAGGGCATCGGCGAGCTGCGTCTGCTCGGGCCGGCGCTCGCCGGGCTCTCGCGCGGCGGCCGCTGCCTCGCCTGGATCGCGCCGCCCCACCTGCCCTACGCGCCGGCGCTCGCGGCGGCCGGCATCGATCCCGCGCGGCTGCTCGTCGTCCGGACCCGCTCGCCGCAGGAGACGTTGTGGGCGACCGAGCAGGCGCTGCGCGCGGCCGCCTGCGGTGCGGTGCTCGCGTGGCCGGCCGCGGCGCGCTATCCCGACCTGCGCCGCCTGCAGCTCGCCGCGGAGAAGGGCGAGGGCCTCGCCGTGCTGTTCCGCGCGCCGCAGCTCCGCGCGGAAGCGTCGCCGGCGCCGCTGCGCCTCGCGCTCGACACCGCGAACGGCGGGCTCGCGGTGCACGTCCTCAAGCGCCGCGGCGCGCCGCTCGCCGCGCCGGTCCTGCTCCAGCAACCGATCGTCGCGCGGCCTGCGGCCGCGGACCCCGCCGACCATGCAGTGGATCGCGATCAGCCTTCCGCAGCTGCCGCTCGAGATTCTCGGCGCGCCCACGCCTGAGCCTTGCGCAGTCGCGCAGGACGGCCGCATCCTCGTCTGCGATGCGCGCGCGGCGGCACGCGGCGTCGCGCCCGGGCACACGCTCGCCGCGGCCGGCGCGCTCGCGCCGAATCTCGCCGTGCGAGCGCGCGATCCGGCGGGCGAGACCGAGGCGCTGCTCGCGCTCGCCGGCTGGGCGGCGCAGTTCACGCCGAGCGTGGCGCTCGAGCTCGCGTCCGCGCAGCCGGCGCGCTTCGCCGGCGTGCCGTTCTTCAGCGCACTGTCGCTCGAGGTCTCGGCAAGCCTCAGGCTCTTCGGCGGGCTCGCGCCGATCCTCGCCGCGCTCCGGCAAGGGCTCGACGCAATGGGCTTCACCGCGTGCATCGCCTGCGCCCCCACCGCGAAGAGTGCCATCTGGCTCGCGCGCGCCGGACGCGAGACCGCGCTCGATTCCGCGCGGCTGGCGGCCGGTCTCGAGGATCTCCCGGTCCGCCTGCTCGACTGCGACGCCGACACGCTCGCAGCGCTCGCCGCGATCGGCGCGGAGACGATCGGCGATCTCGAGCGGCTCCCGCGCGACGGCGTCGCCCGCCGCTTCGGCCGCGGTCTCCTCGAGGAGATCGATCGCGCCCTCGGACGGCGCCCGGACCCGCGCACGTTCTTCACGCCGCCGCCGCGCTTTCACGCCCGGCTCGAGCTCGCCGCCGAGGTCAGCCAGGCCGAGATGCTCGTCTTCGCCGCGCGGCGGCTCGTCGTGCAGCTCGCCGGCTTTCTCGCGGCGCGCGCGGGCGGCGTCCGGCGGCTCGTCCTGCGGCTCTTCCATCGCGATGCGCCCGCCACCGAGGTCGCGATCGGCCTCGTCGCGCCGAGCCGCGACGCGGAGCACTTCACGCGCCTCGCGCGCGAGCGGCTCGCCACGGTCGGCCTGCGCGCGCCGGTGCGCGCGATCACGCTCGCCGCCGCGGACATCGAGCCGCTCGCCGGCGAGCCGCGCGCGCTGTTCGGCGGCGCCGTCGGCGGCGCGGCGGACGACTGGGCACAGCTCGTCGAGCGCCTGCGCGCGCGGCTCGGCGCCGCGGCGGTGCACGGCGTGGCGGCCGTGCCGGATCACCGTCCGGAGCGCGCGTCGCGCCGAAGCGAGCCCGCGCGTGGGCAGCCGGCGCCCGCCCGCCGGCAGTCGAGCGCCGCTGCGCCGCGCGAGGGGTACGCCGCCGGTCCTCCGCGCTGCATTCCGGGCGCTCCGCGCCCCTTCTGGCTGCTGCCGCAGCCGCGCCCGCTGGCCGAGATCGACTCGGTACCGCATCACGGCGGCCCGCTCGCGCTTCTCGCCGGTCCGGAGCGCATCGAGTCCGGTTGGTGGGACGGAGACGACGTCGCGCGCGACTACTTCATCGCGCAAACGCCCGATCGGGCGCTGGTCTGGATCTTCCGGCCCCGCCCGTCCGGTCCGGACGGGGTGAACTGGTATCTCCACGGGCTGTTCGCGTAATACCCGCAGACACCGGGGAACTACCCGAGTCGTCATTTTGTCCTAGACATAGTTCGGGATCATCCGGACTCACCTTGATCTAATCTTATTTCTTACAAGGAGACTATAAGTGTCTTTTACAAAGCGTATTTTTATTTCAACTGCGGTAGCCAGCGCTCTATTCGGGGCAACTGGTGCCGCGATCAGCAGCGACGGTAGCTATGGAATGACCAAGGCAACAACCTCGGCGGCCCGCGCAGACATCATCGACACCGCCGTTGCGGCCGGGCAGTTCAACACCCTCGCCAAGGCGCTGACCCAAGCCGGCCTCATCGAAACGCTCAAAGGCTCCGGCCCGTTCACGGTGTTCGCCCCGACCGACGCAGCGTTCGCGAAGATCCCGGCCGATCAGCTGAACGCGCTGCTCGCGGACAAGGAGAAGCTCACCGCGGTGCTGACCTACCACGTCGTCCCCGGCCGGATCATGGCCGCCGACGTCAAGCCCGGTGCGGTGAAAACCGTGCAAGGCGGGATGCTCGACGTGGCCGCCTCCTCCGCCGGCGTGAAGGTGAACGACGCCAACGTCATCAAGACCGACATCGTCGCCACCAACGGCGTCATCCACGTCATCGACACCGTCGTGCTGCCGGACTGAGCGCCCGCCGGCACACCGCGAGGCCCCGGTCCGCCGGGGCCTTTTCTTTGTTGCCGGCGCGCCCGCATGAGTGTATTTTCATACAGTCCTTGCGGTCCCGTCGGCCCGAATGCCCCCCGCCTCCGCCCTGCCGATCCCCGCGCTGCCGGCCTACGCCGAGCTGCACTGCCTGTCGAACTTCACGTTCCTGCGCGGCGCGTCGCATCCGGAGGAGCTCGTCGCGCGCGCCGCGGCGCTCGGCTACGCGGCGCTCGCGCTCACCGACGAGTGCTCGCTCGCCGGCGTCGTGCGCGCGCACATCGCAGCGAAGGACGCCGGCCTCAAGCTCGTCGTCGGCGCGGAGCTCGGACTCGCGGACGGCCCGCGGCTCGTGCTGCTCGCGCAGAACCGGACCGGCTACGGCAACCTGGCCGAGCTCGTCACCCGCGGGCGGCGCAACGCCGCCAAGGGCAGCTACCGCCTCACCCGCGCCGACCTCGACGACGGCCTGGCGGACTGCCTCGCCATTCTCCTCCCCGAAGCAGCGGCGCCCGGCGCCCGTGCATCACCCGCTACCGATCGCCGATCGACGACGGACGCCCGCTGGCTCGGCGAGCGCTTCCCGGGCCGCGCCTGGATCGCCGCGGAGCTCCTGTGCGGGCCGGACGACCGCGCCGCGCTCGCGCAGCTGCGTGCGGCCGCGCGCGCGAGCGGCCTCCCGCTCGTCGCCGCCGGCGACGTGCACATGCACGTGCGCTCGCGCCGGCGCCTGCAGGACACCCTCACCGCGATCCGGCTCGGGCGGCCGGTGCACGCCTGCGGACATGCGCTGCACCCGAACGCCGAGCGCAGCCTGCGCCTGCGCCTGCGCCTCGCGCAGCTCTATCCGCCCGGGCTCCTCGCCGAGACGCTTCGCGTCGCCGAGCGCTGCACGTTCTCGCTCGACGAGTTGCGCTACGAGTATCCCGAGGAGCTGGTGCCGGTCGGCGAAACGCCGGCCTCGCACCTGCGCAAGCTCACCGAGGCGGGGCTCGCGTGGCGCTTCCCCGGCGGCGCGCCGGAGCACGTCCGCAAGCTGACCGGGCACGAGCTCGCGCTCATTGCCGAGCTCGGCTACGAGCCCTACTTCCTGACCGTCCACGACATCGTGCGCTTCGCGCGCGACCGCGGCATCCTGTGCCAGGGGCGCGGCTCGGCCGCGAACTCGGCGGTGTGCTACTGCCTCGGCATCACCGAGGTCGACCCGGCGCGCATGTCGATGCTCTTCGAGCGCTTCATCTCGCGCGAGCGGAACGAGCCGCCCGACATCGACGTCGACTTCGAGCACCAGCGGCGCGAGGAGGTGATCCAGCACATCTACGCCAAGTACGGCCGCGACCGCGCCGCGCTCGCCGCCACCGTGATCACCTACCGTGCGAAGAGCGCGGTGCGCGACGTCGCAAGAGCGCTCGGCCTGGATGCCGCGCAGGTCGACCGGCTGACGCGCTCGCTCGCCTGGTGGGACGGGCGCCGGGCGCTGCCCGAGCGCCTGCGCGAAGCGGGCCTCGACCCGGCGAGCCCGGTGATCGAGCACCTCGTCGCGCTGGTCGGCACGCTGATCGGCTTCCCGCGCCATCTCTCGCAGCACACCGGCGGCTTCGTCATCGCACGCGACCGGCTCTCGCGCCTGGTGCCGATCGAGAACGCGGCGATGCCCGACCGCTCGGTCATCCAGTGGGACAAGGACGACCTCGACGCGCTCGGGCTGCTCAAGGTGGACGTGCTCGCGCTCGGCATGCTCTCGGCGATCCGCCGGGCGCTCGACCTGGTCGGCGAATACCGCGGCAGGCCGTTCGCGCTCGCCGACGTGCCGGCGGAGGATCCCGGCGTCTACGACATGGTGGGCCGCGCCGACACCGTCGGCGTGTTCCAGATCGAGTCGCGCGCGCAGATGTCGATGCTCCCGCGGCTCAGGCCCGCCTGCTTCTTCGATCTCGTGATCGAAGTGGCGATCGTGCGGCCCGGCCCGATCCAGGGCGGCATGGTGCATCCGTACCTGCGGCGGCGGCAGGGGCTCGAGCCGGTCACCTATCCGAGCGAGGCGGTGCGATCGGTGCTCAGCCGCACGCTCGGCGTGCCGATCTTCCAGGAGCAGGTGATGGCGCTCGCGGTGGTCGCCGCCGGATTCACGCCGGGCGAGGCCGACCGCTTGCGCCGCGCGATGGCGGCTTGGCGGCGCAAGGGCGGCCTCGAGCCGTTCGAGCGACGCCTCAAGGAAGGCATGCGTGCGCGCGGCTACAGCGAGGCGTTCGCCGACCAGATCTACCGCCAGATCCTCGGCTTCGGCGAGTACGGCTTCCCCGAGTCGCACTCCGCGAGCTTCGCGCTGCTGGTGTACGTCTCGGCGTGGCTCAAGCGCTACGAGCCCGCGGCCTTCTGCGCCGCGCTCCTCAACAGCCAGCCGATGGGCTTCTACGCGCCGGCGCAGCTCGTGCAGGACGCGCGGCGCCACAACGTCGAGGTGCGGCCGGTCGACGCGACGGCGAGCGCGTGGGACTGCACGCTCGAGCCCGGCGCTTCAGCACCCACAGTGCGGCTCGGACTGCGGATGGTGAAGGGCCTGCCGCAGGCCGCCGCCGAGCGCATCGTCCGCGCACGCGCCGAGCGGCCCTTCGCGTCGGTCGACGACCTCGCGCGGCGCACCGCGCTCGACCGGCGCGAGCTGAAGTGCCTGGCGGCCGCCGATGCGCTCGCCGCGCTCGCCGGCCACCGGCGGCTCGCCTACTGGCACGTCGCCGGCGCCGAGACCGCCCCGCACCTCCTGCGCGACGCGCCGTTCGTCGAGGCGGATCCCGCGCTTGCGGCGCCGAGCGAGGGCGAGCGACTCGCCGCCGACTACGCGAGCGTCGGGCTCACGCTCGGCCGCCACCCGCTCGCGCTGCTGCGGCCGCAGCTCGCGCGCATGCGCCTCGCGACCGCCGCCGAGATCCACGCCGCGCCGCACGGTCGCGCCGCGCGCACCGCCGGGATCGTGATCGGCCGGCAGCGTCCGGATACCGCCTCCGGCGTCGTGTTCGTGACGCTCGAGGACGAGACCGGCTCGATCAACGTGATCGTCTGGCGCAGCCTGAGCGACCGGCAGCGCCGCGAGCTGCTCGGCGCGCGGCTGATGGGCGTCTACGGGACGGTGGAGCGCGAGGGCGAGGTGGTGCATCTCGTCGCGCGGCGGCTCGCCGACCACAGCGACCTCCTCGGCCGGCTCGCGACCCGCTCGCGCGACTTCCACTGACTGTTACGGGAAAGAACCCGGGTGGGTTCCCTCCTGTTCGTCTCGTTCCCCGCGGAAGGAGGGTTACG
>JAHDYJ010000157.1 GCA_023383795.1 Burkholderiales bacterium | reverse complement strand
GGCGACATGCTCGAGCGGGCGCGGGCGGCCGGCCTCGACGCGCGCCTGCTCGCCGCGGCCTACTGCCATCTGCAGGTGTACGAGGCGCGCCGCACCGCCGCGCCGGCGGCGCCCTGACCGCCCGCGTTCGCCTACCGGCCCGAATCGAGCCAGGCGGCGAGGCCTTCCGCATTGAGGTCGATGTCGAGCGCGAACAGCTCGAGCACGGCCTCGCGCGCGAGCGGCCAGCGCTGGCGCGCCGCCTCGGCGAGCACGATCTCGCGCACGCCGGCCGCGAGCCGCGCCGCCCGCTCGGGACCGGCGTCGCGGCAGGCGAGCGCGAGGTCGCGGTGCGCGTCGACCAGGCGGTGCAAGTCCGCAGCCAGCCGCGGCACGTCGCGCACCTGGCCGAAGTGGGTGACGTAGATCGCCTCCGGCCGGCGCGCGAGCATCATGTCGACCGACGCGTGGTGCGCATCGGGCTCCCACTGCACCGGGCTCGTGCTGGGCATCACGAACTGCATGCCGTCGCGGTCGGTCTCCCGGTACGACAGGCCGAAGGTGTCGCCGGCGAAGATGTGGCCGGAACGGCCGTCCACGACGACCACGTGATGCCGCGCGTGCCCCGGCGCGTCGAGGAACGCGAGCTCGCGGCCGGCGAGGCTCACCGTCGACTCGTGCGGCGTCTCGACGATGCGCTCGGCCGGCACGGGCAGGATCTCGCCGTAGATCCGCTGCATGGTCTCGGCGCCGTAGATCGCGACCGTCGCGGCCACCAGCCGTGCCGGATCGGCCATGTGCCGCGCGCCGCGCGGGTGCACCGTGAGCCGCGCGTTCGGCAGCTTCGACATCAGCAGCCCGGCCCCGCCGGCGTGGTCGAGATGGATGTGGGTGAGCACCACGTAGTCGACGCGCTCGGGCGGCACGCCCTTCGCCGCGAGCGCGGCGAGGATGCGGGGGACGGCGTGGCTGGTGCCGGTGTCGACGATCGCGGCGCGGCCGCGCTCGACGATGATGTGCGCGGAGGTCTGCAGCGGCCGGTCGTAGACCGTGTCGACGGTGCTGATCCCGTGCGCGTGGTCGATGATCGCGCTCATGGCACGGGCGATATTGCCACGGCTCGCGCCGGCGCGGACTTCGGCGGCGCCTTGCCACTTGCTAAACTCGCGGGCTGAACGAGGGCGCCCGGATGACCAAGAGCATCGCCGACGTGCGGCGCGAGTACTCGCGCGAGAGCCTGGACGAGTCGAGCGTCGCGCCCGACCCGATCGAGCAGTTCCGCGCGTGGTTCGACGAGGCGCTCAGTTCGGAGCTCGCCGAGCCGACCGCGATGACGCTCGCCACCGCGGCCGCCGGCGCCGACGGGCTCGCGCGGCCCTCGGCGCGCATGGTGCTGCTGAAGGGCTTCGACGCGCGCGGCTTCGTCTTCTTCACGAACTACCGGAGCCGCAAAGGCCGCGAGATCGCCGCCAACCCGCACGCGAGCCTGGTCTTCTTCTGGGCCGAGCTCGAGCGCCAGGTGAGGATCGAGGGCCGCATGGCGATGGTCGACGCCGCCGAGTCCGACGAGTACTACCGCAGCCGGCCGCTCGGGGCGCGCATCGGCGCGTGGGCCTCGCCGCAGAGCGAGGTGATCGACGGCAAGACCACCCTGATGGCGCGCGCGGCCGAGATGGGGCTGCGCCACGGGCTCAACCCGTCGCGGCCGCCGCACTGGGGCGGCTACCGCCTCGCGCCGGAGGAGCTCGAGTTCTGGCAGGGGCGGCCGAGCCGGCTGCACGACCGCATCCGCTACCGGCGCGACGGCGCGGGCTGGCGCATCGAGCGTCTGGCGCCGTAGCCGACGGCCCGGGAATGGCGCGCCGCGCACTCGCTCTCGCGGCGCTCGCCGCCTGCGCCGCGGCGTGCCTCGCCTGGTGGTGGCAGCGCGGCCAGCTCGTGTCGCCGGTCGACGCTCCGCCCGGCCGCATCGCCTGCGCGTCCTACGCGCCGTATCGCCTGCCGGGACAGTCGCCGTTCGTGCCCGGCATCCGGATCCGCGCGCCGCAGATCCGCGCCGATCTCGAGCTGCTCGCGAAGCGCGCGCGCTGCGTGCGCACCTACTCGGTGAGCCACGGACTCGCGGAGGTGCCGCGCATCGCGCGGTCGCTCGGCCTCGAGGTGCTGCTCGGCGTCTGGATCGGCCGCGACGAGCGGGCGAACGAGCGCGAGCTCGCGCTCGCGATCGACGTCGCCAACCGCGCGCCGGAGGCGGTGCGCGCCGTGATCGTCGGCAACGAAGTGCTGCTGCGGCGCGAGCAGCCGCCGGCGCGGCTGCGCGCGATGATCGAGCGCGTGCGCGCGGCGGTGCCGCAGCCGGTCACCTACGCCGACGTGTGGGAGTTCTGGCTGCGCCACCGCGAGCTCGCGCAGTCGGTGTCGTTCGTGACCGTGCACGTCCTGCCCTACTGGGAGGACGACCCGGTGCCGGTCGAGCGGGCGGTCGGCCATCTCACGCACGTGCACGGCGAGGTGCGGGCGGCGTTCCCGGGCCAGCCGATCCTGATCGGCGAGACCGGCTGGCCGAGCGCGGGACGCAGCCGCGCCGGCGCGGTCCCCGGGCGCGTCAACCAGGCGCGGTTCGTCCGCGAGTTCCTGGTCGCCGCCGGCGCGCGCGGCATCGACTACAACCTGATCGAGGCGTTCGATCAGCCGTGGAAGCGCGGTCTCGAGGGGACGGTCGGCGGCCACTGGGGTCTCCTCGGCGCCGAAGGCGAAGCGAAGTTCCCGCTGCGCGGGCCGCTCGCCGAGGACCCGGAGTGGCGTCGCGGCTGGACCGTCGCGGCCGTGCTCGCCGGGCTGATGGCGCTCGCCGCCGGCACGGGCCTGCTTCCCTTCGTCCGCCGGCGGCCCGGCGCGGCCGCAATCGCGGCGGCCGGCCTCGCCGGCGCCGCGTCCGGGGGCGTCCTCTGCGCGCAACTCTCCTTTCTCGCCCAGAGCTCGCGCACCGCGCTCGAATGGACGGTCGGCGGACTGCTGACCGCCGCCGCCGGCGTCGCGGCGATCCTCGCCGGCGCCGCGATCGCGGGCGCGATCGACGCGCCGGCCGCGGGCGCCGATGCGCCGGGCCCGCTGCGGCCGGCGGCCGAGGTCGTCCGCGCGCGGGCGGCGCCGGGCGACGCCGCAGCGTGGCTCGCGCTCGCGCGCTTCGTCATCCTGTTCGCCGCCGCGGCGCAGTGCCTGATGCTCGTGTTCGACGCGCGCTACCGGGACTTTCCGCTGGCGCTGTTCGCAGTCCCGGCGGCAGGCTTCGCGCTGCTCGCCCTCGTGTCGCGCGCGCATCGGCGGGCGGGGACCGAGGAGCGGCTGCTCGCCGCGGTGATCGTGGCCGCGGCGCCGCTGATCGCCGTCGAGGAGACGGCGGCGAACGCTCACGCGCTCGCCTGGTGCGGCCTCTGCCTACTGCTCGGCGGCGCGGTGCTCGGGCCGTGGCTCGTCGGAGGCCGGTCGCGCGAGCGCGAGCGCGCCTAGCAGGAGCCCGACCGCGCCGAGGTCGGCGTCGTAGAGCACGAGCGCCGCGGCGCCGAGCATCGCGGCGGCGAGCGCGGCGCCGGTCCGCCGGGTGAGCGTCGCGGCCGCGCCGAACGCGACCGCGCCGAGCCCGAGCGCGCCCGCATGCAGGGCGTCGATCAGCAAGCCGCGCGGCGCGCACCACCAAGGTCCGCCGGCGGCGCACAGGTGGCCGAAGGCTTCGGGCTCGATCAGGCCGAGCCGCACACCGTAGGCGGCCGCCGCCGCCGCGACCACCGTCGCGAAAATCCGGTGCGGAATCCGGAGTCGCCTTGTCATCCGTTGTCTCTCGCGTGCGTTGATTGCGGCGGATCATCGCCGGCCGGCGGCGCGCGGCGCGCCGACGGCGGCCGGAACGTCGTTCGACGCCGACACGCTGCCGGCAACGCACGCGCGCGGCTGTCGGCATGTCCCGACAACGTACCCGGACATTGCAAACATTGCAAAAACTCATGGGCTCGAGTCGCCGAATGGATCTGGAGTAAACGCCGCGCTTGAGGCAGAATCCGCGACCTACGCCGTGCCCGCACCGCCGGCGTCGTCCCGTACCGCACCGAACGGCCGAGCGCCTGACCGAATGTCTCCGCAGACTCTTCGCGAAACCGTCGCCGCGCTTCGCCCGCCGGCCCGTCCGCGCGCGCGGCGCGCCGCGCGCGTCGCGCTCGCCGGCGTCCTGATCGCCGCGGCCGCGGCGGCGGCGAACTACGGCCTCTGGGCGTTCTTCAACCGGCCGGTCGAGGCGCCGGAGTGGTCCGGCAAGGTGAAGGGCGTCGCGTACAGCGGCTTCCAGCGCCACCAGGATCCGACCCGGCGGCGCTTCCCGAACGAAGCGGAGCTCGACCGCGACCTCGCGCTGCTCGCCGGCGTCACCGGCCGCATCCGGACCTACTCGGCGATCGAGAACAGCGCGGTCGCGCGCCTCGCCGACAGGCGCGGGCTGCGCGTCATGGCGGGCGCGTGGCTGGACCGGCGCGCCGAGAACAACCGCAACGAGCTCGACGCGCTCGGCTGGCTCGTGCGGTCGAACCGCAACGTGGACAGCGTGATCGTCGGCAACGAGGCAGTCCTGCGCGGCGACCTGTCGGTGGACGAGCTCGTGCGCTACATCGGCGAGGCCAAGCGGCGGACGCGCCTGCCGGTGTCGACCGCCGAGCCGTGGCACGTGTGGCTGAAGCATCCGGAGCTCGCGCGGCGCGTCGATTTCATCACCGTGCACCTGCTGCCCTACTGGGAAGGCGTGCCGGTGCACGAGGCCGTCGACTACGTGTTCATGCGCTACGCCGAGCTCAAGCGCAAGTACCCGAGGAAGCGCATCGTCATCGGCGAGATCGGCTGGCCGAGCCAGGGCGACCGGCGCGACGGTGCGGTGGCCTCGCCGGCGGCGCAGGCGCAGTTCCTGCGCGAGTTCCTCGAGGTGGTGCAGGACCGGCGCATCGAGTACTACGTGATGGAGGGCTTCGACCAGCCGTGGAAGAGCGCGGCCGAGGGCCGCGCCGGTCCCTACTGGGGCATGTTCGACGCGTACCGCGCGCCGAAGTTCGACTGGCGCGGCCCGATCGTCGACGATCCGCGCTGGCGCGCGAAGGCGCTCGCCGCCTCGCTCCTCGCGCTCGTCCCGATCGTGCTCTTCGCGAGCCGGTTCCGCCGCTTCCGCTGGCAGGGCATCGCCTTCTTCGCGCTCCTCGTCCAGGCGTGCGCCGCGGCGCTCGTGTGGACGGCGTCGGTGCCGCTCGCCTTCTACCTGGATCCGCTCGACTGGGCGATGCTCGCGGCGCTCGCGCCGGCGCTCCTAGCGATGATCGCGGTGCTGCTGGTGAACGGCTTCGAGTTCGTCGAGACGCTGTGGAACCGCGGCTGGCTGCGCGCGTTCGCGCCGCACGCCGGGCTGCCGGCGCGCGAGCCCTTCGTGTCGATCCACCTGCCGTGCTGCAACGAGCCGCCCGAGATGGTGATGCTCACGCTGAACAGCCTCGCGCACCTCGACTACCGCAACTTCGAGGTGCTGGTGATCGACAACAACACGAAGGACGAGGCCAAGTGGAAGCCGGTCGAAGCCTTCGTCGCGACGCTCGGGCCGCGGTTCCGGTTCTTCCACCTGCCGTCCTGGCCCGGGTTCAAGGCGGGCGCGCTCAACTTCGCGCTCGGCGAGATCGACCCGCGCACCGAGATCGTCGGCGTCGTGGACGCCGACTACGCGGTGAGCCGCGGCTGGCTCGCGAGCCTGGTGGGCCATTTCGACGCGCCGCGGGTGGCAGTCGTCCAGGCGCCGCAGGCGCACCGCGACTACGAGTCGAACGCCTTCCAGCGCATGTGCAACTGGGAGTTCGACGGCTTCTTCCGCATCGGCATGCACCACCGCAACGAGCGCAACGCGATCATCCAGCACGGCACCATGACGCTGGTGCGCCGCGAGGCGCTGGAGCGCGCCGGAAAGTGGTCGGAGTGGTGCATCTGCGAGGACGCCGAGCTCGGGCTGCGGTTGATGCACGCGGGCTACGAGATCAAGTACGTCGACGCGGTGCTCGGCCGCGGCCTCACGCCGGCCGACTTCAGGGCGTTCAAGGCGCAGCGCTTCCGCTGGGCGTTCGGCGCCATGCAGATCCTGAAGCGCCGCTGGGGCTGGCTCACGCGGCGCGGTCCGCTCACCGCCGGCCAGCGCTACCACTTCCTCACCGGCTGGTTCTGGTGGTTCGCCGACGCGCTGCACCTCGTGTTCAGCTTCCTCGCGCTCGCGTGGACCGCCGGCATGATCGCCGCGCCGCACCTCTTCAGCCTCCCGCTCAGCCTGTTCGTGCTGCCGGTGCTCGGGTTCCTCGCCGCGAAGGCCTTCTTCGGGCCGGCGCTCTACCGCGCGCGCGTGCCGTGCGGGTGGCGCGACGTGATCGGCGCGTCGGTCGCGAGCATGGGGCTCTCGCACGCGATCGCGCGCGGGATCTTCGAGGGGCTCGCGCGCAAGGAAGGCAAGTTCATCACGACCACGAAGGGATGGCAGCCGCGCGGACGCTTCGGCGCGTTCAACGTCGTGCGCGAGGAGGCGCTCATGTTCGGGGCGCTCGCGCTCGGCGCCGCGGGCATGCTGTGGCGCTACGGGCCGGGTCACGCCGAGGCCATGCTGTGGCTCGTGATCCTCGCCGCGCAGGCGACGCCCTATCTCGCCTCGCTCGCGGCCGCGGCGATCTCGACCCGTGCGGCGGCGGCCGCGCGCCCGGCGGCGCAGCCCGCCGGGCTCAAGCCAGTGGTCGAGGCCGGGACGCTCGCCGGCGCGGTGCACGAGCCGCAACGCAGCGCCGCCTGACGAGACCCGGCGGCGCGCGCCGGCGGGCGGACGGCTGCGGCTGCGCTGTCCGGCTGCGCTATCCTTCTCTCCCGGGAGGAGGAACGGCAATGCTCGAGCTCGCACACCTGGTCGCGCATCACGCGCGCTTCCGGCCGGACCACCCGGCGGTCGTCTTCGAGAACGATCGGCTGACCTGGCGGCAGTTCCACGCCCGCGTCGCGCGCGTCGCGAACGTCCTGCGCGGGCTCGGCATCGGCGCGGGCGACAAGGTCGCCACCGTGATGACCAACTGCCGCGAGCTGCTGGAGGTCTACTGGGCCGTGCCCTCGATCGGCGCGGTGCTCGTGCCCCTCTCGCCGCTGCTGATGCCGGCCGGCCTGGTGGGCCTCGCGCGCGACGCCGGCGTGAAGTGCATCGTCAGCCAGCGCTCGCTCGTGCCGGTGCTGCAGGCGATGCGCGACGAGCTCGGCGAGCGGATCCTGCTCGTCGACGGCGCCGAGCCCGGCTACGGCGACTATGCGGCGCTCGCGGCGCAGGCCGCCGAGACGTTCGCGCCGGCGCGCGTCGCCGCCGACCACCTGTTCAACATCATGTACACCAGCGGCACCACCGGGCTGCCGAAGGGCATCATGCACAGCCACTTCACGCGCGCGATGTACGCGCTGTGGCTCGGCGCGGCGTGGCGCATGACGCCCGAGTCGCGCGCGCTGCACACCGGCGCGCTGGTGTTCAACGGCGCGTTCATCACGATGATGGCCTCGTTCTATCTCGGCGGCACGTTCGTGCTCGCGCGGCAGTTCGACGCCGAGGGCATGATCGCGGCGATCGAGCGCGAGCGCATCACGCACATCATGGTGGTGCCCTCGCAGATCATCGCGCTCTTCAACGCGCGCGGGTACGACCCGGCGCGGCTCGCCTCGCTCGAGATGATCCTGTCGCTCGGCGCGCCGCTCCTCGCCGAGTACAAGGAGCGGCTGAACCGCGAGCTGCCCGACCGCTTCTACGAGCTCTACGGGCTCACCGAGGGCTTCGTCACGGTGCTCGACCGCACCGACGCGGTCCGCAAGGCGGGGTCGGTCGGCTGCCCGCCGCAGTTCGCCGAGATGCGGATCGTGGGCGAGGACGGCAAGGATTGCCCGCCGCGCGCGATCGGCGAGATCGTCGGCCGCAGCCCGATCCTGATGGCCGGCTATCACAACCGCCCCGACCTCACCGCGCAGGCGGTCCGCGACGGCTGGCTCTACTCGGGCGACATGGGCTACGTGGACGAGGAGGGCTACCTCTACCTCGTCGACCGCAAGAAGGACATGATCGACTCCGGCGGCGTGAAGGTCTACCCGAAGGACGTCGAGGAGATCGCGGCCCAGCACCCGGACGTGCGCGAGGTCGCGGTGTTCGGCGTGCCGCACGAGAAGTGGGGCGAGACGCCGCTCGCCGCGGTGATCCTGCGCGAGGGCGCGCAGACCTCGGCCGAGGCGCTGCGCGACTGGATCAACGCGCGCGTCGCCGCGCGCTACCAGCGCGTGAGCGAGGTGGTGATCATGCCGGACTTCCCGCGCAGCGCCGCCGGCAAGACGCTGAAGCGCGAGATGCGCGAGCCGTACTGGGCGGGAAAGGCGCGCAGGATCTGACCGGGGTGATGGGTGGGTGATGGGTGATGAGAGGTGAGGTGAGCAGCTAGCGACATGCGCTACGCGTCGACGCACACCCGGCGCGGCCAAGCATCCCGGACGCTGCATTCATCACCCATCACCCGTCACCCATCACCCATTGCCCATTACCCGCCTCCGCCGCCTCCCGGCAGCGCAATCCCCGTCAGCGCCTGGTACAGCTTGACGAGCGCGGCGTCGTCGGCGCGTCCGAGGCCGGCCGCCTGGGCGGTCACGTAGACCTGGTGCGCGGCGGCGGCGATCGGCACCGGGAAGCGCGCCCCGCGCGCCGCCTCGAGCAGGATCGAAAGGTCCTTGGCGAGCACGTCGAGGGCCGCCCTCGGCGCGTAGTCGCCGGCGAGCACGCGCGGCATGCGGTCGGCGAATATCCAGCTCGCGCCGGAGCTCGCGCCGACGACGTCGCAGATCGTCTGCGGCGCGAGCCCGAGCCGGATGCCGAGCGCCATCGCCTCGCACGCAGCGGCGAG